>DATCOF010000142.1:0-7118 GCA_036564845.1 Chitinophagaceae bacterium | reverse complement strand
GAAATAACTTATTCTTGTATTTTTAACTAAAGAAAATATCAAATCAACATCACTATCTTCTTTAGCATCTCCTCTTGCATAGCTGCCAAATAAATACACTTTGTTAACGGGCTTATCTTTAAAATAATGCTGCACAACTTTCTTAATATTTTCCTGCGTTAAAATCATTCGGGTGCAAATATATTTTAGAAATGCCAGTGATTTAATTTTAATAATATCAACCCACCTGTTATTACCATATTAAATATTGCCAACGGAATTAATATTTTCCATCCAAGATTCATTAACTGATCGTACCTGAATCTTGGTATCGTCCATCGTACCCACATAAACAACAACAGGAATAAAATAATTTTACCGAACAAACAAATCCCCTGTAAAATGGCTGCCCAGTTGGCGCCAATATTTTCTGCAAGATGAACATCATTCACAAACGGAATATCGTAGCCACCAAAGAAAAGACTAACCATAACGGCACTGCTCAAGAACATGTTGATGTATTCTGCAAATAAATAAAAGCCCAGTTTCATGGATGAATACTCTGTATGATAGCCGCCAACCAATTCATTCTCTGCTTCCGCAAGATCAAATGGTGTGCGGTTACATTCTGCAAATGCACAAATTAAAAAGATCAAAAACCCAAGAGGCTGTTTAAAGATATTCCACCAATGATCCATTTGCCCGCCAACCATTTCTTTTAAACTCAATGTTCCTGTTACCATCAGCAAGGCTATCAAAGCCAGTCCCATAGCCAGTTCGTAGCTTATGATCTGTGATGCAGCTCTTAATGCTCCCATCAAAGAAAATTTATTATTGCTTGCCCATCCACCGATCATGATTCCGTAAACACCCATACTCACTACACCAAAAACATACAAAATTCCAATGTTTACATCAGCAATTTGCAACGAAATATCCCTGCCAAATAAATGAATATAATTTCCCCATGGAATTACTGCACCCACCATCATGGCGGTAAGCATTGCCAGGCATGGGCCAAGAATAAATAAAAACTTAGATGAAAAATTGGGGATGATCTCTTCTTTAAAAAATAATTTTAAACCATCAGCAAGCGGTTGAAACAAACCAAAAGGGCCGGCCCGTGTTGGTCCGCGACGATCCTGCAAAATGGCTGCCACTTTACGTTCTGCCCATGTTGAATACATTGCAATTACCAATGATCCGCTTACTACAGCGATTATCAAAACTAATTTCTCAATAAAAACTATCCAATCAATTGCTAACAACATAAGTTAAAATTCAAAATGTAAAATTCAAAATGTAAAATGTAACCTCCCGCTTTTTCATTTTTCATTTTGCATTTTTTTATGAGGGTTTGTTGAATCTGTTCCTTTTTTATTCGGTCCTTCTCCAATTTTTACATCTGTCACATTATGGCCTTGTGCATGAGGTTCACCATTAAAAGTTTCATACACTGATGGCCCTTCAATTTCACTTAAATGCACTCCGGGTGTGTTCACTTCGCTTTGATCATGAATATTTAAAAGCAAATGCGGGCTGCGGCCTGCTAATACTTTATTTATAGGATCAGGAGGCTTTACCATTCCAACATTTCCTGCATAATGCCCTTGTGCAATAACTGAATGGCGATCAATTTTTGTTGGCGCTTCAATCACCCAATCATTCGTATTCTTTTTTTCAAACCTGCATGTATTGCAGATCCAGCCTGGCTTTCCGTCTTCCAGTGTTTGCACTTCGCCCCATTGATCTTTGCGTGCAGTAACGCGATATACTTCGTCGCCACGATTCCAGATTGTCACTTTACCGCAACACTTATCACAGTCACGATGAGCATCCATAGGTTTTAAAAACCAAACACGATTTTTAAAACGGAAAGTTCTATCTGTTAATGCACCAACAGGACAAACATCGATCATGTTGCCGCTAAAATCATTTTCAATTGCTTTAGAAATATAAGTTGATATATCTGAATGATCTCCCCTGTCCAATATTCCATGAACTCTTTTATCCGTAATTTGATCGGCGACATAAACACAACGGTAACAAAGAATGCAGCGGGTCATGTGCAGTTGAATGTATGGACCTATATCTTCTCTTACAAAAGTTCTTCTTACAAATTCATAACGTGTTTGCACTGCGCCATGTTCGTAACTTAAATTCTGCAGATCACATTCGCCTGCCTGGTCACAAATAGGGCAATCAAGCGGATGATTGATCAATAAAAATTCAACAACACCTTTTCTTGCATCCAACACTTTTTCGCTGGTAATATTTTTTACTTCCATCCCATCCATAACAGTTGTTCTGCATGATGCAAGCAACTTTGGCATTGGGCGTGGATCTTTTTCTGAGCCTTTGCTTACTTCTACCAAACACGTACGGCACTTACCGCCACTGTCTTTTAAGTGAGTGTAGTAGCACATTGCAGGCGGTGCAACTTCACCACCAATCATTCTCGCAGCATTTAAAATTGTTGTACCTACAGGCACTTCAATAGTAATGTTGTCTATTGTTACTTTAAACTTTTGTTGTTCTTCTGCCATTTACATTTTTAATTATGCAACTACTTCAATCGGATCAGCATAATGTGCCAGTCCGTAATTTCTTGTCAAACATTCTTTGGGCTGCAAAACATGCCACTCAAACTCATCCCTGAAATGTCTTATCGCTGCTGCCACAGGCCATGCCGCTGCATCACCCAAAGGACAAATTGTATTGCCTTCTATCTTTCTTTGAATATCCCACAAGAGATCGATGTCTTTTAATTCACCTTTTCCGCTTTCAAGCTTAATTAATATTTTTTCCATCCAACCTGTTCCTTCCCTGCATGGAGAACATTGTCCGCAACTTTCATGACGATAAAATCTTGCCAGCGACATTGTATGACGAACCACACACTGGTCTTCATCCAAAACTTCAAAGCCGCCACTACCCATCATTGAACCGGTTGCAAAACCGCCATCAGAAAGGCTTTCATAGTTCATCAATCTCTTTTCTCCTTTTGCGGTTGTCAACAATAAATTAGCAGGAAGAATAGGCACTGATGAACCGCCGGGAATGCATGCCTTTAATTTTTTTCCATTGGCAATGCCACCGCAATATTCATCGCTGTAAATAAATTCTTCCACAGAGATGGTCATATCAATTTCATAAACTCCGGGCTTATTAATGTTGCCGCAGGCACTCATCAATTTTGTTCCGGTTGATTTGCCTACACCAATTTTTGCATAGGCATCTCCGCCTTCATTAATTATCGGAACAACTGCTGCCAACGTTTCAACATTATTTACAACAGTGGGACAACCATACAAACCTTTTACTGCTGGGAATGGAGGTTTAATTCTTGGCAAACCTCTTTTACCTTCAAGGCTTTCGAGCAATGCAGTTTCTTCTCCGCAGATGTAAGCACCTGCGCCACGGTGTGTGTAAATTTCACAATCGAATCCGCTGCCTAAAATATTTTTTCCGAGAAAACCATTTTGTTTTGCTTCTGCAATGGCAACATCTAAAATATCAGTAACCCAATCATATTCTCCGCGGATGTAGATGTAAGAAACATTGCTTCCCAATGCAAATGATGAAACGATCATTCCTTCAATTAATAAATGCGGAAGAAATTCCATCAGGTAGCGGTCTTTAAAAGTTCCGGGCTCACTTTCATCAGCATTGCAAACAAGATATCTTGCAACACCTTCGGGCTTTGCCAAAAAACTCCACTTCATTCCTGTGGGGAAACCTGCGCCACCACGGCCTCTAAGGCCACTTCTCTTTACCTCTTCAACAATATCATTGGGAGACATTTTTAAAGCTTTCTCCACACTTTTGTAACCTCCTTCACGGCGATATACATCGTAGCCGCGGATGCCTTCTACATTTACTTTTTCTAATAATAATTTTTTTGACATACCAACAAATATTAATTTATCCTTCCCTGGTATAAATCATACACGGGAAAAATTATATCCCAATCTTTTCCCAAAATCACATTACCATTTTCAATTTTGAACCGCTTAAAATTTTCTGTTTTCTTATACTTATTATATTGAGGATGGCTATGCGTTGTTAAGAACTGCTGAAAATCAACAAGCTTCTTTTTGTCATTCGTAAAAACAATTTCTAATTTATATCCATCAATGTATGTAACCTCTTTAACAGCTATAGACTTCATCTCACTTATTTTTTTTTTATTATTTCGCAACTTACCTTTTTATTTTTAACGAAAAATGTCGTCCATTTTTCAACTATGCCTTCATAATATTTTCTAACAAACTTTATAGCCTCTCTCATTTCTTTTGAAGGTAATGGGAATCTCCCTTTTACATTCTTTGATTTTATTTTATTTTTTTTAATTTACCATTCTCAAATTCTAATTCTAATTTGCTTTCATACTCTGCGGAAGAAACGTGCACATGAATTGGCAAATGCTCATCGGAATAAAAGAAAAATATCAAACCAAGATATTCGTAGATCTTAGGCATATAAATTATTCACACATTCATTAATTATTTGATCTACTTTTTCTTTTGTAAGATGCTCACGATACGTTTTACCCATTTGCATCATCGGCGCATAGCCGCATGCACCAAGGCATTCAACCGTTTTTAAAGTGAACAATCCATCCTGTGTTGTTTCACCAACACTAATATTTAATTTTTGTTTGATGTACTCAATAATATTATCACTTCCGTTAACCATGCATGGACCTGTTTGACAAACCTCGAAAATATATTTGCCTACAGGTTTTAAATTATACATTGAATAAAATGTAGCCACTTCATACACTTCAATCGGTTGTATGTTGAACAAAGAAGCAACATAATCCATCGTGCTAACATCAAGCCATCCGCCAAACTCCTGCTGTGCCAAATGCAACACTGGCAGTAAAGCACTTTTTTGTTTGCCCTGCGGATAATGAGACATCAGCTCATTTACTTTATTTAATTTCTCCTTTGAAAATTGTATCATATTCTAATGCAAAATGTAAAATGCAAAATTTTACATTTTTAATTTTTAATTTTTATGCATCCATTTCGCCTGCAATAATATTTAAACTGCTCATCGTAATAACTGCATCGCTTAACATTCCTCCTTTTATCAACTCAGTAAATGCCTGGTAATAAATAAAACAAGGCCTGCGGAAATGCAGTCGGTACGGGCTTCTTCCCCCATCACTTATCAAATAAAAACCAAGCTCTCCATTTCCACCTTCTACTGCAGAGTATAATTCGCCTGCAGGAATATCTGTTTCACCCATTATTATTTTAAAATGATAAATGAGCGCTTCCATTTTTGTATACACATCTTTTTTATCAGGCAAATAATATTCAGGAATATCAGCATGAAAAACATCTGCATCTGCTCCTTTAAACTCCTGCACTTTTTTATATGCCTGTTTTATTAATTCCAAACTTTGATGCATCTCTCCATTGCGAACTAAAAACCTGTCGTAACAATCACCGGTTGTTCCCACAGGAATTGTAAAATCAAAATCTTCGTAACTGCTGTAAGGTGTGTGAACACGCACATCATAATCAACACCGGCTGCACGAAGATTGGGACCGGTAAAACCATAATTCAACGCACGCTCAGCACCAATAGGACCACAGCCAATTGTGCGTTCCATGAAAATGCGGTTGCGGGTAAAAAGGTTTTCAAACTCTTTTAAAACCGCCGGCCACTCTTTAATAAACTTCTCCAGTTTTTCAAAAGCGGTGTTGGTAAAATTTCTTTCAAAGCCACCGATACGGCCAATATTGGTTGTTAAACGACTGCCACAAACTTCTTCATAAATTTCATAGATATGCTCGCGGTATTGCATCACATACAAAAATCCTGTATAGGCACCGGAGTCAACACCAACAATAGAATTACAAATAAGATGATCGGAAATGCGTGCCAGCTCCATGATAATTATCCGCAAATAATCAACACGCTTTGGCGTTTTTATTTTTAATAATTTTTCGCAGGTGATGTGCCATCCCATATCATTGATAGGCGATGAGCAATAATTCATCCTGTCTAAAAGAGTTGTTATCTGGTAAAGAGGACGCCGTTCTGCGATTTTTTCAAAGGCACGGTGAATGTATCCTACGGTTTGTGTAGCATCTATCACACGTTCGCCATCAAGCTCCACAATATTTTGAAACACGCCATGGGTGGCAGGATGCGTAGGGCCGAAGTTTAAAGTTGTTGTCTGTTTTTCAAGACTGCCCTGTGGTAATTTAATATGCTCTTCTGTTTTCAATTTCTAAAAAGAATTATTTTGTTTTTTCTGTTTTAATTTTCATTTCGTCTGCATTGTCTCCAAATTGAACTTTACTAAGTAGAAACCATACAAGGAAAACAAAAGAAATAAAAATAAGGACAATGAGACCAAACACAAATCTATTATCCTTGAACATAATTAAATTTTATTTCTCTAACCTCTTCCAAACATCTCATCATCTTTATCAAGCCTGCTCTGGTCTTCCAAAGGAAATTCTTTTCTCATTGGAAAATATTCCATGTCATCAACATTCAATATTCTTTTTAAATTAGGATGGCCAACAAAATTCACCCCGTAAAAATCAAAGGTTTCTCTTTCCATCCAGTTGGCGGATTGATACAATGCTGTTGCGCTGAAAACGTCAGGCTTATTAATATCAGTGAATACTTTAAAACGGATACGAATATTATCAACGAGATTATGAAGATGATAAACAACCGCTAATTCTTTTCCAATATTATCGGGATAATGCACTGCAGTAATATCAGTAAGGAATTGAAATCTCAATTCAGTATCATCAAATAAAAATTGAAGCACTTTAAGATTTAAATCTTTTGCTGCTGTGAAAGTAAGCATGCCATAAGGCTCTTCCCAATCAATTAACTGATCGCCAAATTTTTCTGTTAGTCTTTGCCTTATTAGCTCGTTGTTCAAATGCATAATGTAAAATTCAAAATGTAAAATGCAAAAAATAAAGCTGAGGATTATTGACCTTTTTCATTTTTAATTTTACATTTTATTGTATTCCATAACTCTCAAGTAATTGTTTATACTGCTCAGAATTTCGTCTTCTTATACTTTCTTTACCCACCAACTCCTGCACTTTCATAAAACCATCCAACACAGCTTCCGGTCTTGGCGGGCAACCGGG
>DATCOF010000141.1:0-19958 GCA_036564845.1 Chitinophagaceae bacterium | reverse complement strand
AGCCTTTATGCCATAAATAATTTTGCGCAAAAATATTTTACAGATATTTTATTTAATAATGATGAGGGACAGGATGTTGGGTTAAGTTATTTAAAGCAGAGAGGTTTTAGAGAAGAGATAATAAAAAAATTTCAATTGGGTTTCAATCCTTCGGCAAGAGATAGTTTTGCAAAGGCTGCTCTTGATTCGCAATTCAATCTTGAGTATTTACAAAAGAGCGGGCTTGTAGCAATAAGAGATGAAAAGCCCGCAGATAATTATCGCGGAAGAATAATTTTTCCCGTGCATAACCCGAGCGGAAAAATTGTTGGGTTTGGTGCAAGGCTTATAAAAAATAATGATAAGGCACCGAAATATATCAACACGCCTGAAAATGATATCTATGTAAAAAGCAAACTTTTATATGGATCTTATTTTGCGAGGATGGCGATAGATAAAGCTGACGAATGCTTGCTGGTAGAAGGTTACACTGATGTTATTGCATTGCACCAGGCAGGCATTGAGAATGTGGTTGCAAGCGGCGGAACTTCGCTTACAACCGATCAGCTAAGATTAATAAAAAAATATACAAACAATCTTACCATAATTTATGATGGTGATGCTGCAGGTATAAAAGCGGCTTTGCGTGGATTAGATATGGCTTTGGAAGAAGGCTTAAATGTAAAGCTTGTTCTAATACCTGATAAAGAAGATCCCGATAGTTATATAAATAAAAATGGAGTTAGCGCTTTTACAAATTTTATTGCTGCCAATAAAAAAGATTTCATTTTATTTCAACTGGACATCGCATTAAAAGATGCAGGCGATGACACTAATAAAAGATCTGTTGTTGTAAACCAGATTGCAGAAACTATTTCCAAAATAAATAAGGCTGAAGATTTTACAAAGCAGCAGGATTATATTCATAAAAGCGCTGAGTTATTAAAAATTGATGAGAGTGGTTTGCATAATCTTGTAAATAAATTTATTCGTGAAAAAATAAATAAGCAGGAAAAAAAATCATTCTCTGTAGATAATAAATACCAGGACGGCGGAACTACCACAATACCATCCTCTGATGATGAACTTATAAATTTATTGAATGAAGATGAACAAAGTGAAAGAGCTATTGTGAGGTGTTTGCTGGAGTTTGGTATAAAAGAATGGGAACAGGGAACCACTGTTGCCAGTTATATTTTAAATAATATTACTGAAGATGATCTCATCGATAGCAGTAAATTAATGGAAGTGATACAAACTTATAAAGTTTGGTATGACGCAGGTATAGAACCTACAGAGAAGAATTTTTTGTATACTGAGAACCAGGAGATGAGTGCGCTTGTAGTTTCGATTATAGAATTTCCCTACGAAGTAAGCCAGGGATGGAAAGAACATTATGAAATGCCGGTTCCAACCCGTAACGACACATATAAAGAAGAAGTTTTTTCTACTGTAAATTATTTAAAGTTGCGTAAGGTGAAAAGACTGATCAGCATTAATCAAAAAGATCTGGAACAATCTCATACAGCCGAAGAACAGCTTTCGTTATTGCAAACACATAAACATTTAAAAGACCTTGAAGTTGAGATGACAAGGCAAATGGGAACGGTTATTTTGAGATAAATTCTATTAAAGAGATAAAGCTACTTTTCTCTTTGAAGTCATTGGCTCTAATGCTTTTTTTACAGGCTGAATTCTTTTAAACTGAAGAGCACTCCAAACATAATCCAACACTACTTCGTCGCTTGATTCAAAACCCTCGTTGTACAGATATTCCCATTTACAACACCTGTTAAGGTCGCTTACTATTTTAGATGTTAATTTAGGAAAAGCGATCCACAATTTTGCATCTGCATGTAAAGCAGGAAAAACATCTTTTAAAATGTCATTCAATTGTTTTTGATTAAGGGCAAAGATGAGAGCAAAATCAATTTTTCTCATCCTTAAAAGCGGGGTAACATTTTTTGCAAAAGAAAGCTTTACAAATTGCTTTTCGATCGTTGATGGCAGACCTTGAACCAACAAATTCCTTTCATTCTTTAATTGCAGTTTTTCAAACAGTGTTTGAGACATAATTCTTAAAATTTTAAATTTAAAAATGCAAACGTTTACAATGTTGATTCCTCATAGAGAATTGTAAAAAGAATGGTTACAGCGCAGTTAGGGCGCAAAGATAGGATTTTTTTTCAGCTTAACCACAATAAAAACTCCATCCTTTTGAGATGGTTTTTTTTAAAAAAAATCAGGTAATTATCTGTTATTCATCGGATGATAATATGATAATGCTTCCT
This sequence comes from Chitinophagaceae bacterium, assembly GCA_036564845.1. Classification (GTDB taxonomy): domain Bacteria; phylum Bacteroidota; class Bacteroidia; order Chitinophagales; family Chitinophagaceae; genus Ginsengibacter. The sequence continues at coordinate 17,688 of DATCOF010000141.1, read as the reverse complement.
TCATATATCCTTGTATTTTCTGTATTCTTTGTGCATCTGCAGGGTGAGTACTTATGAATGCAGGGGGTTTTGCTCCACCCATGCTCGCCATTCTTGTCCAGAAGGGAATTGCTTCCTGTGGATTATAACCCGCCATCGCAGCGAATATCAATCCGTAATGGTCAGCTTCTAACTCCTGGTTTCTTGAATTGGGAAGCAACACACCAACTGTAGCAGCAGGCGCATAAACATTATTAAAAATACTGTTGGTCTGAGGATTACCTGATGTAAATAAATCTCCTCCTAAGCCAATACCCTGAGCCAGCAATGCCTGGCTAATTCTTTCCTGTCCATGATGTGCAACAGCGTGTGTTATTTCATGTCCCAAAACAATGGCTAACTGGGCTTCGTTTTGTGCTACAGTAAATAAACCTGTGTACACGACAACTTTACCGCCGGGCATACACCATGCATTAACTTCTTTGTTATCTACCAAATTAAATTCCCATTTATATCCATCTAATTCTTTGCTTAAACCTTTTGATTTATAATATTGAGTGATAGCAGCAGCAATACGGGATCCCACTCTTCTTACCATTTCTGCATCCCTGTTGTTGTTATCAGTAACAACTTTATTTTGTGATAAAAAAGTTCTGTATTGAGAAACAGCTTCCTGTTGTAAGCTGCTCTCTGATATTAAACTCAATTGTTTTCTGCCCGTAACTGCATTTGTTGTACAGGCACTAATAAAAATTGCTGTACTTGCAAACAGAGATAATATTTTTTTCATGATAAAAAGATTTTTTATTTATATAGATAAAACAATTGCTATACCAAAAATGTAGTACAACATCTTAATATTAATAGATAAGATTTCTTGATAAAAAGTTGTATGGATTATCTCAGGCAGTTATTTTCTCCTGGACTTTCTTCTATCCCTGTGTTTTAAAATAGGAACACGGCTTTCATTTCCTTTTAATATCCTGCTGATATTTTTTTGATGTGTAAGAACAATCAAACCTGCTACCGCAACTGCGAACACGCGATAAAAAACTTCCTTCTCATTATATATCCATAATACACAAATGGGCAATGCTACACCTGCAAGAATTGAACTTAGAGAAACATATCTTGTTAAATACAACACCAATATAAATACGCCAACACAGCTCACTGCAACAACCGGTTGAATAGCGAGCACCATTCCAAATAAAGTTGCTACTCCTTTGCCGCCTTTAAACTGTGCCCATATTGGATAAATATGTCCAAGGGTTGCTGAAAGCCCAAGGCCGATCATAAGATTCGTTCTGTCTAATTCGTTGGTTAGATAATATGGTAACAGGTTATATAACGCAACAGCTGCCATACCTTTTAAAATGTCGAAGATCATTACAATAGTGCCATAACGTGGGCCAAGTACACGAAACGTATTGGTAGCACCCATGTTGCCGCTGCCATACTCACGTATATCAACATCAAAAAATCTTTTACTGATTATTAGCGCTGTGGGAATTGATCCAATAAGATAAGCAAATATGATAAGTAAACTCTCTTTCATTTTTATTAAGCGAACAAAGCGAGGACAAATATACCACTTTACATTTTGTTTGATTTTGAAATTATGATTTCGTTAGTAACACCGATATCCATCCATTTTTTTCTCGTGTTTTTACATGCGTAAAATCTTCTGAAATAAAATTGTTTTTCAGTGTTTGTTCATCATCAGAAAGAAAACCACTTAACAATAATTTAGCAGACTGATGAGAAGCAAGTTTAATTTGTTTGCTGTTAGCGGTAATAACATTCAAATTTATATTTGCCAAAATAATATCGAACCTTTCTAAACCATCAAGGTTATCTTTTTGAAGGAGAATAATATCAGTACAATTATTTGCAATAAAATTTTCTTTTGCATTATTAATACTCCACTCATCATTATCAATTGCAACTACTTTTTTGGCTCCCAATTTTTTGGCAAGAATGGCTAATATGCCCGTCCCTGTTCCAAAATCTAAAACTGTTTTATTTAAGAAACCAATGTTTTCCATTTGCTGCAACATAAGATATGTTGTGGCATGGTGGCCGGTGCCAAAGCTCATTTTGGGAGTAATGATTATTTCATGCTTCACTCCTTCTATAGGTTTATGAAATGCTGCTCTCACTGCAACGAAATTATCAACGATTATTGGTTCAAATTCACTTTCCCATTTTGCATTCCAGTTAGTTTCTTTAATAACTTGTTTTGCGTAAGAGATATTCTTTGACGAGAGAATTTCCTTTAGCTGTTCTTCTTTAAACTCCCCTTCTTTAATAAAAGCTGAAAGACAATTTTCATTTTCTTCAAATGCATCAAAATGTATTTCTGATAATTCTGCAATAAGAATTTCCATCTGCACTGCAGAAACTGTTTCTATTTCTATTTTGATATAATTGCTCATAAAAAAAGGCTCGCAATTGCAAGCCGTTTTATTGAATTGAAAAGCGAAAAATTAATTTCCTTGATTATTTTGTGCAGGCCTAGGTGCTTGTGTTTGCTCAGGCTTTGGCAACAAAGCTTTTCTGCTAAGTTTGAACTTTCCTGTTTTAGGATCAACACCAATGATCTTCACTTTTACTTTATCACCTTCGTTTAAAACTCCTTCCATTGTATCCAAACGTTTCCACATAATTTCAGAAATATGCAGTAACCCTTGTTTGCCCGGTAAAAATTCAACAAAAGCACCAAACTCTTTTATAGATTTTACAGTTGCATCAAACACATCACCAACTTCAGGAACTGCAACTATACTTTTAACCCACGCTACAGCCTGGTCAAGACTTTCTTTATCTGCAGAGAAAATACTTACTTCTCCTGTTTTGCCAACTTCAGTAATATTAATGGTTGCGCCTGTAGATTTTTGTATCTCCTGGATTATTTTTCCACCTGGCCCGATAACAGCGCCAATGAATTCGCTGTCGATAATTAATTTTTCCATTCGTGGTGCATGTGGTTTCACTTCTTCTCTGTGTTGAGGAAGTGTATCATACATTGCGTCAAGAATATGAAGACGACCGCGTTTTGCCTGGTCTAATGCCTGCCTCATTATATTCATACTTAAGCCATCAACTTTAATATCCATCTGTACTCCGCAAATTCCTTCTCTTGTACCGGTAACTTTAAAATCCATATCACCTAAATGATCTTCATCACCAAGAATGTCGGTAAGAATTGCAAACTTTTCTCCTTTAGAGATCAAACCCATTGCAACACCACTTACGTGCTTTTTAAAAGGAACACCTGCATCCATCAGCGCCAATGAACCGGCACAAACTGTTGCCATAGATGATGAGCCATTGCTTTCTAAAATATCACTAACAATTCTAACAGTGTAAGGATATTCTCCACCCGGCATAATTTGCTTTAATGAACGAAGCGCCAAATTACCATGACCAACTTCACGTCTTCCAACACCTCTCATCGGCTTAACTTCGCCTGTAGAAAAGGGAGGAAAATTATAATGCAAAATGAATTTTGAGTAATCACTTTTTGCTGCACTTTCAATCAATAATTCATCTAAAGGGGTTCCCAAAGTTACTGTTGTAAGTGATTGGGTTTCACCTCTTGTAAATAATGCCGAACCGTGCGGAGAGGGAAGAATATCTGTCTCAATTGTAAGAGGGCGAACATCTTCTAAACCTCTTCCATCCAATCGTACTTTTTGATCAAGGATCATATCACGTATATAGTGATATTGAAGCTCTCCAAAATAATATTTTACTAAAGGAACATCTTCATTTGGTAATACACCAAGATGTCCAATTAGATCATTCTGTAGTTTTTTAAATGCATCACTCCTGTCATGTTTTGCAGAAGCAGAAGCTGCAATTTCTTTTATTCCCTTCTCTGAAAATTCATTTATTTTTTGATGGAGCTCTTCATTGCGGTAAGGTTTTGTATAATCTCTTTTAGCCTTTGCTCCAATTTTTTCTCTTAATTCTTCCTGCGCCTTAACCTGTACCTGGATAGCTTTGTGAGCAAGTTGTATTGCTTCTATCAGGTCTTCTTCCTGGCATTCTTTACTGCCACCTTCCACCATCATTATATTTTTTGCTGTAGCAGCAATCATAAATTCCATATCGGCCTCAGCAAGTTCGCTGCGTGTTGGATTTACGATCATCCTACCATCAACTCTTCCTATTCTTACTTCTGAGATTATTTCCTGGATGGGAACATCAGAAACGGCAAGAGCTGCAGATGCAGCCAAACAAGCCATTGCATCCGGCATTACTTCTGCATCAGATGATATTAAGGATACCAGCACCTGAACTTCACACACATAATCTTCAGGAAACAAAGGACGAAGTGCCCTGTCAATTAAACGGGAGGTTAATATTTCATAATCATTAAGCCTTGCTTCTCTTTTAAAGAATGAACCGGGGATACGGCCTGCAGATGCAAACTTTTCCTGGTAATCTACTGAAAGAGGAAAAAAGGATTGACCTTCTTTTGGCTCTTTATTGGCTACAACAGTTGCTAATATTATACAATTGCCTAAGCGAACGGTAACAGCTCCATCAGCCTGGCGTGCAAGCTTTCCGGTTTCAATAGTTACCATACGGCCGTCGCCTATATCGAATGTTACGTTTATTGGGTTGGGAGTCGTCATTGTTATTGATAAATTAAGAGTAAAAAAATATTCCCAACTGTTGAATTTTGCAGTTGGGAATAGCTAACATATCATCAAATAAATTATTTGCGAAGCCCTAACTTTTCAATTAATGAGCGATAGCCTGTAAGATTATGCTTGCTTAAATAAGTAAGTAGTCTTTTACGCTTACCAACCATTTGCATTAAGCCTCTTTGTGTAGAGAAATCTTTTTTGTTTGTTCTAAGATGATCAGAAATATGATTAATTCTTTCTGTCAGCATAGCAACCTGTGCTTCAATAGAACCCGTGTTCGCCGCGGCGGCACCGTATTCTGAGAAGATATTTGCTTTTTTTTCTGTTGTTAAATAAGACATCTTTCTAAAATAATTTATTATTTACTTTTTATTAGTTCGCAAAGGTAGTAATAAAATTTTAATTTTAAAGGAGAAAGAGGTATTAGTATTATTAGCCTTAGCCCAAACCCCGGTTCATGCTTTTTAGATTCATTGCATAAAAAATTACAAATAATAAACCAATAAAGCCTAAGAAACCTGCAGAGATATTGGTTAGAAAATTATTGCCAAACAAGTAAAAAGGAAGGATTATACTTATTACTGTCCCAAGCGTATAAATGTAAAACCCAACTCTACGCAGGTTCCACATTAAAACAGCGCCTAATAGGCAAAGAGCATAGGTGATAGAATTTCCAATAGCGTTTTTGCGAAGGTTTTCCGGCGTAGATATTTGAGAAGCGTTATTCATTATTTTATTAAAAAAAATAACCTTATCAGGGTTTCTTGCATTTTTCCTTTTAATATCATCATTCATTTTGGTCTTGACCTGTGTAACTATGTTAGAAATATCATCGGCTTTAAAATAAGTTATTGCACTGTTTATTATTCCATAACTGCTACCTATAAAAGTAAGGATGCATAATACTTTTAAAAAAACTGGCCTCGCTGGTGGAATTATTTCATAATCCTCAATTGCTTGTTCCATAATAAAATTTTGTTTTATACGATAAAAAACTTTTATAAAAATAGTGTTCATTAATGGCATTTGTATTTTTTATGTATTTAAGTCATCTTTACTGTTATTCAATCTCATCTAAAATATGCTGCTGATTTATTTACCGGCTATAACTCAAAGGAGCGATTATGTTTTTGATCTAATTTTTAAAAATGAATTGGGGATTGAATATACAACCACAGCCAATATAAAAATATTTGAAGCACATCAACAGGAGAGGATCAATTATTCTTCATTGCGTATCGGCGAAGAAGTTTTTATAAAAGCTACAGATCTTTTATTTGAGAACTCAATTGAAAAAATTAATGTTCCTGTAGAAAAGAAACATGAAACCTCAGTATTGTTTCCTAACGATGCTTCCTGCGATTTAGGCTTTGATATTTTTGCTGCTGTATTTTATATGGTTAGCCGTTATGAAGAATATCTTCCTTTTGTTCCGGATGAACATGGCAGGTTTAAAGCCGATGATAGCCTGGCATTTCAAAATGATTTTTTGCAATACCCTGTGGTGAATATTTGGATAAAATATTTTAAAAATATCCTGTTTAAAAAGTTCCCGGCACTTCAATTTCGATACTCATCTTTTAAAGCAATTGTTACCTATGATGTAGATATAGCCTATGCTTTTAAAGGCAGGAGCATGTTCAGGATGGCTGGTGCTACAGCAAGAGATGTTCTTATGTTGAAGTTTAAAAATATTTTTAAACGAATGAGTTCCCCAAAAGACCCGTGGGATACATATTTTTATCTGCAGGAAATTATTGTAAAAAATGCTCTTTCTTCGATCTTCTTTTTTTTGTTGGGAGACTATTCCAGGTATGATAAAAATATAAAGTATGATCATACTTTAATGCAGCAACTCGTTAAAAATATTTCTGCATTTAGTGATATCGGAATTCATCCTTCTTATAGATCCTCAGTAATTCCGGAAAAGATATTAATTGAAAAATCACGACTTGAAAAATTAGCAAATAAACCAATAACCAAAAGCAGGCAACATTATTTAAGATTTATTTTACCGGACACTTATAGTCAATTATTAGGAGCAGGAATAACTGAAGATTATTCAATGGGTTTTACTGGTATGCCGGGATTTAGAGCAGGAATATGTACGCCATTTTATTTTTATGATCTAAAGAATGAAAAGGCAACAACCTTAAAAATATTCCCTGTAACTTTTATGGAAGGCACATTTATATACTATCAAAAATTAAAACCAAAAGAAAGTCTCGAAATAATTTTTTCATTTATCAATGAGATTAATAAAGTTGATGGAACATTTATCAGCATCTGGCATAATGATACAGTAAGTGACGACGGAATTTATAAAGGATGGAAATGGGTTCATGATGAAATGATCAACAAAATTTCAGAAATCCTCTAAACTTATTTTTATTTAATGGTTATATATTTTATTGTTACCAACGATCTAAGCTACGACCAGCGTATGATACGCATTGCCACTTCTTTAGCACAGGAGGGATTTACAATAAAATTGGTAGGCAGAAAATTAAATAATTCTATCTCACTTTTAGCTCAACCATTTTTACAAAAACGAATAAAATGTTTATTTAAAAAAGGTAAATTATTTTACGCAGAATATAATATCCGTGTTTTCTTTTATTTACTTTTTAAAAAGATGGATTGCATTTGTGCAATAGATATTGATACAATACTTCCATGCTATCTTATTTCAAAAATAAAAAAAATACCAAGAGTATATGATGCACACGAATTGTTTTGCGAAATGAAAGAGATTGTCAGCCGACCCAACATTTATAAAACATGGAAAAGAATTGAAAAATATTCAGTGCCAAAGTTTATGAATGGTTATACTGTTAGCCATCCAATTGCTGATGAGTTTGAAAAAATGTATAAAGTAAAGTATGAAGTGATCAGGAATATTACTTTGAAAAAGGATATTCAAATCCCTGATAAAAAAGAGAAATACATTTTATACCAGGGCGCAGTAAATGAAGGAAGAAGTTTTGAAACGATTATTCCGGCTATGAAGTTTGTAAACGCATCTTTGATAATTTGCGGCGATGGTAACTTTATGAAACAAGCAAAAGAATTAGTTGCAGAGAATAAACTGACAGATAAAATAATCTTCAAAGGATATTTGCCTCCTTACGAATTGCAGAACTATACACTTAATGCATGGGTTGGAATTAATTTACTTGATAACAAAGGGCTAAATAATCATTACTCTCTTGCCAACCGTTTTTTTGATTATATACATGCAGGCCTCCCCCAAATTTGTGTTGATCTTCCGGCTTACAGGGAAATAAATGAGCAATTCGAAATTGCTATTCTTATTTCTGATTTAACTCCTGAAAATATTGCAAGGCATATAAATATTTTAATAGAAGATGAAACTTTGTATCAACGATTGCAACAGAATTGTATTCTTGCAAAAGAAGTTTTTAACTGGCAAAACGAAGAGAAGAAATTGATAAGCTTTTATAAAACAATATTACCTGGATAAACACTTACATATCGTTTGCTTTGATGTGCCCTACCCTGCTAATTATGGTGGTGTGATAGATGTTTTCTGCAGGATAAAAGCTTTGCATGGGATTGGTGTAAAAATTCATTTGCATTGTTTTGAATATGGCAGAGGCGGGCAACCTGAATTAAATAAATATTGTACTGAAGTAAATTATTATAAACGAAACAAGGGATGGAAAGGCTTTTCATTCCGGCTGCCATATATTGTTAAGTCCAGGGCAAACAAAAACTTATTGCAGAATTTGCTCAAAGACAATCATCCTGTTTTGCTGGAAGGTATTCATTGCACTTATTTTCTTTTTACCGGTCAACTAAAAAGTAAAAAAGTTTTTGTGCGGCTGCACAATGTAGAATTTGAATATTACCATCAGCTCGCTAAAAATGAAACTTCTTTTTTAAAGAAATTCTATTTTCAAAATGAAAGTCGTCTTTTAAAAAAGTATGAAAAAAAGATAGCAGATAAAACAACGTTATTAGCAATTACACAAAAAGATGTGGAAGCATATAAAACTATTTTTGGGGCAACTGATATTAATTATTTACCAGCCTTTTTGCTTTACAGTTCAGTAGTTTGTAAAGAAGGTAAAGGCAACTATTGTTTGTATCATGGAAACTTATCTGTTGCAGACAATGAGAAAGCAGCAATTTGGTTATGCGAAAATATTTTTAATGAATTAAATATTCGATTAATCATTTCCGGTAAAGATCCTTCTGAGAAATTAAAAGAAATTGTTCAACAAAATAAAAATATAAATCTTATAGCCAATCCTTCGGAAGTACAGATGAATGATCTTATCAGCAATGCACAAATAAATATTTTGCTTTCATTTAATTCAACCGGGATAAAAATAAAATTATTAAATGCCCTCTTTAATGGGCGGCATTGTATTACAAACAAGGCAATAATTGATGGAACAGAATTAGAAACTCTTTGCCATATTGCCGAAACTAAAGGAGATTATATAACTGCGGTAAAACAATTATTTGATGAACCTTTTACAGCCTCTGAGATTATTAAGAAAGAACAAATATTAAAAAAAGAATTTGATTGTAGAACCAATGCTGAGCTGCTTATTAAATGGATACAGTAGCATTATCGTACACTTTACCTCTTTCTGTTTTTATAGTTCTTGCAGGAAATTTAGTTACCACCATATAATCGTGTGAAGCCATTATTACGGCAGTTCCATAATCACGGCTGATATGAAATAACAACTGCATGATCTCATCAGATGTTTCAGGATCAAGATTGCCTGTAGGCTCATCAGCCAAAATTAATTTAGGGGAATTTAATAATGCTCTTGCTACATCCACTCTTTGCTGCTCGCCGCCACTTAATTCAAAAGGCATTTTAAAACCTTTCGTTTTCAGTCCAACTTTATCAAGCACGTCAGCAATTTTTTCGTCCATTAATTTTTCATCTTTCCACCCGGTAGCTTTTAAAACAAATTTCAAATTATTATTGACATCCCTGTCTGTGAGCAATTGAAAATCCTGGAATACCACTCCAAGGTTTCTTCTCAGAAATGGAACTTTTTTCCAGTCCATATTTTTCAGGTCATATCCCACAACTTTTCCTTCGCCTTCTTTTAATTCAAGATCACCATACAAAGTTTTAAGGATGCTCGACTTTCCTGTACCGGTTTTGCCAACTAAATAAACAAACTCTCCCCTGTTTACAACAATGTTTACATCAGAAAGCACCAATGATTCCCCCTGGTAAATATTTACATTTTTTAATTCTACAATTGGTTCGGCCATTGGTTAAATTAATATTGAATGATTTATTAGTATCAGATGATTGCAAATTTAAAAGGATAATGTTTATGAAGGAGATTAATTTAATAAACCTGTGTTAATAAAAATGTTACTCAAAGTTAAGTTGAGTCTTATTGGTTTTTATCATCAATTCCTTTTTCTCACTTGCCTCTACCCTGCCGATAATTTGTGCATCTATATTAAAACTTTTTGCTGCATCGATTATTGATGAAGCAAAATCTTCATCAATATAAATTTCCATCCTGCAACCCATATTAAATACCTGGTACATTTCTTTGTCATCCGATCCACTTGCTTGCTGTATCAATTTAAATATCAGCGGCGGTTCAAATAAATTATCTTTTATCACTTTTACATTCTCAGGAATATATTTTAAACATTTGGTTTGCCCGCCGCCGCTGCAATGAATTAACCCATGGATTTTATCAAAATTATTTTCTAAAAGAATTTTTATAAGTGGCGCAAATGTTTTTGTTGGTGAAAGCAAAGCCTTTCCTAAAGCGACCTCACCCCAACCCTCTCCAAAGGAGAGGGAGTCAGTTATTTTATATTTCCCGATATAAACTACATCATCACTTAAAGAATTATCATAACTCTCTTTAAAATTTTCGGCATAAAATTTATTTAGTATATCATGCCTCGCAGAAGTTAGCCCGTTGCTTCCGATGCCGCTGTTGTATTCTGTTTCATAAGTTGATTGTCCATAACTTGCCAATCCAACAATTACATTCCCTGCTTTTATATTTTCGTTTGAGATGATCTTATTTTTTTGCTGTCTTGCCGTCATAGTGCCGTTAACGGCGGTAGTTCTTACAACATCTCCAACATCAGCAGTCTCACCGCCGAGATAATGGATATTGATACCAAAGGTTTTCATCTTATCAAAAAATTCCTGTGTGCCGGTGATGATCTGTTCTAATACTTCGCCGGGAATAAGATTTTTATTCCTGTCAATCGTAGAATTGAAAATTATATTATCATAAATGCCAACGCATAAAAGATCGTCGAGATTCATAACTATCGCATCCTGCGCAATGCCTTTCCACACTGAAATATCTCCCGTTTCTTTCCAATACAAATACGCAAGAATACTTTTAGTGCCGGCACCATCAGCATGCATCACGTTCACAAAATTTTCATCACCACCTAAATGATCCGGATAAATTTTACAGAAAGCATTTGGAAATAATCCCGGGTCTAAATTTTTTGTTGCCGCATGTACTTCTTCTTTTTGTGCAGATACTCCCCGCTTTGAATATAAAGACATTTTATTTTTTTGTAACGCTGTAAAAGTAATATTCAACAATCAATTATCAACATTCAATAATTCCTTTTTAGTGTTTGTGTAAATAAATTAGTTTTGCACCTCTCTTATATGCAGGTACACCGCGACATAAATAATTTACCTCTGTTTAAAAATGCCGTAATTACTATCGGCACTTTTGATGGCGTACATACCGGCCATTTGCAAATAATAAAACAATTAAAAGAAGAAGCGAAGAAAATAGATGGCGAAAGTGTAATAATTACTTTTGACCCGCATCCACGGATGGTGATCTCTTCCGGTAAATCTGAAATAAAACTGCTGGATACATTACCTGAAAAAATTGAATTGCTTGAGAAGGAAGGAATAGATCACCTCGTTGTAGTCCCCTTTACAAAACAATTTTCTGAGGAAACGGCTGAAGAATATATCAAAGAATTTTTGACGGCTAAGTTTCATCCTCATACAATTATTATTGGGTATGATCACCACTTTGGTAACGGAAGAAAAGGCAATTACAAACTGCTGGAAGCCTTTGCTGATGAATGTAATTTCGTGGTTAAAGAAATTCCGGAGCATGTTTTAAACCAGGTAACAATAAGCTCTACCAAAATTCGGGAAGCGCTTTTACACTGTGATATAGACACCGCCAACAAATATCTTGGCTATGATTATTTTTTTGAAGGAACTGTGATCGATGGAAATAAATTAGGAAGAACGCTTGGTTATCCTACTGCAAATTTAATTTTAAATGACAAAAATAAATTAGTTCCAGGTAATGGAATTTATACAGTTCAATTAGAAATATCAAATCCTGAATCTTATATTTTCAGAGGTATGATGAGCATTGGAGTACGTCCAACAATTGGCAATAGTGATCGAACAATAGAAGTAAATATTTTTGATTTTGATGAAGATATTTACGGACAAACTGTAAGAGTGTATGTAAAAAAATATCTTAGAGAAGAAAAAAAATTTGATGGATTAGATGAATTGAAAGATGCAATTGCAAATGACAAAATTGAAACCCTCAAATATTTTTCTGAACTATGATTTGTCTGAACCATGATTTTTGAGATTAATGGGATTTATAGGATTACGAAAGCAAAAACTAAAATCCCACTAATCCTTTAACCCCATAAATTCCAGTTTAGTCAATTATGTATGATTTATTATTTTAGCCGCCAGCTCTTTCATTAATGAGGCATCAGAAATGCCAATGCTGTTGACCCCCACGCTTTTTAAATTGTATTCATGCAATAACATTAAAGTTTGCTCTACGCCTGAATAAGAATAATTTAAAACTGTTTTCAGCGCCTGCCTGGCAGCATAAGGATTATTGTAAAACATGGGCCGCAATGCTTTTTCACTTTTGTCACCCATTTGAAAAACGGTAAGCACTTTACTAAAATGATTGTACAAAGCAGGCAGCAACATTTGTATTGGCGCAGCTTTGGGGTTGCCTTCAAAATATTGAATAATAGTTATTGCCTTTGCAAGATTTTTATTACTTAGCGCTTCCTGTAATTCAAAAACATTATACTCTTTGCTTATCCCAACAAATTTTTCAATATCATCTTCGCTGATATTTTTTCTGTCTGCAAGATTCATTGAAACTTTTTCAAACTCGTTGGCAATACGGCTAAGATCGTTCCCGATATGATCAACCAGCAATGTTAATGCTCTTGTCGTAATGGTATATCCTTTTGATTGTATAAAATCATTTGTCCATCCGGCCAACTGGTTATCGTATAATTTTTTTGCTGTTAAAACTTCTCCATTCTGCTTTAATAATTTTGCCAGTTTACTTCTTCCGTCTATCGTTTTTCCTTTATAAGAAACTACGAAAACCGTTGATGCCAACGGGTTTGTGATATAATTATCAAGCTTATCAATATCCTTCATTTGCTGTGCTTCCTTTAAAAGAACAACCTGCCGTTGTGCAAACATTGGGTAACGGCTGCAGGCATTTACAACCTCTGTCCAGTTAGCATCTTTGCCATAAAATACTGTCAGGTTAAAAGCCGCATCTGCTTCGGGAAGAATATTATGCTCTGCATATTCCATTACTACATCAATATAAAATTCCTCCTCTCCTTCCAGCCAATAAAAAGGTTTAAAAATATTTTTCTTCCAGTCACTAATAATTTTTTCAGCACTCATAAGTTCAAAGATATATTACTTCTTCAATTGGTATTTTAACTTTAGGGTGTAGTTTGTAATTGGACGGTTTGTAATAATTAAAGAGTTTTGCTATGATGATTTTGGAAAAACCTAACTTGCTTTATCTTTAGCAAGTTATTTATTAACCCACTAAATAAATCTAATATGAGTTTTGAAAATTTTCCGGACGGCGAAACACCACAGCAAAAACCAACTCCCCAAAAAAGTGATTACCGCACCATTTTAACCGGTGGTTTATTAGTTGCGCTATTGGGCACATGGGGTTATATAATCTGGGATAAAAATAAAACTAATCAGAGAGCGCAGGAGTTAACTGTACAAAGGGATAGTGCTAATTCATCAATAAATGAATTGCAGAATGAATTTAATGATGCAACCAGGCGTTTGGATATGCTCAAGACTTCCAATGCAAGGGCCGATAGTCTTATCAAGACAAAAGATAAAGACATCGATGATCTTAAAATGAAAGTTCAAAATATTTTGAATAATAAAAATGCCACAGCATCACAGTTAGTTGAGGCACGAACAATGATCAGCCAATTAAAAACCAATATTGATACATACACAGCAGAGATCGAAAAACTGCAGGGAGAAAAAGTAAAATTAACTGAAGAGAAAAGAGTGGTTACGGAAGAAAAAGAAGCGGTGACAAAAAATTTCGACTCTGCAAAAACTGTTATAAAAGAAAAAGAAGACGTGATTGATGTAGGTTCTACTTTGCAGGCATTTAATTTTAATATTGTTGGATTGCACGAAAGAGGTGATAAGGAAAAAGAAACATCTACTGCGAAAAGAGTTGATAAACTTAGAATAACTTTTGATCTTGAAAACAGGATCGCTCCCAGTGGTTCAAAAGATATTTTTGTTTGCATAACCGCTCCTGATGGTACTCCTGTGGCTGTTGAGGCCTTAGGCTCAGGTAAGTTTGTAACACGTGATGGTGTTGAAAAATTATTCACTAAAAAAGTTCAGATAAATTATAACCAGGGCGAAAAACAAACTGTTACGGTTGAATGGAAACAGAACAGCGACTTTCAAACCGGTAATTATAAAATTGAAGTGTACCACAATGGATTTAAAATTGGTGAAGGCGTTCGCACTTTTAAAAAGGGTGGATTGTTCGGATAAGAAATGGTCATTAAGTCAATGGTCATTATTTTAATTTATCATTGACCATTGACTTAATGACAATTGACTATTTTTAAAACAATGCCCTTAATGATGCATTGCCTGAATGGATAGTTCTTGTTCCTCCCGGCTTTCTTCCATCGTATTGTAAATTCATTTCGATATTGCCCGCAAGCCGTTTAGTAAATTGTACATTCCATAAATAATTTTTCCCTGGTAATAGTCCATCTAAAATAATGTAGCCAACTGTTGTGTTTGGTGTTCCACCTGAAAAAGCAATATTATTAAAAGTGAATTTTGCATTTAATGTTCCGCTGGAAAGCACGTTGTATCTAAGTTCTGTTGATAGTGAATTATTTTTTGCCTGCTCAGTTCCACCAATGCTATTTTGTTTATCGTCATAATTATATATCAGGCTTACTCGCAATTTGCTTCCGTAGATATAACTTATGGAAGGCTCGATTGATGATTCATCAATCAGGTAATTCCTGTTCGCAAATTTTGGTGTTGTGAGTTGGTTTTTTATAAAACGATCTGTAATGGATGTTGTAATTGACTTATTAAAATTCCATCTGCCTTTTAAAGTAACGTCTCTTAATTTACGGCTTTCAAAACCGTAAGTAAGTAACGATTTAATATTGCTTATGCGATGTGTTACATCCATTCCCCATTTCACATTTGTCCGGTTAAAATAAAATGTGTTTGATAAAAATGAATTCAAAGAAATTAAAGAAGTATCGTTATCTCTTTTACCAAAAGGATTGAATTGAAAAGTGCCTCCCGAAATATCTTTCTTACTTATTTGTAATGCTGAGTTAGTATTTATTCTTGAAAGAAAATTATTGAAACCCTTTGCAGACTGACTTATTATCCTCTTAGGATTAAGATCAACACTATAATTAAACTGCACATAATTAGCTTTTATATATTCGTTGGTGGGTGTAAAAACTCTTATATATTTTTTTTGATCCTGGTAAATAGCAATCTCGAATTCATTTAATTCCGGAATACCATTGTTGTTATAATCGTTCCATGTATAATCTCCCTGCCCTGCAGGAACTTCGATGTAAGTGTATTCTCTTTTTTGCTCCTGCCCTGATCCAACCTCATACAATACACTACCGTTTAAAAATCCTTTCCATTCATTAACTGCATATTCCAATCTTCCCAAAACACTTTTATCACTTTTTAAATTTGTTACAGAATTTAAAACATTCAATTCACGATAGGTTACATTTAATTTGAATTGATGTCTTTCATTTTTTAATAATTCTGTAAACAAACTAACATTATTGCTTTTATCAGAAGTGACCAGATCCTTTTTAAAAGGAAGTTTATTTGTTCTTGTAAAATAAGTTAGTCCCCACCTGTTTGGTTTTGTATCGTCCGATTTTATGTACGCCTGCCATAAATTAAATGCGAAGCTTAAAGGAGAAAGGGTATCAAAAATTTTATCAGTAAGCTTATTATTTTCTGTAGAAAAATTAAAACCAAGCTGCAGGTTTTTAAGTTTGCTTAATTGTTTTGATACATCAATTGTCGGACGCAGGAAAGTGCCTTTTTGTGTATTGCTGTTGATGTTTGTAAAATTAACCTGGTCGGATATCTTCCAACCTTTTATCATCAAGTAATGCACAAAAGTTTGCCTTACTCCATTATAATTATCACTGCGTTTATAATTTGTTATACCATATTTAATTCTGTTACTGTTTTTATCGATCAATTGAAAAGAGGCCTCCAGCAAGTGTTCCGTAGCATCGGGCGCATCAAAAGGTAAACTCCAGTCACGGTTGAATTCTACATTTCGTAATCTTTCCAGTGGTTTAAATTTATCCTGCACAAGTTCATAACTCAATTGAGTTTGTAAATTCCATCCAGCTTTTAACGACCGCAAAACTTTGCTCTCATTTAAAAATTGAAACTTAGCAGCAACTCCTTTATCATTGCCTTTATCTTTTGATGAAAAAGTATTTACATCATAATTGCTTAAGGCGAGTTCAGTTTTAATGGATGACTTAGGTGAAATAAAATATTCAGCAACGGCACTGATCAACTCATGTTTTTTGGGTGTGATCAAAAGTATCACAGGTTCCCAATCTCCCTGCGGAACATTATTAATATCCGGTTGAACCCATTTATAAACCCGGCCGTTAGCATTGCCATCAACAATTGTATAATTGCCTTTGCCCACTCCAACATTTAAAAAAGAAAGACTGTACAAAGCATCTGATTTAAATGTTGAATAAACATAAATTGAATCATGCCTGCCATTAAAAACTGTGTCGATTTTTTTATATAAAATTTTACTTACTGAGAAAGTATCTCTTTGTGCATTCTGAAATCGGGCACTATCAAGGTTGTTTCCTATCGTGGAAAGAAATTGTTTTTGATTTGCATCGAGCGTTTGATTGATAGATGAATTTTTTGCATCAACATTTGAATAAGCGCCGATGCTGAGTTTAAGTTTATTGCTTACATTAATTTCATCATTGGCATATATCAAAGAGTTAAGATAATTCCTATCGCCAAACTCAAACTCAACCTGTATCCTGCTATCTTTTGTAATTAAGCGCTTTGGTGTAAATGTAAGTTCAGCTGTATTATAGTTAATGACGTAATCTTCATCCTCTCCCCTTTTTAAAAGTTCACCATCAAGAAAAACACGCTCTGTACTTGCAAGCACTGTAAAAAATAATTCATTATTTGGGCCGTGTAACCTATATGGGCCCTGGTTTCCCTCCAAGGGTGTAATAACATTAGGAACAAATTTTCCTTTGGCAATAGCTCCACTCACCAACAAAGAATTGAGAGTGTTCTTATTTATCCTGTTATCCGTTTGAAACGATGCTCCCTGCAGTCTTTTATAAAAATTGAGAAAATAATTTTTGCTTTGCCTGATATCAATGTCCCCGAAATTTGCCTGCCATCCTTTCTTTTTTATTTGCATAAACACTTTGTCAAAATCCTGGATGTTCTGCGTATTACCTTCCGGCTGAATAGGAATATTATTGTCGCTGATTGCAGCAGTCAATTCAAGACTGTCGCCAATAAATCCATTCAGTTGCAGATTTAAACTTGAGTTAACAACCGCATCCTGGCTATTACCGAATGAAAGCCCGCGGCCTATACTTCCGGTTAAATTTATGCTTCCGAAATCAAATAATTTATCAGCTTTTTTATTATTGA
>DATCOF010000140.1:0-3106 GCA_036564845.1 Chitinophagaceae bacterium | reverse complement strand
ACTACTACTTATTTCACATTCTTTAGCAGTTGCATTTTCTGTAACCTTGTTATTGATAATAAAAGTGTTCCTCCTTTTTAATTATAATTTAAAAACTACTGTTATGAAGCGTATCTCAACTGCCTGCTTTGGATTTACAATGATCTTCTTTTTTTTATTGTTTGTCAATACCGTAATTGCCCAATATACTTCAGCTTATGATGCAAATGGAAAACCAAAATCTTCGGCACAAATAAGTTATGACCAAAACAAAAACAAGAAAACCAGCGAACAGCAGGATGCTGAAAACAAACGCAATGCAAAATACTGGGAAGATAAAGAAAACAAAAAAGCCAGCACTACTAATGACAATACTAATTCTCAGAACAATAGTACCAGGACCAACACGGTTAGTTCAAAAGTAAATACAGCCCATGTGTATTTTTCCACCGAGATACCTGTTGGCGGAAATGCCAAAGAGAGCAAGGAATTTACTATATCACCTGATGGTGGATATGTTTACCTGGTAGTAAATAATTCTCCCGATAATTTTAATTATGACGAGCTACAATTAAAAATTAAGAAAACAATCGGCGGGGTAGACCAGGCATTTGATAATAAAACATATACTATCAGCAGCAATGTTTTTTCCACTTATATCAAATACAGTTTCTTTAGCAGTGGCAATTATATTTTTGATGTATATAGTAAATACGGAAATCTTGTAGGGTCAACCAGTGTTACTATTAATGTAACATCTTCTTCCTCGTCATCATCTTCTTCTCCATCTTCTTCCAGCGATGATTGCATTGCATCATCCTATAAGCAATATTATAATTCTAAATTGGGCTTTTCAATGTGTATCCCCAAAGATGCTTATGGAGTAGATGAAGAAGATAATAAGATCACCGTTAAAGAATTTTATGGTAAAAAATTGACTATTTCATTTATCAGTGATCCGGAAGGAGGCATTGATAAATTTGATGCATCGATAATTGATATGGCAAGAGATATTTTAAAAACAACGCTACCTACTTATTACCGAAAAGAATTTAAAATGCTAAGTTCTAAAGGTGAGATAACTATTTACAGGTCGGTGATATCTGCAACTACCAGTACAGGTTCCAATCTGCAGGAAAGTTTGTTCTATGTAAAAATGAATGGCAATAAAATTAAGGGTAAGGATTATATGTTGGTTTCAGGGCCTCTTTGTAATCCTTCTGATGACTCTTCGTACCAGATCATTATTGAACTGGGTATGCTATCGCATTTGAAAATTTATTAAGCGGATATATAAGCAACATTATTTTTCGTTGCGATATAATTTTAAATATCCGGGATAGTTATCCCGGCTATTTTTTTACTACTTATATCACCCTTTTTTGCAACTGCATTCGCTGTATCCTTGCCATTCATTTTTCACGATCACTAAAACTAAATACACATGAAGCATGTTTATCTATTAAAAAATTCATCTGCCAAACTCTTTACCTTACTTGGTATTACAGCCTTTAGTGCAGCTACATTTAGTTCCTGCGGTACCATCTCAAATGCAATAACAGGAGGTAAACGTCCGTCGTTTATTGTGAATGCTCCTAAAGATGTTGTTTTAAAACTTGATGGTAAGGAACTCGACATCCAGTCGGAATTATTTGCATCAACTTCAGGCCAGATATCATCTTCCACTTCATCGTCAACCACTCAAACAATTGCTACCAGGAATTTTTATACTTCGGCAGTTAATATACCGTACAAGAAACCGGTAACACTTGAGATTTCTTCAGCATCATTAGGTAAAACTGCAACGATAGATCTTAAGCCTAAACGCCAGGGTGCAATATTTTGGGCCAACTTAATATTCTTTCCAATATGGGGGCATATTATTGATGGTGTTACTCATAATAATAGAATTTTAAAACCAAAGTATATTGATGTTGCCAGTGTGCTAAACAATGTTGCCTTAAAAGATTGGCCAAGCCAGGAAAAACTTAAACGCCTCGAGAAAAGAAAGATAAAACATCATGGTACAGAAGATGTTTCATTCAAATAAGCTTCCTGTTAATCATGATCTGATCTTGTTTCTACGATCATAACACAGGAAGGATACCAAAATTAGCTTAGTTAAGAACCCTGCGGATTCGTGGGGTTCTTAACTAAAAGAGATTTTTGATAATGATATCTAATTATGTCAACATGGGAACTTCAATTGCTAATAAATCAGCATCAGCTTTAATTTTTATTTCAAATTCATCAGCATCAGAAATTTCCATTGCATCTCTTCTATGTAATATCTCTTTGTTTACTTCTACCTCACCTTCAATTACAAAAAGATAAACACCATTGCCATTGAATTTATTTTTATAAGCAAGAATAGAATTTTTTTCTGCATGTGCTAAAGAAAAAACTGCATCCTGGTTTATCCAAACACTGCCATCCTTCTCATCAGGACTAACTACAGTTTGCCATTTATTTTTTCTATCTGCAACATCAAAAGTTTTTTGTTCGTAGCGTGGTTTAATGTTTTGCTCTTTTGGCATTACCCATACCTGTAAAAAATTTACAGCTTCAGTTTTAGATGCATTGAATTCACTGTGCCTGATCCCTGTGCCGGCACTCATTATCTGTACGTCACCGGTTTTTATTATGCCATCAGTTCCTGTGCTGTCTTTATGCGCAAGCGATCCCTGCAGGGGAATGGAAACGATCTCCATATTATCATGAGGATGTGCTCCAAAGCCCTGCCCACCTGTAACCACATCATCATTTAATACACGCAATGCACCAAAATGCATTTTAGCGGCATCGTAAAAATTTCCAAAACTAAATGAGTGATTGCTGTTCAGCCAGCCAAAATTTGCATTGCCTCTTTCTGCTGACCTTTGAATTTTTGTTTTCATAAAATTATTTTTTTGGTCGGGCCAATTTAAAATAACATGATAAAAAAAGTCAGAGGGGGAAACGTCAGACCACCACCTGTTCTTCCTCTTCCCTGTTTTCGTTATACTCTACAATAAAATTATTTCTTCCTTCGCCGGTTAAAATAAAAATGTATTTTGCCTGTATCAATTCCAGCATATTTAAAAAAAGAAAAATGGCGTGAATGCGATTTTCACAAACGTCAAATATT
>DATCOF010000139.1:0-28085 GCA_036564845.1 Chitinophagaceae bacterium | reverse complement strand
AAAAAAATCTCTGCATTGTTTTTGTATAAACAGTTTTCAATCATAAACACAAAATTTTATCTATGAAGAAAATATTTATTTTACTCAGCGGAAGCTTATTGATTTTAAAAAGTTCAATTGCACAGGATTCCATAAATGTAACTAACAATGATAATGTCACTAATCAAACAACCTCCATTACTTTAGATAAGGAAACCTCAAAACACCCGTATAAAACATCGTTTAAAACTGATGCACCAATTATTGCTATAGGTTTGGGTTTAACTTATTTAGGTAATACTCTTATTAAAAATGAAAAAGCCCTTACTGTAGCGGAACTGGCAAATAAAACAAAAGATAAGGTTCCTTTTTTTGATCGTGGTAATGCAGGTTTTTATTCTGACAAAATTAATAAAGACAGTTACATTCCTTTCCTGGGATCATTTGCAATGCCACTAATAATGGTATTAAATAAAAATGAAAGTAGGAATGCTTCTTATATCCTGGTGATGTATTTGGAGAGTGCCTCAATTACGAGTGCCCTTTTTACAATGGCAGCCGGAACTATTCATCGCTCAAGACCACTGGTATATGGCACCATCGCACCAACTGATCAAAGAATTAATAAAAATAACCAGCGCTCATTTTTTGCAGGGCATACTGCATCAACGGCTTCGGCTACTTTTTTTGCTGCAAAAGTATTTCAGGATATTAATCCGGATTCAAAAGCAAAGCCTTTTGTGTGGGCATTGGCAGCAGCAATTCCTGCTGTTGTTGGATATTTGAGGTATCAATCAGGATTTCATTTTCTGAGCGATAATTTATTGGGCTATGTTGTGGGTGCTGCTTCCGGAATATTAATTCCGCAATGGCATAAAAGTAAAGGTTATAAAAATCTAAGTTTTGTTCCCTACGTTGGAAAAGACTTTAAAGGTCTTTCTATGGTATACAAAATTAAATAGTGGATGTAACTGATCACTTAAAACTATTTGTTTCCATAAGTTGTTTATTTACCCCTTCTACCAGCGCATTAATATCAAAAGGTTTAGCAATAAAGCTGTCTGCAAAACATTCTGATATACTTTTTTCAATATTATGATTAGCCGAAAATAGAATTACAGGGATATGTTTTGTGTCATTATTTAATTTTAGTTGTTTACAAATATTTCTTCCATCCTGGGTGCCTAATGATACATCCAACAATATCAAATCGGGTTTAAAAGTATCAACCTGTGTATAAATTTGCTGCCACTTAAATATTGTTGCTGCTTCAAAGCCACTTGCTTCAAGTACTAATTGTACTACAGTTAGTATATTAATATCATCATCAACAACTAAAATTTTCTTCATAATTATTTTGAAAAATATTTTATTGCAACATGCGACAAGAATCAAACCATAGTTGCCTTCTGGTTTTATAAGAGATTTTTTTTAATGCTTTGGTTAATGATATATTTATATTCCAAAGCTGCTTTATGAACAAAATTGTTCTTGTAGATGATTCCATAGATCTGCTGGAAGTATTAAAATTTTTTCTTGAAGAAAAAGGATACGAAGTAAAAACAGCCAGCCAGGAGCATGGGCTTAAGTCAATAATAAAACCTTTTTCATCGGATCTTATAATTCTTGATATTTACTTACGTGGAGAAGATGGAAGAGAAATATGTAAAGAGTTGAGAAGACACGAAGAAACCAAATATCTGTGCGTTTTAATGTTTTCTGCTTCTACACCAGCGCTTGCTAATTATAAACAATATGGGGCGGATGGTTATATAAAAAAATCTTTTGGATTGAATGAGGTAGTTGATAAAATTGAATCTACACAGGAAGAATGTAAAGATTATTATCAGCAACAGTAAGCTGAAATATATTTGTGGAGAAATATATTTCAGGCAGTTTGTTGGGTAGCTTTTTATTGTAAATTTATACTTCCGTCACCAAATAAAAAGGAGGTATTCATGCAATCTACAGATCGATCATGAACATCACCGGTAACCAACAGTTAACCGAATTGTTCATTAAAATATCTGATACGCTTTATGCGTAAAGCCACTGAACTAGCTTAGTGGCTTTTTTATTGAAAATATCCTCATTTTTTTTTTAGAATGGGTTACTTTTTTAAGATTAGGGTATAAACATCAAATTATAATTTTAAAAATTAAATAAAAACAAAATGAAAAAAGTAATCTTAGCATTAGCAGTTGTTTTAGCTTTCGCAGCTTGTAATGACAGCGACAAGAAAGTTGACGAAAAATCAACTACCGATACTACAACTGTAGTTAAGAAGGATACAACTCAGGTTGTTAAAGACACAACAGTTAAAACTACTACTACTGTAGATACTCTTAAGAAGTAATTAGTACCCGGTAGAATTGCTTGTTCTGATACCGGTAAATAAAGATTTTCAAATGGCAAGCAATCGTTAAGCCTTCCTGATTTCAGGAGGGCTTTATTTTTTTGCCATCTGCATATAATCCAAAACAAGGTTGGATAAGGCCTTTACCCCAAGTTTAAATCCGCTCTCATCAATATAAAAATCAGGAGTATGATGGGAGGGGGCAGTTTTAGGATCCCCACCTTTAGGCATTCCTCCTAAAAAGAAAAATATACCGGGCGCTTTTTGTTGGTAGAACGAAAAATCTTCGGCCCCTGTTACTGCTGGTTTAAATAATACATTTTCCGCACCTGCAGTATTGCGTAATGATGGCAGCATTTTTTCAGTTAATGCAACATCATTAAAAGTTACAGGGTAATGAGATGAGTAAGGAATTTTTATTTCGGCAGTTGCGCCGTTTGCTTCTGCTGTTTTTGTTACAATCGTTTTGATGCGGTCAATAAGCATTTTTTCATCTTCTGTACTTAAAGCCCTTACCGTTCCCATCATTTCTACCTGTTCAGGAATTATATTAGACCTGTTGCCACCATGTATTGAACCAATCGTTACCACACCTGCATTTTCTGTAACATTCAAATTGCGGCTAACAATGGTTTGAAGATTATTTATGATTTGTGCAGAAACAACTATTGGGTCAATTGACGACCACGGATAAGCGCCATGCGCAGACCTGCCCTTAATTGTGATCTTCATATCATTTACACCAGCCATAGTTCCACCCGGGCGGTACGTTATTTTTCCTACTTCAGTTTGTGAATTTATGTGCAGGCCGAAAACTACATCCACATGTGGGTTTTCCATCACACCTTCTTTTACCATTAATTCAGCACCACCTTCTTCACCAATGGGCGCTCCTTCTTCAGCAGGTTGAAAAATAAATTTTACTGTTCCGGCCAATTCATTTTTCATTGATGATAATATTTCTGCAACACCCATAAGGATTGCCATGTGAGAATCATGTCCACAGGCATGCATAACGCCAACTTCCTGCCCGTTATATTGTGTTTTTACTTTTGATGCAAATGGCACGGGGGTTCTTTCAATAACAGGCAGGCCATCCATGTCTGCCCGCAAAGCTATTACAGGGCCGGGTTTACCGCCTCTTAATATTCCTACAACGCCTGTTTTTGCAACGCCGGTTTTTACTTCTATGCCCAACGATTGTAAATGTTTTGCAATTATGGCCGAGGTTCTAAATTCATTATTTCCTAATTCAGGATGCTCATGAAAATCGCGGCGCCATGCAATAACTTTCGATTCAATTTTATCAGCAGATTGACTCACTTTATTTTTCAATGCATCATTTTGTGCAGCTGCAGATGCAGAGATAATCAATAATCCATACAGGAATATTTTTTTCATTAGTGTTGATTTAGAAAATTAAAATGAAGAATAGTTTCGGAAGCCTGAAAATTTATAATTCTATGCAGGACGAATATACTTTATGTTTTGATGATTTATTTTGCGCTAGATCCTTCACGGTTAAAATGCATGATGCAAGCCATTCTTTTTCGCTACCCGTTAAACCTTCAATGGTAAGCGTGGCCTGGTATTGCGGCCCTTCAAATACTGCCTGGTTAACTCCTTTTGATCTTCTTTTTAATTCAAATATTTCCCCATTTACTTTTATATACCCTGATTCATTGGCAATAAAAAACAAAACCTTGCTTCTTTGATTTCCGAAATAAGTGCAATGAACTTTATATCCAGTTATTTCCCTTGAAGTAAAAATATTATTGTCGGTTTTTTTAGTAGTATCTGCAAGGAGTGGTTTAATCGCAGTTGTATCTTTTGGTTTATTTACAATCGTATCCTTTGTTTGTGGCAACTCCTGTTTGTTAGCGTCCGCTACTATTGGCGCTTGTGCAATTGGTTTTTCCTGCGGAGGTGAAGGTGTTTTATCTGATTGGGTTAAAAAGTATACTGTAGCTGCGATTGCAATTAGTAAGATGCTTCCAATTATCAGAATCCTGTTTAAAGGAAGACTTCTTTTGTACCTGGCACCGCAGTTTAAACAACTATCCCCGTTAGGTGTTAATGATCCACAATCGTAACAATAATTATCTCCTTTCAAAGGGTCTTTGTTACAATTCTGACATACATTCTTTACAAGAATTCTTGATCCGCATGATCTGCAAAAGCGTGGTGCTAGTTCCATATATGTTTCGGTGATAAATGCAAATATATCTGCAAAAAAATTATTTTAGGCTTTTAAAAATCTGTACAGGTAGAATATATTTTATGCCGGGATAAAGTTCTTTGTCTAATATCTTTTACAACCATCGTTGCTTCTGCCAGCCATTCATTTTCATTACCGGCCAGCCCTTCAATTTCAATGGTTACTTCATAGCCGGCTCCCGCAAACCTGGCAATATTATTTCCTTTTTGTAATCCCTGCAATGCATATACTTTTCCATTTATCTTAACGTATCCGTACACATTTGTTGTGAAGAACACAACATTATTTTTTGATCTTCCTTCAAAATAGCTACATCCAACTGAATAACTTCTCATTTCTTTTGCAGAAAAACTATTCATGCTTACTCTACCGGCTGTTGCGGTAGTATTATCTTCCGCCGGTGAAATAACTTCTTCTGTATTTTTTTTAGGTATTATTGGCTTTGTAATTACCTCTATAGGTTTAGGGTTTTTAGGTAGCTTTTTTATTAGCAAATTTATTGCATCATCTTTATTTTTAAAAAGCTTTAGCGGGATATTATTTGTAATTGTTTTTACCGCTTCATTTTTCTTTCCCTGCTTAGTTTTATTTAGAACGATTGAATCATTATTTTTTTCTGTGTTATTTACATCAGCAATTTTATCTGAAGATACATTTTCTGTGTGCGTTAAATAATAAGCAGCGCCAGCAAAGGTTACAGCTAATGAAATGCTTATCAATACAGCCAGCGTTGCAGGAAATTTTCTTTGAAATGATGCACCGCAGTGCACACACATTATAGCTTCGGCAACTGTTGATGTGCCGCAATCACAACAATAATTATTTCCCTTTAGCGGTTCGCATCCACAATAGTTGCATACATCACTTTTCAGGATGTGTGAGCCGCATGTTCTGCAATAAGGGTGTTGTTGTGCCATACCTGTTTCGGCAATATATATAAATTTACTATCTGTCTTAATTTTTTCTTTACTTAAGACAATTAAGAAATGTAAAGTTTTGATTACTGCAACACTTTTTCTACACGTGTTAATTTCCCATCCTCATTAAATCCTTCAATTATCACTTTCATTTTTTTTGTGATGTCGTTGTTATAAAAGGAGAGAAGGATGCGGCGATGGGTTTTATCTGTTATCACAAAGGGATTCCAATATAATGTTTTGCGATAATCGTTATCAAGCTCATCACTCTTAGAATAATCAGGAGAATAAAATTCTTTAACCGGAGAGTAGCCCGGTACGTTTGCAAAGTCTAATCCCTTTACGGGTTGACCGCCGGTAGAACCCTTTTTTAGATAAACTGCAATTGCTCCGCCTGGTCCGGCTCCCATTGCACCAAAGAAAGGTGGCGGAAATACTTTAACCATTGCAATTTCGCTCATGGATATAGTTTGTATACTGCTTGCATCCTGCTGTTCTATCTCATTCATGAATAAGGCAGTGTTTGAACCACGCCATGTTATTGTTGCATCTATTCCCGAAACAGAGATCTGTAAACCGGCAACTCTGCTCTGTAAATATTCCAATACTGTTTGAGAAGATAGAAATGCAGGATCATCTTCAGGAAGAAATACCCGGCTGTCACCACCTGAAAACAAGCCTGAGGTATATTCTTCATCCATAATATCCTTCTGCGATTTCTTTTTAGTGGTTACCACCACTTCTTTCATGGTCTTTACTTTTTGTAGCTCCTGGTCACTCAATTGCTCTTTGTATATTTCAATATTTTTTGCTGCTGTTGCTGTATCCGGCTTTATTAAACCCCGCAATAAAAAACTGTCGGGCTGTATTTGAAGATCCTTCCTTAATAAATTATTTTTTATCTCGAACATCGCTCTTGATGTAAGCGATTTATTTTTATCATTATTGAACTGGTAAAATAATTTTGCTGTATCATAATAGATCATTTCCTGAAAAGAAAATTTTCCATTGCTCATCACCGGCGCATTCATGAATTCTCTTTTTTTATCTTTTAATTCTATAACAGCATTTATCTCTTTATTTGCTAAAAGCGTTTTGTTTACGCCTATTACCTGCCCTTCAATTGTGAGATAATTTTCAGGTGGGTAAAGAATATTGGGCCAGCGGTTTGCTAAAACATTTTCCCAGTTAAATCTGCGCCATCCATTCGTCATCATTACCAGATCAAGATGATCAGCAACAGAATCTGCATCGCTTGAAAAATAATATGCAGGATCATGCACGTAACCTTTTATTTCGCTTGTAAACAAAATATCGGAAAGAATATTATCTCCCTGTTTGGAAGGATCAAGATCTGCATCAGTAACGGCTACAGAAAGATTAGTAACGAGTGTATCGGGCACATCTATTTGTATAACATTCTTCTTTCTTTTACCCATATCTTTTAAAGCAGCATTAAGATCAGTAATAAAAGAAGACGCAGATTGATTTACAAATGTGATGCGCTCAGCGATCGGTTTTTCATCGGGTGTAAACAATGTTACCTGAACAATTCCTGCCGGCACTTCATCTATCGGGATAACACTTGATGCAATATTTGTTTTGGCAAGATTTATTCTTGCCCTGTAAATAAGTTGCTGGTGCATTTGGGCAACCACAAAAAGGTATGGGTAAGGCAAAGGTCCGTTGGCAGGGCGTTTTACCTTAAATTCAATTTGGTTCGCTATGTTGTTGATCTCAAGTACAACGCCGGTTTGTTTTGCTGCGGGCAACAATGTTTCGTGAGTTTTTCCTTTTCCATCTTTCCATGTTGCCTTGTATGTACTTCCTGCTTTTGGTAATAATTCAAAACTACCCATGCCATCATGTACACTTGCAAATGAAATTATTTTAGTCCCTTTATTATCTGTTATATCACCGGAGATATTTATGGGCATGCCTTTATTATCTGTTGCTTTAAAGGCTACCCGTGATTCAACTTCCTGCACAAGATCTCCGCCTTCAGGAAAAAATTGTAAAAAATAATTTGGTTGCTCTATCGTTACTGCAGAATTTGTTTTTTGTGAGGATGACGTTGATCTGTTAGGTGTTTGTTTCAAGCTTAATACAGGGATGGCTTTTGTAAATAAATAGGATGAATCAAAATTCAGCATCCATTTTGTGTATGCTCTTACATATACAACACTGCCGGTTAAATTAAGCGGAATATCAAATGAATTAAAAGCACTTGATATCACAACAGGTATGGTCTTTTTTTCTAAAACTTTTCCTTTATCATCTAATAATTCTGCATAAACGGTTTTGCTTACCTGCGATGGAAAAGTGCCTGTAAAAAGATATGCCTTGAACCAGATAGTTTCTCCGGCAGTGTAAGCGCTTCTGTCAAAATGTAAATAAATTTTTTCCTGTTTGTATTCTCTGTCAAGTTTTGCAAGAATTGAATCAATGTGCTGTGCCTTTGCAGACAGGCAACTGAAAAGAATTAGAGCGATCAGAGAAAGACATAGTGTCCTGGTATTTTTCATAAATGTATAAGTCTGTTATATTTTATTATTGAATTTGGAGTAGTGTTACTTTACCATCCATTGTAGAGGCTATAATATTTTTTTTATTTATTACATTAACAGTGTTCACCATCGAGTTATCAATTTTGTATGCCCATGCAATTTTTTTTGCTGCAACATCTATTGCATATACAACACCATTGCGTGTGCCAAAAAAAACATTGCTATCTTTTTCTATCAACATGGATGGGGTATGCTCATACCCATATCCAACATTTAATTTCCAGGCAGCTTTTTGCAATTGCCTTCCTGTTGCAAAAACGGCCAGCGTATCATTCATCGTCTTTCCATAAATAAAGTTACCATCGGCGGAGATACCAATTGATTCACGAACTGTTAATTCGTTGGTTCGCCAAAGTGTTTGACCGGTAATGGCATCTATGGCGCTTAGATAACGATCCGGCGCCACCACATAAATAATATTATCTTTTATAACCGGGGTGCAGGCAGCAGGAGAGTAATTTCTTACGGTTGATCCATTGCTCCATTTCCAGTTTAGTTTACCCGTAGTTTTATTTAACGAGTATAAATATGTATCCCATGCGCCGAAAATAATATCATTGTTATTGATAACAGGTTTGCTTACCACTGGGCCGTTAAGGCTATTAAAGTTCCACCTTACTTTGCCTGTATTTAAATCAATAGCATAAAATGTATGATCGGTTCCCCCGATGTAAATTGTGTAATTGTGCTGGGTAATGCTGGAATCTACAGTATCTAAAATCCATATAATATCTTCAATAATTGGGCATCCAAGCACAGCTGCCCCAGTCTTCAATTTCCAGAGTTCTTTCCCTTTGTCGTTAATGCAATACACATAACCATCTGCACTTCCAAAAATAATTTTATTTTGCTCAACTGCAGGTGATGAATAAATGGATCCTCCTGTTTTAAATGTCCATTTCGGCTTACCATTTTTTAATGACAATGCGGTTACAGTTCCCTGCTGATTTCCAAAAACAACAAGGTCATTTATTACTGCAGGTGTTGAAATAACATTTGCGTCAGAACTAAATGTCCACTTTGCTTTTGCCTGCGGATATTGACTGTTAATAGAATAATCAGGCCTTGTAAATTTTTTTGTAAGACCATATTTATGTTGTTCAACTTTTACGCCTGTCCACGTTTTCATTTCTCCTGAAACCGGTTTTCTTTCTGTAAATAAAATTGAATCAGCTCTTACATCTACTAAATTATATCCGCCTTCTTTTTGTTTCGCTCTAAGATTAGATCTTCCCATAACACCCGGAATATCTTCAAAATTTAAAGCCCTGTTTGCATGTCCATGTCCGCATAAAAATAAAATGGTGTTTCGTTTTTTAAACATGTCTATCACTTCGTACCAGTTATCCATTTGGTTATCCATAGGGTAGTGGTTTAAAAAAATGACAGGCATTGTTGCAGAAGTTGTGTCAAGAATATTTTTCATCCATGTCATTGCATCACGTGGAATGTGGCCATCACTCATACGTACATACGGCCCGGATGCACATGCTATAAAGCGGATACCGTTATGATCAAATACAAACCTGTCATTGCCAAACGTTGAAATAAAACTCATGCCGCCGCTTTCGCTCCATCCATCATCATGATTGCCGGGGATGATATAATATTTTAACCTTAATGAATCCAATATTTTTTTAGCTCTTGGCAATTCATCATTGGTTCCAAGCTCTGTGATGTCGCCGGTTATCACTACAAAATCAATATTATTTTTACTGTTGATATCATGCACCGTTCTTCGCAGATCTTCTTCTGCTTTTCCATCCGGGGAGCCAATATGTGTATCAGAAATAAATGCAAAACGAAAAGGCTTTATCTGTGCAAAGGATGCACAAGAAAAAATAATTATCAATAAGAGTAACAGAATCTTTTTCATGAGGCCAAGGTATGAATTTACAACAGGTTTATATTATAAAGATCGTCTTTGATTAAAAATGCTTTACTTTATTTCTTAAATTTTCCCTGGTGAAATTTTCTAAAACTCTCAGCATTTCCGTTTTTCTGTTTTTTGTAATGCAGGTAACCTTTGCGCAATATCAAAAGTTACACAAAAAAGCAATTGTTGTAGATACCCATAATGATATTATTGAAACCTGCTTTAATAAAGGATACAGCTTTGACCATGACCTGAGAGGTAAAACACAATCTGACCTGCGCAGGTTTAAACAGGGTGGGGTTGATGTACAGGTCTTTTCAATTTGGTGCGATGGCAAGCAGGTGAATCCATTTACTTATGCCAACATTCAAATAGACACGTTGTATGCAACTGCACTGCGCAATCCTGATAAGATGCAAATTGTTTTTACTTCTCATGAATTATTTGAAACGGTTCACAAAAAAAAGCTCGCAGCAATGATTGGGGTAGAAGGCGGGCATATGATAGAAAGTGCTATTAATAACTTAGACAGTCTGTATAAACGAGGTGCACGCTACATGACGCTTACATGGAATAATTCAACTCCCTGGTCAACGTCTGCAATGGAAGAAACAAAAGATTCTTTACTTCACCAGCCAAAAGGTTTGAGCGATTTTGGAAAGAGTGTTGTTAAGCGGATGAATGAGTTAGGGATGTTAGTGGACTTGAGCCATGTGGGAGAAAGAACTTTTTGGGATGCCATCAATACAACATCAAAACCTGTTTTGGTTTCACATAGCTGTGCATATAGTTTGTGTCCTGCATTTCGCAATTTAAAAGATGACCAGATAAAAGCTGTAGGAAAAAATGGAGGAGTAATTCATCTGAATTTTTTTTCAGGGTTTTTAGATAGCACTTATGATAAGAAAGTAGAAACATTTAATACAAAACATAAGGAGGAAAAAGATGCATTGATTAAAACAAATATTAGTTTGTCTGCAGCAAATAAAATAATTGATACAAAATATAAAGATGAGATTGAAGCTATGAGAGCGCCTTTTCATTTATTGTTTGATCACCTGGCTTATATAATAAAATTAATTGGTGTTGATCATGTTGGCATCGGCTCTGATTTTGATGGTATAAATTCTGCTCCCCAACAACTAAATGGAGTAGAAGATTTTCCTTTGATCACAAAAGAATTATTAATAAGAGGCTATAGCAAAAAAGATATCCGTAAAATTTTAGGTGGTAATTTTTTAAGGCTGCTTAAAGCAAATGAAAATTAATCTCTAATTGAATGTGTGAAAAATGTGATTTTATTTTTTTTTAGGTTTCCATTCTTTTAGTGTATGTTACGTTGTATAAACCTATCAAAACTCTCTCACTGCTGATCTTCTTCTTGCTAATCGCGAAAAATATTTAATTCTGAATTTTTAGTTTTTCAATTATTATTTTTTAACCTAAACAACCATTTATGAACACGAAAAATTTTCTTATCGGCGGTATAGTTGGCGGCGTAGTTTATTTTCTCCTTGGATATTTATTTTATGGTAACCTCATGATGCAATACTTTAAAGATCACCCGGGCTCTGCAACAAATGTTGACAGGACAATGGAGCAGTTTCAATGGTGGGCCTTAATTTTAGGAAATGTTTTATCAGGATTTTTATTGGCTTATGTATTTTCTAAGTCAGGCGTAGCTTCACTTTCCAATGGATTAATTACCGGAGGAATATTAGGCCTGCTTATGAGTGGTTCATTTGATTTAATAATGTATGCTACTACTAATGTTATAAGTAAGCATTGGGCATGTGCAGACGTTGCAGCATTTACTGTAATATCTGCTATTACGGGTGCAGTGGTAGGTGCTATAATGGGTATGGGTAAATCAAAAGTTACTGCCGTTTAATATTTTTATTTCTATGAGAACTGCTGTGGGACAATTAATGTTCCACAGTTTTTTTTTATCCCATATTCTTATCTAAATAAAATAAATTTTTACACCTACATTAGCATGCAAATCATGCAATGAAAAAGATCTCAATTTATAATCCAATATTTAAAGCAGAATAAACCTTCATGTCCTCACAGATTATAACTAACATAAAGCAACTTGTGAATGTGAGAGAGCAAACGCATTTATTAAGTGGGGCGGAATTGGCCGAATTGCCTGTGATTGAAAATGCATATTTAATTATTGAAGATGGAATAATTGTGGAGTATGGCGGGATGTCGCAAATTCAAAATTCAAAATTTAAAATTCAAAATAATATCGATGCAACCGGTCAGTTTGTTTTACCCGCCTGGTGCGATAGTCACACCCACCTTGTATTTGCGGGCAGCAGGGAAAATGAATTTGTAGATAAAATAAAAGGATTAAGTTATGCAGAAATTGCTGCAAAGGGTGGAGGCATTTTAAACTCTGCAAAAAAATTAATTGAAACTTCGGAAGATGAATTATTTACACTGGCATGGAAACGATTGGAAGAAATTAGCAAACTGGGAACAGGCGCTGTTGAAATAAAAAGCGGTTATGGATTATCAGTAGAAGGGGAATTAAAAATGCTTCGTGTAATAAAAAAACTTAAAGAAAGGTCTTCACTTTCTATCAAGTCAACCTTTTTGGGTGCACATACATACCCTCTTGAATACAAAGAAAATCACCAGGGATATATTGATCTCATCATAAATGAAATGTTGCCTGTTATTGCAAACGAAAAGCTGGCTGATTATATAGATGTGTTTTGTGAAAATGGGTTTTTTTCTCCCGAAGAAACAGAAGTTATTTGCAATGCAGGAATGCGATATGGATTAAAACCAAAATTGCATGTTAACCAACTCAACAGTATTGGTGGAATAGAAACAGGAATAAAATTAAATGCCGTTTCCTTAGATCATCTTGAAACACTTACTGAAAATGAAATAACTTTTCTTTCAAAATGGGAAGGTGCATGTACGCTTCTTCCTACAGCTGCATTTTTTCTTCGTATGCCATTGCAACCTGCACGGCAACTGATTGATAGTGGCGCTGCTATAGCACTTGCATCAGATTATAATCCCGGTTCATCACCCAGTGGTAATATGAATTTTGTGATTGCCCTAAGTTGTATACAAATGAAGATGCTCCCGGAAGAAGCCATCAATGCGGGAACTATTAACGGCGCTTATGCAATGGAACTGGGGGATAAATTGGGAAGCATTACAGTTGGTAAAAAAGCAAACCTGAGCTTTACAAAACCAATACCATCGCTGGCTTACCTGCCTTATGCTTTTGGAAATAATTTAATTGAGAAGGTTATGATTGGTGGAGAGGTTTTTTAATAGCAAATAAAATTATCTTTAATAACTGATCACTTTTTTTCTTATAACTTTTTAACTCTATAAAAGTGCCATACTCTCATTTTAAATTTTACAACAAACAGGATGTTTTAACACTTACCAGGATACGAAAATTTGAAACTAAATTGGGTGAGCGAATAAACTGCATTGCAGACAATGCTTCACTGGAAGAGACTTTGCAGAAAGCCGCCGGTAATTATATTTTGTTTGGAATACCGGAAGACATTGGCGTTAAAGCAAACCAGGGAATTGGCGGCGCAGACTCTGCATGGTTTCCATTTCTATCTTCATTTTTAAATATCCAGAGCAACGATTTTTTAAGTGGTGATAATATTTTGCTGCTGGGCCATTTTGATTTTACTGATCTTAAACTTTTAATAGAATCGAATGCAGCAACTCCCGATGAAAAAATTGAAGCCTACCGTCACGCTGTGAATGCAATTGATGAAGAGGTAGAAAATTTAGTGAAGATCATCACGCAATATAAAAAGATCCCGGTAATAATTGGTGGTGGTCATAACAATGCTTACCCGGCTATAAAAGGTGCTGCTAAAGGATTGTACAAGGCTGATCTTATTCCGCTGTCTCAAATTAATTGTATCAATTTAGATGCTCATGCTGATTATAGGCCGATAGAAGGAAGGCACAGCGGCAATGCATTTCGGTATGCTGATGAAGATGGTTATCTTAATAAATATTGCATCATTGGATTGCATGAAAATTACTTACAACAAAATGTTTTGCTGGATTTAGTTAATAATCCTTTTATAGATTTTATTTCTTACGAAGAAATTTTTATTCACGAGAGAAGAAATTTTATACAGGCAATTGCTCATGCCACGGGTTTTACCGAAGAAACATATACTGCAATAGAACTGGATCTTGATGCGGTAGAAAATATTTTAAGTAGTGCATCAGCACCCTGCGGAATCACAACATTACAGGCAAGGCAATACATGAATTTTGTGGCAATTGATGCCAAAGTTGCTTATGTACATATTTGTGAGGGCGCAACAAAAACAGAAGACAACAGCGAAGATCCAGGCACAGGAAAATTGATAAGTTATCTGGTAAGTGATTTTATTAAAGCCCATTCATCAAAAGAGTAAAAATAAATTTATCCCGCCGGCAAAGCATTAAAGCCTGGATAATCTTCCACCATCAACAGGTAATCTGCAAATAAAAAAGGGCTGCAATAGCCCCGGAAAATTTACATAGTTTTCGTTTTGTTCTTCGTTTTATGTTTACCATGGTGGTGATGCCTCAAATGTTTTTTATGCTTTGACTTATATTTTGTTGTATGAGCAAAAGTGTTTGCACCAAGGAATAAAAACAGCGAACATAAAATTAATATCTTTTTCATTTTTATAGTTTAGAATTTAAATGTATCTATATTAACTAATAACTAGCGAGGCACCACAGTTAATTTACTGTTATTGGTTTTATCAGAAAGAACCATTTTAGATGATGTTATTTCTACTATATCATTGCTTTCGGTTTTGCCATTTGTAACCACAAATAATGTTTTGCCATCATCGCTGATAGTATAGGTTCCCGATTGATCATTCCCCATTCCTGTAAGAAGCATTTTACCGTCTTTAGTAAATTCCATTGTTCCTTTCTTTACTGAAGTTTTTATTGAATCCGGTAAAGGCATGTTAGGTACTTCTATGTTTGTTATTCTCCATTTTTTAACAATAAGATCTTTCGGCTTATTGCTTTTACAACTTATAAAACAAATGGAGGTAGCTATAAATAGTAAAAAAATATTTTTTTTCATTCGTTCTTTTTTAAAAGTGAAACTCAAATATAAATCATTTGGTAAAAAAAATGGTTTCACGACGGGTATTGTAAACTTATTCACAGATGTTTAAAGCTGAAAAAATTTTCGTTGACTTCGTTTAATTAAATTTGCACAAATTTTAAATGACCGTATGAATGGCAGACGATAAAAACTTATTTGAGTATAACGAAGAATCCATTAAAAGCCTTGACTGGAAAGAGCATATACGCCTGCGTCCCGGTATGTATATTGGCAAACTTGGCGATGGCAGCAGCCCTGATGATGGTATCTATGTTTTACTAAAAGAGGTAGTTGATAATTGTATTGACGAACATACAATGGGCTTTGGAAAGCATGTGGATGTGAGCATCAAGGACAAAATAGTTTCTGTAAGAGATTATGGCCGCGGAATTCCATTGGGTAAAGTTGTTGATGTAGTTAGTAAAATAAATACCGGTGCAAAATATGACAGCAAAGCTTTTCAAAAAAGTGTAGGACTGAATGGTGTGGGAACAAAAGCTGTGAATGCTTTGAGTGAGTATTTTAAAGTAACAGCCTTTCGTGAAGGCAAACAAAAAACTGCAGAGTTCAATAAGGGCGTTTTACTTTCTGATAAAAAAGAAGAGAAAACAACGGAAGATAACGGAACAGAAATTTCGTTCATTCCTGATGAACAGATTTTTAAAAATTATCATTACTTACCTGATTTCTTAGAAAATCAATTCTGGAATTATTGCTTTTTAAATGCGGGACTTGTAATTAATTATAACAATAAAAGATTTGTAAGCAAGAACGGGTTGCTCGATCTGTTGCAGCGTAAAACAAATGAAGATGAATTACGCTACCCGATTATTCATATAAAAGTTGAAGATATTGAAGTTGCACTTACTCATGAAAACCAGTATGGGGAAGAGTATTACAGTTTTGTAAATGGGCAGTTCACAACGCAGGGAGGAACACATCTTGCCGCATTTAAAGAAGGGCTGGTAAAAACCATTCGTGAGTTTTATAAAAAAGATTATGATGCAACAGATGTTAGGGGAAGCATTTGTGCAGCGATAAGTGTTAGAGTTCAGGAGCCTGTTTTTGAAAGCCAGACAAAAACAAAACTGGGTTCACAAATTATGCATGAAGGCGGGCCAAGCGTAAAGAATTTTATTGCAGATTTTTTAGGAAAAGAATTAAATAATTTTCTTCATAAAAATCCTTCTGTTGCGGAAGCGCTCAAAAAAAGGATTGAGCAAAATGAAAGAGAAAGAAAAGAGTTAGCAGGTATAAAAAAACTGGCAAATGAAAGAGCAAAAAAAGCAAACCTTCATAATAAAAAACTAAGAGATTGCCGCTTTCATTATAATGAGACTGCAGAAGGAAAGAACAAAGATGCTATTATCGAAAAGCAAAAAGAAAGCACTATTTTTATTACCGAAGGAGATAGTGCAAGCGGTTCCATCACAAAATCGAGAAACGTTGAAACGCAGGCTGTGTTTAGCTTGCGGGGCAAGCCTCTAAATTGTTTCGGGCTTACAAAAAAAGTGGTGTATGAAAATGAAGAATTTAATTTATTGCAACATGCGCTGAATATTGAAGAGGGGTATGAAACACTTCGTTACAATAATATTGTTTTTGCCACAGATGCGGATGTAGATGGAATGCACATCAGGTTATTGCTTATGACTTTCTTCCTGCAATTTTTTCCTGATCTTGTAAAGAATGGTCATGTGTATATTTTAGAAACGCCTTTGTTCCGTGTTCGCAATAAGCAGGAAACTATTTATTGCTATGATGAGAGTGAAAAACAACAGGCGATAAAAAAACTGGGAAGCAAACCGGAGATAACGAGATTCAAAGGACTCGGAGAAATTTCTCCTGAAGAGTTCGGAAACTTTATAGGTGAGAATATCAAACTGCAACCCGTTATGCTTTTGCCTGAAGTACACATTCAGCAATTACTGGAATATTACATGGGAAAAAATACGCCTTCTCGACAGGAGTTTATCATTGATAATTTAAAGGTTGAATTAGATTTGGCTGAAGTAAGCGGAATATAAAATTATGTTTGATTTTCATACCGACAAGAAAAGATATTTTGAGATACAACAGGAGAATGCTGAAGAATATGTTATCCCGTTCATCGAAACAAAATTTAATTTACAACCGGGCAACAGGATTTTAGAAATAGGTTGTGGCGAAGGTGGAGTTTTATCTGCTTTTATTAAAAAAGGGTGTATTGGTGTAGGAGTGGAGTTGCATGAAAGCCGCTTGCAGCTTGCAATGGAGCTTTTGAAAAATGAGATCGAAGAAAAAAAAATTACGTTCATCGCTAAGGATATTTATAAAGTTACTGAGCAGGAATTAGGAGGAAAGTTTGATGTGATAATAATGAAAGACGTAATAGAACATATTCATAATCAAAAAAAATTGTTACAGCGATTACATGATCTGTTGTTGCCCAATGGTGTAATATTTTTTGGATTTCCTCCGTGGCAAATGCCATTCGGTGGGCATCAGCAAATGTGTACAAATAAATTTTTAAGCAAACTTCCTTACTATCATTTGTTGCCAAGAAAAATGTATGCATGGCTTTTGAAAAAATTCGATCAGCCTACAGAAGATCTGCTGGAAATAAAAGATACCGGTATCTCAATTGAAAGATTTGAGAAGATCGTTAAACAAACAAATTATAAAGTGATACATAAAATTCATTACCTCATCAATCCAATTTACAAATATAAATTTGGGTGGAAGGCGAGGAAGCAATTGCCGGTTTTAAAAAGCATTCCCTACATCAGGGATTATTTTACAACCTGCGTATATTATTTAATAACCCAAAACAATCAGCAATGATTCATATAGTTTTTCAGGAAGCAGATGTGACTGTATTAAAAAAAAGTTTTGCGCTGGATGAAACTTTGCAGGGTGATATTGTACAGGTAAAAGATGATTACGCAGTAGGACCAATTGCTGAGATTTTTTCTGATGAAGGCATTGAAGCCAGAAAACAGTGGTGGCGTGAAGTTCTTGCTGCTGGCGATTATTCGGGGAAAGTAGATATAGGTGAAGTCGACGACATTAAAACGGTAGCTGAATTGATCGAAAGATTGAATAGTGATCCTGAAGAAATTGTATGGATATGGGCAGCACAAAATAAACATGATGTGTCAGGATATTATTGGCTGATGAGCCAGCTGAAAGATGTGCAGGGAAGAATATTTATTTTATATCTCAACAACCTTCCTTTCATAAATGACAAGGGACACATTTTTTATCCAACAAATATTTTTGAGATACCGGCCAAAGAATTTTTAAAAGCAAAAAAACTGGCAAGACAAATAACGCTCAGCGAATTTGAAGTTGATCCTGATGAATGGACAAAACTCTGCAACGAAAATAAAGGAGTAAGAACATTGGAAGGTGGTAAAAAACTTATACAGCATGATTATGATTATTATGATGCGGAGCTTTTAAAATTCATTACACCGGATTGGCAAAAAGTAAATAAACTATTTCATTCATTTTTTTCTAAATCAAAAGATACAACAGGCGATGCATATCTTTTATGGCGATTAAAATTAATGATTGCAGACGGCAAGATTGATTCACAGGGAGAAATAAAAGGAATGAAAGACTTTGAAGTGAAGATGAAAGAAAATATTCAATAATCAACAATCAATAATCAACACTCAAGGGGAACAGCTATATGCCAGAAAAAATATTTGATTTAGAAGATAGACTTGTAGAATTTTCCTGCAGGATAATAGAATTGGTTGAAGCCATACCTGGTACACGAGCTGGAAATTATATTGCAGCCCAATTAATTCGGTGCGGATTAGCACCTGCCTTATTATATGGCGAAGCTCAAAGCGCTGAATCAAGACAGGATTTTATTCATAAAATGAAAATTGTTTTAAAAGAGCTTAAAGAAACAAGAGTTTGTTTAAAAGTGATTACTAGAGCAAAGATGATAATACCTGTTGAAAGATTAAATGATATTAGATCAGAAAATGAACAGATGATTTCTATCATCGCAAAAAGCATTGATACTGCTAAGAAAAATTTAGATGCAGAGAAAAAGTAGTTATTCTTTAAACTTGGTTATTGAATATTGAGTGTTGAATATTGAGTGTTTTTTAATTATTCCCGATAAATGGCAAAAAATATTAAAGAGGATTATCTCCACAGCGACTCCGGGGTAAGCGGTCAATACAAAATATGGTTCCTGGATTATGCCAGTTATGTGATATTGGAGAGGGCAGTGCCCGCTGTTGAAGATGGCTTAAAGCCTGTACAGAGGCGCATCCTGCATGCGATGAAAGAAATGGATGATGGCCGTTTTAATAAAGTTGCCAACATCATCGGGCAAAGTATGCAGTATCATCCGCATGGTGATGTAAGTATCGGCGATGCATTGGTAAACCTTGGTCAAAAAAATTTGTTGATAGAAACGCAGGGCAACTGGGGTGATGTTAGAACAGGTGATGATGCAGCGGCGCCACGATATATTGAAGCAAGGCTGAGCAAGTTTGCTTTGGAAGTAGCCTTCAATAATAAAACAACAGAGTGGCAGTTAAGTTATGATGGAAGAAAGAATGAGCCAGTAACGTTGCCGATGAAGTTTCCTTTATTGCTTGCACAGGGAGCCGAAGGAATTGCTGTGGGACTTGCTACAAAAATTTTACCCCATAATTTTTGTGAACTTATAGATGCTTCGATAAAATATCTGCGCGGCAAAAGATTTGAATTGTTTCCGGATTTTGCTACTGGGGGAACTGTTGATGTAACTAATTACAATGAAGGCAGACGTGGTGGTAAAATAAGAGTGAGAGCAAAAATTGAGGAACTTGATAAAAGAAATCTTGTGATACGTGATGTGCCTTATGGAATTACTACCACACAATTAATTGATTCTATCATTAAGGCCAATGAGAATGGAAAGATCAAAATAAAAAAAGTTACAGACAACACTGCGGCGGATGTTGAGATCGCGATTGAGCTTGCACAGGGCATTTCAACGGATATTACCATTGATGCTTTGTATGCTTTCACTGACTGTGAAATTTCCATTTCACCAAATGCATGTGTAATTGTTAAGCACAAGCCTGCGTTTCTTGGTGTTCCTGAATTGCTGAAGATATCTGCGGACAACACCAAAGAGTTATTAAAGAAAGAATTAGAGATAAAGCTTGCAGAACTTCATGAAAAATGGCATTATACTTCTCTTGAAAAAATATTTTTTGAAGAAAAAATTTATAAAGAGCTTGAGAAGAAACACGAAACATGGGAGAAAGTTTTAGAAGCGATTGACAAAGCTTTCAACCCTTTTAAAAAATTGTTGAAAAGAGATATCACGAAAGAAGATATAATCAAATTAACGGAGAAGCCTGTTCGCCGGATTTATAAATTGGATATTGATGATCTGAATGAACAGATAAAAAATTTGGAGGGTGACATTAAGCAGGTTAATTATGATCTTGAACATTTGACTGATTATGCGGTGGCCTATTACGAAGGGCTTTTAAAAAAATATGGTAAGGGCAACGAAAGAAAAACTGAAATAAAACTGTTTGATACAATACAGGCAAAAAGTGTTGCGATCGCCAACACAAAAATTTATGTGAACATGGCTGAAGGCTTTATTGGCACAGGGTTAAAGAAGGATGAGCTTATCGGTGAGGTCTCTGATCTTGATGATATTATTGCCTTTACAAAAGCGGGTAAAATGAAAGTTGTTAAGGTTGCAGATAAGACTTTTATCGGGAAAGATATTATCCATGTTGAGGTTTTTCAAAAAAATGATGAGCGCACTACATACAACATGATCTATTTTGACGGCAAACAAAAAAGTTTTGCAAAGCGATTTAATGTTACCGGTGTTACAAGGGATAAAGAATATGATGTAGCAAAGGGAGAAGATAAAACACGGGTTCATTACCTGAGTGTAAACGCAAACGGCGAAGCTGAGATCGTAAGAATTATTTTAAGCCCTAATTGTTCGGCAAGAATTAAAGAGTTTGATTTTTCTTTTGAAGAACTGGATATAAAAGGCAGAAGCAGTTTGGGTAACCAGGTTACAAAATATCCAATTAAATCTGTGAGATTAAAAGAGAAAGGCAAATCAACTTTAGATGGCCGCAAACTCTGGTTTGATGAGACTTTCGGAAGACTGAACATTGATGAGAAAGGAATTTTCCTGGGAAATTTTGAAGGCGATGATAAAATACTCGTGATAGATTATGATGGCAATTATGAAATAGTTGACCAGGAACTTACGCAAAGATTTGATGTTGCTAACATTGCATTGATGGAAAAATTTTCTCCTGAAAAAATTGTAACCGCAGTTTATATTGATAAGGAAAAATTGCAATTCAACGTTAAGCGTTTTAAAATTGAAACTACAACGCTTCACAATAAATTCCTTTTTATCAAAGAAGGCGAAGGCAATAAACTGATAAAGGCAACCACTGATGAAGAACCCATTCTTGCTGTACAAAGTGGCCGTGGCTCACAGGTTAGGAAGGCAAAAATAAAATTGAACAAAATGGTTGAAGTGATGGGCTGGCGCGCCATTGGCACAAAGCTTACTGATTATAATAAGAGTGTTGAAATGGATTGGGAGAAAAAAGAAAAAGAAAATCCGCAGACAGAATTGTTTAGTTAAGCAGCACATTAAACTTTTCTTTTTCAAAATCTGTTTGGCTGTAATCCCTAACTACATTGTATAATGTATCTCTTTCAACAGGAGTACGTTTTACCTGTTTTATCAGTGTTACCAATTCTTCTGTTGTCATTGCAGGGTTTTGTTCTTCACTGCCTGCCATTGAATAAATTTTTGTTGAGTCATCAATAGTTCCGTCAATATCATTTACGCCGAAAGAAAGTGATAGCTGTGCATTCTGCCGGCCAAGCATTGGCCAGTAAGCTTTCAGGTGAGGGAAGTTATCCAAATAAATTCTTGCAACTGCATACATCTTCATGTCTTCAACAATGGATGATTCGGTTACATCACTCATGTCATTATTTTGATTACGAAATTTTAAAGGAATAAAAGTATTGAAGCCATGTGTTTTATCCTGCAATTCTCTCAGCCTTCTCATGTGATCTATCCGGTGAGAATAATTTTCAATATGGCCATACAGCATTGTAGCATTTGTATGCATGCCGAGATTATGAGCCGCTTCGTGAATGTGAAGCCAGCCATCAGCATCAACTTTATCATCACAAATTTGTTCTCTGATTTCCGGATGAAAAATTTCTGCACCGCCGCCTGGCAATGAGTCCAGTCCTGCATCATGCATTTTTTTCATTCCTTCTTCAACACTCAGCTTTGTTTTGCGGAACATGTAATCCAATTCAACCGCGGTAAATCCCTTGATGTGTAATGAGGGCCTGTGTAATTTTATTTTTTGTAACAACTCACAAAAAAAATCAAGATTCATTTTTGGATGAACGCCGCCCACAATATGAACTTCGGTGATTGGTTTATCATCGTAGCTTTTTACAATGTCAAGCATTTGCTGCATACTTAATTCCCAGCCTTCGTCGCGGTGTGCATACAAGCGTGAATAAGAACAAAACTTGCAGGCGAAAACACAAACATTGGTAGGCTCTATGTGAAAGTTCCTGTTGAAATAAGTTTTATCTCCATGAAGATCTTCTCTGATATAATTTGCCAGTGTTCCCAAAAAAGAAAGACTTCCTTTTTCAAACAGAAGCAACCCGTCTTCATCACTTATTCTTTCTTTATTAAATATTTTTTCAGAAATAATTTTAAGATCATTGTCTATTACTGCTTCTGAGATCAGGCTCTTCAATTCTTCTTTTTTCATGGAGATTTATTATTGCACAAAGTTACTTCAGCATGCATTGTAAAACAAAAGAGGCTGCATGTGCAACCTCTTTCTAAAAACAATAACTTAATTTTTTACAATCCGCTCAACAATTATTTTGTCTTTATAAGTAAGGTTAAGCATATACACTCCCGGAGATAAATTAATGGGTTCAACTGTTATCAAACTGTTGGACGCCACATTATCAGTTTTTTCCCAAACCTTTTGTCCCATTGAGTTGTAGAGCGTTACCTTCTGAAGGTTAATGGGCGGCAAATAATGATGGATCACAAATGAATTCAGGAATGGATTAGGATAGATAAGATAACCCTGGTCCTTTAAACGTTGCGGTAATGTAACACCATACACATTTATATTATCTACGTAAAGATTATTCTGCCTGTTACCTTTTGCTACAAAATATAATTGTACGCTTGGTGTGCTGATGTAAGGCGTTAAATAAACTTTGATATTTTGCCAATCAGTTGCAGTAGGAGTGAACCTGCCGCCTTTGGTTGTTGTTTGTAGATCAGCTCCCCATTTTTTCCAAACACTGGTAAAGGTATTTCCGCAATCCCTGCTAAGCTGTATTTCCAAAGTGTCCAGGTTGCCACTT
This sequence comes from Chitinophagaceae bacterium, assembly GCA_036564845.1. Classification (GTDB taxonomy): domain Bacteria; phylum Bacteroidota; class Bacteroidia; order Chitinophagales; family Chitinophagaceae; genus Ginsengibacter. The sequence continues at coordinate 4,629 of DATCOF010000139.1, read as the reverse complement.
GCACCATTTATACCAAGTGCATAGGCAAGATTAAAGGCTACGAATAATGAGTCGTAATTAGCTATACCATTGATTCCCGGCGAAACAAATTTGTCAATAGTATTTGCAACAGGGTAATCAAAAGTTCTTATAACCATTGAAGCATTCCCGGTTTTTGCAGCATTGGTTGTTCTTTCCCATGTGATAGAACCATCAGGATTATCTACTGCCCAATTTACCGGGGAAAATATCGGCAATTCAAATCCTTCAGTTACAGGCGCAGTTAATCTTCCAACCAATGTAAACGCTTTGCTCAATGTATCATTCGCCTGGTTTTGATCACGGGAACTTACGGTAGTTAAAACATTTGAGATAAAAACTTTTATGTTATAAGCACCTGTTGTAACGGTAAACGGAGGATCTAATGTTACACTCATTTGCTGACCGGGAGCTAAGTTTACGGAAGTAAAAGAAGTGAGAAATGCGGGATTGTTATCAACAATGTAAGAAACATTGAAGCTTGCTATAGTTTCACTTCCTGTATTTTTTATAGTAACAACAGGGGTTACGGCAGGAGTACAAATTATCGCATCAGGTTTGTCAATTGAAACAAGCTGCAGATCTCCGGGATCAGGTTTTGCAATATTTATGTTATCAAGAAAAATATTATTTCCAAACCGGTTCGTATTTCTAAAAGCAACAATAATATTTCCGGTGGATAAAATGCTTCCTCTTAAAGTAATTTTTTCTTTGCGCCAATCAGAGTTTACAGGAGTGATATATGCCAATGTAGAAGTGTCGGCAGTTGCAAGTTCAGGCCCCCATTTTTTGTAAACATTTGTAAACGTAGCGCCACAATCATTCGAAACCAAAACACTCAGTGTATCATAATTAGTTGAATCAGGATAATATTTATGTGCAAGGTCAAATGAGATAAGCACAACTGAGTCTGCTGGTGTGAAAGTGATCTTTGGTGTTCGTAATTCATCAATTCTTCCTGAACCATCATTTGTATAATTATCAATTGCTGCAGAAAAATTACTGTTATGTCCCGGCGTTACTCTTATCCATGTAAAATCAACATTCGGATTTCGGATCGTCCAACCTATTGGAGGAAATGTACTGTTTTCAAAACCTTCTGTAACAGGGATGGGCAGCGGTGTTGCCACCAACAGTGTTGTTGTAAGTGTATCATTTGATGGCACCTGGTCAGTGATCACTCCATTTGGTCTTGATGTAAAAAATTTTATTGTGTAGGTGCCTGTTATAACCGGTACTGCAGAAAAACTTACTACTGTTGAATATCCAAAAGGTAGATTTGGCGAGATGTTAAGCGTAGTTGGTGGCCCGCCATTTATGATCATACCAACTGTAACCGTATTTAAATTATTTAAACCATTATTCCTGATCCTCACTTTTGGAATAAAATTTCCGGGACAAGGAATTGTAGACGGATAAGCAAAAGAAGTACATCCAATAACCTCGGTACCTCCGGGATTTACAGATTGATAAGGTGAAGCATCCAGTGTAACAGCGCCACCGGGAACAGTTGCACCTAAAGATGTTTTAAGCCCCGACCTGCAATTATCAATAACCCATTCCATTCTCTCTACCTGTTTATTTGTGAACATGCTGTAACAGGCATCCTGTGTATAATCCATATAGTCCTGGTACAATTTGCCCGGTGAAGTTGTAGCGCATCCATCAATTGCAACACCCGAAGGACAGTTGGTTGTTTCCCCGGCCTGATTGGGAGTATCACCGATATCCGATGCAGTGTTACCTTGACCAACCTGATTAAAAAGGCCCGTTGGTAAAATACATGTTGAACCTACTGAAGTTAAGCTTTTAAAATCATCACCGGTACAGGCTGATCCATCATCACCCCAAATATGTAATAAGCCAAGGTAGTGGCCTGTTTCATGAACCGCAGTTCTACCTAAATTATAACCCGGAGCTGTATAGCAAGGATTATTTCCCCAGCTTATGGCATTAATAAATACACCATCATCAGCTATCGCTCCTGATGTAGGAAATTGTGCATATCCTAAAATCCCCTGTCCGCTGGCATCTAAGCCAACCCAAAAATTTAAATAAGAGTTAGGATCCCAAACGTCAGCACCTCCCTGTGCTGCTCGTTTTATAGGATCTACTGTTCTGTTCACATTTGAGCCAACGCTGCTTTTTACCCTGTTAATTCCATTTGTTAATGCGCCGGATGGTGTTCTTCTTGCCAAAGTAAATCTTATCTGGCTATGGCCTCTTAAAGCCTGGAACGCTGCAGGAATATTTGTACTGTCAGGATTTAATCCTGAATAATCTAAATTTAATTTATCTATTTGCCATTGCACATCGGCATCGGTTACAAAATCCGGATTGGGTAAAATAATATGTACAACAACAGGGATGGTTACAATTGCATTGGTACGGTAATTATTTACAAAAGGCCCTGAAGGAATTATTTTTGATTGCTGTTCAGCCTGCGTTCTTAGGCGTGGATCATTGTTAAACATTTGCTCAACCTTAAGCATAGTTCCGCAACGGTTAATAGCATTTTCTTTATTTTTAGCCTGCCTGTCCGGTAGGTAGGTTTGAGAAAATGTTATAAGGGCAAAAAATACCGTGAAGAAGGTGAGTATTAATTTTTTCAATACAGAAGATTTTTTATGGTAAGTTCTGGTTGTAAGAATAAACTATTTAAGACGAAATTTATTATGTTTTAAAAGTAAGATTAATTTTAAAATTAAAAGGTTGGTTTAAAGTAAATTATTTATTAAAACTGTTATCTTTCAAAAATTATAAAAGGCGCTTAAGTATCAGGATGGTATTTTGTTTTCAAACGCTGCTTTAAATTTTCCGTATAAACATTTTTAATTCAATAAAAAGATTCAAATGAGTATCAAATTTCGCCTTACCATTATGAGTTTTTTGCAGTTCTTTGTTTGGGGCGCATGGTTAATTACTATTGCTACATATTTTTTTACCAATAACCTGGGGACGGGAGTTCAATTTGGCGCTATATTTTCTACACTGGCACTATCATCATTGTTTATGCCTGCCCTAACAGGTATTATTGCCGATAAATGGTTAGATGCAGAAAAGCTTTACGGAATTCTACACATTCTTTATGGATTGATACTTTTTTATGTACCACGGGTGCATGATGCTAATACATTGTACTATGTAATTTTTGCGGCAATGATCTGTTATATGCCAACGATCTCTTTATCTAATTCTATTGCTTATAATATTCTAAAGAATAATAAGTTTGATGTTGTAAAAGTATTTCCTCCCATCCGTGTTTGGGGTACAATTGGTTTTATTGTAGCTATGTGGGTAACTAATCTATCAGGAAGCAAAGCCAATTCCAATCAATTTTTGATTGCAGGTGTGATGGCTATTGTGCTCGGAATTTATTCTTTTACGTTACCTAAATGCCCTCCTCAAAAAGCAATTTCTAAAGAGGCATCTTTAATTGAACAATTGGGTTTAAGTGCCTTTAAACTCTTTGCAAATTATAAGATGGCTTTATTTTTTATCTTCTCAATGTTTCTTGGTGCTGCCTTGCAGTTAACTAATATGTATGGTGATACATTTCTCGATGATTTTAAAAAGATACCTCAATACGCCGATTCATTCGTTATAAAGTATTCCACTATCATCATGTCTATCTCTCAAATTTCGGAGACGTTATTTATTCTTACTATTCCTTTTTTCTTAAAACGATTCGGTATAAAGAAAGTAATGTTGTTTTCAATGTTAGCATGGGTGCTGCGTTTCGGTTTGTTCTCTTACGGAAATCCTGCAGATGGATTGTGGATGATAATTCTTTCATGCATTGTTTACGGAATGGCATTCGATTTCTTTAATATATCGGGTTCATTATTTGTAGAAACGAATACAGATCCTAAGATAAGATCAAGTGCTCAAGGATTATTTATGATGATGACGAATGGAGTAGGAGCTTACATCGGAAGCAAGCTAAGCGGTTTTGTTATAGATAAATATTTTACACCTGCAGGCGGTGCAAAAGACTGGCATAGCATCTGGTTTTCTTTTGCAGCGTATGCATTAGTAATAGCTGTTCTGTTTTTATTATTGTTTAAGCACAAGCATGATCCAAATGCAATTAGTACAATTCATCCTGAACCTGTATTACCGGTTGATTAGGGATAGAATATAAATGTGTTTACGGACGACGATATTTCCTGAGTGGTGACTTTTTTGTGTGGTGTATTGCACTGATAAAAATTTCTTTTTTCCTTTTGTAAATCCGGTAAACGACAACATAAGGAAAACGGTTTAACAATGCCTCCCGATAATGGGAATTTCCTTTGCTTCCAAAAGTTTCAGGGTGATAAATGATTTCAGCGATCTTCTTTTCTATGGCGGCTAAAAATTCATATCCCAAACCCGGCTGTTTGTTTTCGTACTAGGCAAAGCCTTCATTAAAATCTGTTTGTACTTTTTCATGCAGCCAATAATTGTAGCTCATTTCCCGCTACCTTTTTTTGCTTTATAATTTGCAATAGCTGTTTTTTTCATGTCCTCGAATTTGTATAATCCGGCAGTCCCGTTTTCGTATTCTGCGGTACGCCTGTCCATTTCTTTTATAAAGGATTTGTCTTTCCAGATATCATCATATTCCTG
>DATCOF010000138.1:0-29979 GCA_036564845.1 Chitinophagaceae bacterium | reverse complement strand
GCTATTACAATTGGATTATTTTTTATCGGAGCCTTAGTTTTTAAATAAAATGCATAACCTCCCACAAAGAATTTTGCATAATCTTTATACCTGATCGAGACAAAACCTTTGTTACCCCACGTATCACCCCACGAATTCATTATCTCTATGCAACCGCCGTATTTTGTATCATCATAACCAATTGCAAGAACAGCATGAGCCATAATATTTCTATTCATATTTTCTGTAAGCAAGGGTGTCCAAAGATCAGTTTTTACTTTGCTGAAAGATGGAGGTGGAAAGAGGATAACAGCAACAGGCATACCTTTTGACAACGCAGTTTTTAATTGCTGTAAACTCGTTACAGTATATATCTCATCAATTTTATATTTCGATGCTTCGCTTTCATCCTCCTGCATGGATGGAGGATAATCTGTACCGTTTTTTTCTATACACAAAGCCTCTTTTGTAAAAGGGTAAAAGTTAGGATACTCCACATCTGTAATAGGAGCAAATCCATTTTTTAAAACATCTTTCGCGGCATCTTCTACATTTAATCCATTGTTGCAGTTTACATCGTCTGCAAATTTGCTGCGATAATAAATATAATAAGGACTAAAATACAGGCCGGTAATTTTTTGTTTATCTGTCCATCCTAAATTTTTTGCTTCCAAAATAGTTCGTGCTGTTGCAAAAGATTGTGCAACACATGTACTGCCAACCTGGGGAAACACTGCCGGCGTATATTTTTTTAAAGAATACACTTTTGGCAAAGCACCTCTTGTTATTCTAACAGAAGTACGACTGGCAAATTGAGCAGAATCAAAGATCAATCCCTGCGAAAAGGAATTACCAAATAAAAAAGTAACAGTAAATAGAAGTAGATATATTTTTTTCATAAACAAATTGTTTTGTATAAAAATAATGGGTTAACAGTTTATAAAATGTTAATCAGGAAAAGCAAAGTAGTTTTAAAGTCATTTACGTTGTTAAAATTTCTTAGACCTTGTCTGCAATGGTGTTGATGGCTTTGATCAATTTGTCAAGGTCTTTAAGTTGAGTATATACATGCGGTGTAACCCTCACACAGCTTATGTTTTCCCAAACTATGCCTACCGTGTGGATCTTATAATCTGAGAATAATTTGCTGTCAAGTTCTCCGGGTGTTAATCTGTTAACTGTTACGCCACAAATGGCGCATGAATATTTTGGATTTAAAGAAGTGTGAATTTTTACCTTTGGGTTTTGTTTTACTGTAGATGCCCAATAATTTTTGAGATAATGAATTCGCTCCTGCTTTCTTTTAGAGCCTATTGCATTGTGAAAATTAATTGCCTCGCCAATTGCCTGCTCAATCGGAAAGCTGCGTGTACCGATGGTTTCAAACTTTCTAATATCATCACTATGAGGATTATCATTGCATACCAGCGGCCAGATATTTTTTATTTTATCTTTTTTTATCCATAACATGCCGCTGCCAATTGGGGCACTTAAAAATTTATGTAAACTGGTGCCAAAATAATCAGCATCCAGATCGGGTATCTTGAAATCAATTAATCCAAATGAATGTGCGCCATCAACCAAAACCTCTATACCTTTTGCATGCGCCATCGTTGCAATTTTTTTAACCGGCATTAATTGTCCAATCCAGTTGATCATGTGTGTGATGTGGATGACTTTAGTTTTTGGAGTAATTGCATTTTTATATGCCTGTACAATTTGCTCGTCATCTTCAATAGGAAAATTAAAACTGATCTGTGTATAAACAATTCCTTCTCTTGATGCTCTTTGCTTCCAGGCATTTATCATGTTTGGATAATCCTGTTTTGTGCCAATCACTTCATCGCCTGCTTTTAAATTCAATCCAAAAATTACAGTGTTCAATGCCTCTGTGGAATTTCGATTTATTGCAATTTCATTTGCATCGCAGCCGGCAAGTTCAGCAAGTTTTTCTCTTAATGGCTCACGGCCCTGGTCCATAATGCGCCACATATAATAAGAAGGCCCTTCATTTGCTAACCTATTATATCTCTCCAATGCATCCTGAACAACTTTTGGTGCAGGACTTACACCTCCATTATTTAGATTGATAATACTGGGATTCACTGTGTAAGCCTGTTGTATAACAGCCCAATAATCTTCATCCATCGCAGCTTCTTCAGCAGATAATGAACTTATTTTTTTGTTAGCCGCATCAATATCAGCAGCATACAGTTGATTATATAAACTGTTGAACGAAAATGCGCCTGTAAGCAGGCCTGCTTTCTGCAAAAAATTTCTACGACTGTCGCTCATGGTGATCTATTAAATAGAAAGTTAGCAATTTTAATAGATAATTGGATTTACCTTTGCAGTGAAATGAAAAAATTATTTCTCATACTGGTTTTCACTTTTCACTTTTCACTTTTTATTTCAAGTGCAAAAGCCCAATGTTCTATTTGCGCTAAAACAGTACAGCAAATGGGCGAGAAGCCTGCAAAAGGTTTTAATACGGGTATTATATATTTAATGCTTACGCCTTTTGCTATTGTAGGTGTGGTTGGTTACAGGTGGTGGAAGAAGAATAAAGTGTAATTTATTGCCTTCCTTTTTACTTCTTATAATGATCATATGAATATTGTTGCGTGTAAAGTTTGCGGTAACACAAACAACAACGAAATATTTTCGGTAAGAGAAATGTACCTCGGGTTAAGAGAAAATTTCCTTTATCAAAAATGTGGGAACTGTGGCCTGATGCAATTATTAGACATCCCCAAAGACCTCGCAAAATATTATCCTCTTGATAAATATTATTCACTAAAAAATGAAGAAGATAAAAATATACGTGTTGAATTTTTAAGAAAGATAAAAGCCAATTATCTTTTATATAATAAAAATAAATTTGCCGGAAGCCTTATGTCCATTGGGTATAAAATTCCTGAATATTATGAGTGGCTTAAAAAAGGCAACATACAATTTGAATATAAAATTTTAGATGTTGGTTGCGGTAATGGCGGTCTTTTAAAATCTTTGAACAAAATTGGATTTACAAACTTAACAGGTATTGATCCCTTCAATGATAAAGATCTTTTTTTTGGAGATATAAAGATTTATAAAAAGAACCTGTTTGAAATGGAAGGCAAGTATGATTTCATAATGCTTAACCATGTTTTTGAACATCTTGATGAGCCACAAAAAGTTATTAAAAAGTTGTATAATCTTTTAGACAATGGAAAATATTTATTGATCCGTACGCCGGTGATGAATACATATGCATGGAATATATATAGTACTGATTGGATGTCTCTTGATGCGCCGCGACACTTGATAATACATACCGTTAAAAGCATTCAATTGCTTTGTGATATATCGGGCTTTAAACTTGATGATGTTGTGTTTGACTCCACTGAAGACGGGCTTGTAGGAAGCGAACAATATAAAAAAGATGTTGCACTAAACGATCCCGGTTCCTTTTTTCATAACAGGAAGACGGCTCTTTTTTCGAAAGAAAAGATTGATGAACTAAAACAAATTGCAAAAGAAAAAAATATAACCGGAGATGGCGATCAGGCTGCCTTTTATTTATACAAGCCCTGAATTTTTTTAAAACACATCTTCATTAATGCATTTGAAAAAGGGGTTTGTTTTATAATTAACCGCGGGATATTTTTTTGAAATTTTATTATTTTAAAAATTGCATCCGGCACTTCATCCTTGTAACCTGCATTTCTTATTTCTTCTAAATTTTTAATTTTGAATTTGCGAACAAGTAGCCAAAGCGCATGAAAAATATATTGATTTGACTCTGCTGTTACAGGCAATTTTTTTAAGAGATGCAAATATTCAGATATCTCCACAAGAGGATTCTTATAATATTTATTGGAGAACTGTGAAGCGTCGATTCCAATGTTTACGCAGGTTTCAGGGATATAATGCCACTTGGGATATTTTTCAAAAAAGCGAATATAAAAATCAACATCAATAACCCATTTAAAAGAAGGGTCATACAACACGTCTGTATTTTTATGCATTACCGTGCTTGGATGGCCAATAACATTATCAAAATATAAATTATAAAAGGAGGATTCTAAAAGCATTTTCTTTCCTGGGTCCAATTCATGTTTTTTAATTTTTCCGGTTTTTAGATCAACATTATTGCAGGCTGAAAAAATAAAATCATATTCAGGATATTGATTTGCTGCATCAGCAAAATGTTGCAGGCTATTTTTATCTGCAAACCAGTCATCATCATGCATCATCTTTATCCACTTGCCTGTAGCTTTTTGCATAACGAGGTTGAAGTTTTCTCCCATATTCGTTGGAGGATCGTTCCTGTAATACCTGATAGGCAATTGTTTGCCGAATTCTTTCACCAACATCTCAACTGAATTATCCGGGCTGTTATCAGTGATCGCTATTTCATAATCTTTGAATGTTTGTTTGCTTACAGATTGTAAAAGCCTTTGCAGGTAATCAACATTTTTATAAGTTGGAATGCAGATGGAAATAAAAGGACCACTCATCAAAAATATTTTTGAACAAACTTGTAAATATTGAAGCCCGGATCAGATAGACTTGATCCTTCAATTTCTTTTTGCAAAAGAGCTTTGCTTATATTATTCATCCGCTTGTGTTGAATTAGTTGATATGCCTTTTCTGTAAGTAAAAAATATTTTTTTTCATGATCATTTTTTTTCAGGCCTTCATTTATTTGCTCTCTCAATTCTTTGATGCCTTCCTTTTGCGAGGCGACAGTTTTTATAACAGGAATTTGATGAGTGTTATTGCGAAACGCCGGCGCCAACATTATTTTAAGATTGTTCACAAAAGTTTCGGCATCCGGCCTGTCACTTTTATTTACAACAAATATGTCGGCAATTTCCATCAGCCCTGCTTTCATCGTTTGTATCACATCGCCACCTTCAGGCACCAGCACAACCACTGTAACATCCGCCAGTCCTGCAATCTCAACTTCGCTTTGACCAACACCAACTGTTTCAATAATTATATAATCAAAATTTGCAGCCTTCATTACATCTGTTATCTCAATTATTTTTGGATGCAAACCTCCAAGCGATCCACGGGTGGCAAGTGAGCGGATAAAAACATTTGCATTATTATACCAATCGCTCATTCTTATCCTGTCGCCCAGCAATGAACCGCAATTAAAAGGTGAAGAAGGATCAACACAAAGCACACCGACTTTTTTTTCATCTTTAAGCAGTTCACCGATCAGTGCATCTGTTAATGTACTTTTTCCTGCACCTGGCGGTCCTGTTATCCCAATGATCTTTGTAGAATTATTCGGTGGTAATTGTTGCAAAAATTCTTCATAACCTTCGGCTTCATTTTCAACTAAAGAGATAGCTCTTGCCAAAGCTTTTATATCACCATTTTGTATTTGTTGTAACAATTCCTTTCTCATAATTATTGAACTTTCCAAAAGTTTATCATTATAAAACTAACGTCAATACTTGATGTAAACTTTTGGAAAGTTAAAACTTATGCAAAAGTTCTCTCATGTTTAATTAGTGGCTTTAAGTTTTTCATTTGTTTGCAGCTCCCATAGCTTGGCATATTTTACAAAGCTTTCATGCGCTGCAAAAGAGGCAAGCACAAAGCCATGAACCCCATCTAAAAACCCCAAACGGATAAAATAATTTATTATAAAATTTGTTGGCGGACTGAAGATCATCTTAAGCAAAAAATTTTTTTTGCCTTTTTTAAAAAGTTGTTTTGCACCGAGACTTGTATAATTATTTAGTTTATCTATTTGATGAGAGATTGATGTGTAAGAGTAATGCAATAAATATCCATGAAGTTGTTTTATTTTTTCTCCTCCAGGTATTACCAGCGCTTCGTGAACCTCTCTTGCATTCCACTTTACTTTGGTTTTATCAAATATCCTGATCTTTGTGTTGGGCCTCGATGCGCCATGTTTTGCAAAATCAAAATAATAATGGTGAAGAAACAAAAGTCGATACAACCCGGTAAGTCCCTTATCTTTTTCGGCAATGATAGACGCTGCCAATTCATCACTGATAATTTCATCAGCATCTATGGATAAAATATAATTGTAAGAAGTTTTGCTTATGCCAAAATTTTTCTGCGGGCCAAATCCCAGCCAGCGTTGTTGAAAGAAGTTTATATTTTTTTGTTTACAGATCTCAGCAGTGTCATCAGTTGAGAAAGAATCGATAACAATTATTTCATCACTCACCTTTTTCAAAGCATCAATACATTTGCCAATGGTGGCAGATGCATTATAGGTTATTATTACCGCGGATATTTTATCCATTTTTTGTTTCAAAAATATAACTATCTGAATTTATATTTTAATTAATAAGAATTTCTTTATTTTGATTATATGACCAACTTCATTCCTATCTTTCCTTTGTCGATAGTTGTGTATCCCGGCGAAGATCTTAACCTGCATATTTTTGAACCAAGATATAAGCAATTGATATCAGAATGTATTGAAACAAAAAAGCCATTTGGAATTCCTGCAGTTATTGGTAATAATATGAATGAACTGGGTACTTTGGTGGAGATAACCGAAGTAACTAAAACGTATGAAAATGGCGAGATGGATATTAAAACAAGAGGAGTAAAAATTTTTAGAATATTGGAAGTGGCAAAAGAAATTCCTGACAAATTATACAGCGGTGCAATTGTAAATTATCCAAAAAATGTTGAGCATGGTAACCGGCTTTTAATAACAAAGGTTATTAAGATCATCCAGGAATTGCATTCGCTTTTAAAAGTTACCACCAAATTCAAAAAGCCTGAAAGCGAGCTCTGGAGTTATGATGTAGCGCATCATGCAGGACTATCCTTAGACGAAGAATATGAAATTTTAGGATTGATGAATGAGCCGCAGAGGCAGGAATATTTAAAGCGCCATCTTGCAAAAGTATTACCTGTGGTTGCTGAAATGGAAACTTTAAAAGAAAAAATAAAACTGAACGGGCACTTTAAAAACCTTGAAGGTTTAGATCTTAATATTTGATTTCTTATTTGATATTAGAGTGCATAAACTTTATCAATCTTAAATAGCAAACTTCAAATCTCAAATTATTCAATTGACTACACTTTGTTTTGATTTCGGCAACACGCTTTTAAAGTGTGCTGTATTTGATGAGTCTTCTATCCGGGAAATAATAATATTGGATAACGATAATGATGAAACGATGGAAGCCCTGGTTAAAAAATATCAGCCGCAAAAAACAATTCTGTCTTCGGTAATTGAACATAACCCTGATCTTGAAAAAATTCTTTCTGCCTCTTCAAGGTTTCATAAACTTTCTCATCTAACTAAATTGCCTTTTTCAACCCCTGTTGGTAAGCCGGAAACTATTGGTGCAGACAGGCTGGCCTTATCTGCCGCGGCAGTTTATTTTTATCCAAAAAAAAATAATCTTGTAATTGGTTTGGGCTCCTGCATCACTTACAATTTTATAAATAAACACGATCAATTTCTTGGGGGAAGTATTTCGCCGGGGATGGAAATGCGTTTCAGATCTTTACACACCTTTACCGCTAAACTTCCATTAATCAAGCCTGATTGGAATTTTCCGCTGATTGGTTATGATACTAAAACAAATATTTTAAGCGGCGTGGTATTGGGCATGGCAATGGAAATGGATGGAATTATAGAGCTTTACGCTGAAAAGTTCAGCAACTTTAACGTGCTTTTAACCGGTGGTGATGCACCTTATTTTGCCCGGCACATTAAAAGCAAGATATTTGCCGACCCCCAATTGATCTTTAAAGGCTTATATGCAATTAGTGAATATAATGATGATACCAATACGTAAACTTTTTATTCTTGTGCTTTTCGCACTTCCACTTATTTCTCTTTCTCAGGAAAACTCTCCTTACTCCCGCTACGGTATTGGCAATTTAGTGCCACAAGGAAATATTGTAAACAGATCAATGGGAGGAATTTCCGCAGGCTTTGCCGACGGGCCAACCCTGGTTAGCGGAACTTCTAAAGGACAGGCAACAGGGCAATCAATTAATTCTGTTAACCCTGCCAGTTATAGCAATTTTGTTTACACAACTTTTGATATCGGTGGACAGGTAGATACCCGTGTATTAAAAAGTACAAATCCTGCCGGCAAGTATACCAGTAATAATGCTTTTATCTCTTATTTACAATTGGGATTCCCGCTTTTAAATGGTAATAAAAAAGCTGCTGCAAAAAATATTAGTTGGGGTGTTAATATGGGGCTTAAGCCTGTAAGTAAGATCAATTATAAGATTGAAAAAGACAGCCGTATCACAAACATAGATAGTCTGCAAACTTTATATGAAGGAGCCGGCGGCATTAACGATGCTTTTATTGGTACCGGTGTTAGGATAAAAAATTTTAGTATTGGTTTTAATGCGGGTTATCTTTTTGGTAATAAATCATACAGTACCCGTTTATCATTTATCAACGATTCAGTAAATTATCTTAAATCAAATTCTTCCACTAAAACAGATCTCGGCGGTATATCTTTCAATGCGGGTTTTCAATATGTCATTCAATTAAAAAAGAAAGATACTGTAAGAGGAACTTTGCGGATAGGAGCCTATGGAAACTTACAAAAACAATATGGCGCATCACAGGATGTTTTGCGGGAGACATTTACATTCGATGCTACTACCGGTGCTCCTACTCACCTGGATAGTGTTTATGAAAATAATGGTCAAAAAGGAAAGGTGCAATTGCCTGCTACTTATGGGATAGGTTTTACGGTAGAAAAAGAACATTGGTTATACGGTGCAGATTTTGAAACTACCAATTGGGATAATTACAGATTCTTTGGTCAGAAAGATCTTGTGAAAAATAGCTGGACAGTGAAGGCCGGTCTTCAATATCTTCCGGCACAAATAAATTCAAGAAAATATTCTCAATTTATAAAGTACAGGGCAGGAATATTCTTTGGCCCTGATTATATTGCAGCTGATAAAAAACTTCCACAGATGGGAATATCAGTAGGTGCGGGCCTTCCAATGAAATTAAAAAGAGCTTTTTATGACAATCAATATTCTGTTATGAATGTGGCATTGGAATATGGAAGCAGGGGAAACAGCAGTAATAATATCCGTGAAAATATAGTACACATCAGTCTTGGTTTTTCATTAAGCGATATTTGGTTTAGCCGGTATAAGTATCAATAAAAACAATCCACCCTCTCCTTTTAGAGAGGGATGGGGTGAGGTAATAAATGAAGTTCCATCATCCATATAAAAACATCTCTCGGGCAGTCCTTTTAGCGGGCTGCCTTTTTATTGCAGCCTGTGAAAATTCTCCACAACAAATAGCTGCATTAACTTCAAAACGTATTGGTGTAGAAGAAGGAAAAGGGATAACAATTAATTACAGCGTTAGCGGAAAAACAAAAGCAAGGCTTACCGCACCGGTCATGTTGCGCTACCAGGATACTGTGCCCTACACTGAATTTCCCAAAACTATTCATGCAGATTTTTATGACGATAGCTTAACCATTGAAAGCTGGTTGGATGCCCGCTATGGCAGGTATATGGAAACAGAAAGCAAAGTTTTTTTAAGAGATAGTGTAAGATTGTATAACCGGAACGGCGATACTTTATATTGCAATGAATTGTATTGGGACAGGAACAGGGTAGGCAGAGAATTTTATACAGATAAGCCTGTTCGTATCCGCACAAAAACCAAGATCATTGACGGAACAGCGTTAGAAGCCCCACAGGATTTTAGCGGCTGGAAGATCAATAATCCCAAAGGTGTTTTAAAAGTTCCTGCGTCGGAAATGCCTCAATGACGGAGTGAATTGGCTTTCCAATTACATTTGGGTTTAAATTTGCTTTTAATTCTAACAACTAAAAATAAAAATTATGAGCAGACATGCAACAGCCATTTGGCAGGGAACTGGTAAAGAAGGCAAAGGAAATCTTACTACCCAAAGCGCTGTTTTAGATAAGGTGCCGTATACTTATAAAGACAGGTTTGAAGAAGGCCCGGGCACAAACCCTGAAGAGTTAATTGCAGCAGCGCATGCAGGCTGTTTTTCAATGAAGCTAAGTTTTGTATTGGGCGAAGCGGGGTTTACACCTGATGAGATAGAGACCAAATGTGATATCACTTTGGCGGGCGGGGCTATTACAAAATCACATTTAACCGTTACTGCTACAGTGCCCGGTATTGACAAACAGAAATTTGATGAGTGTGCTGAAAATGCTAAAGCCAATTGCCCGGTTTCAAAATTATTGAACACAGATATTTCAATGGAAGCCACGCTGGCATAAAGTTTTTCCCCCTGATATTTAATTCCCGCCACAGCGGGAATTTTTTATTTATAGTATTAAACAATTATTTGATAAAATCAAACATTTGTTTAATTTCGCTCTCCCAAATAATTATGGCATACAACGATAAACATATCCAGATAATAGAAACAGCAGAACAGTTGTTCGCAAAAAAAGGATACGAAGCAACAACAGTAAGAGATATTGCCGAGCAGGCTGGCGTAAACATTGCTATGATCTCTTATTATTTCGGAT
Source organism: Chitinophagaceae bacterium (assembly GCA_036564845.1). Classification (GTDB taxonomy): domain Bacteria; phylum Bacteroidota; class Bacteroidia; order Chitinophagales; family Chitinophagaceae; genus Ginsengibacter. The sequence continues at coordinate 19,491 of DATCOF010000138.1, read as the reverse complement.
CGAAGGAGAAATTGTTAGAGGCACTGTTCAATCACCGCATGGGTGGCATAAAGATGAGAGTGGAAAGCTTGTTGAAGAATGATTCTCTCTCCCCAATACAAAAAATTGATATCCTTATTGATGAGCATATTGAAAGAGTGGTGAACCACGAAGGTTTTTATAAGATACTGCTTTGCGAACAGGTAATAAATAAAAATCCTGTGATAATAAAGCTTGTAATAGAAATAAAAAAAGGCAATGCAGAACTTATACATAAACTGATAATTGACGGTGAAAAAAAAGGAGATTTTAAAAAGAATGTTGATGTGGTTCTTTTAATGAGTACGATGGTGGGCACAGTTATGCAGGTAATAATAAATCAAAATTTTTACAGGGATTTTAATTGCCTTAAAAAAATGCCTGCTAAAGAATTTGAAGAAACAATTCAAAAAAAGTTAAGCATTCATGTAAAAAAAATATTTAAAGCACTACTTACAAATGAAGGATAAAATAATAATAAGAATATTGGCTATTGCTGTTGCCGTATTTTTTTCGCAACACGCAATATCTCAGGGGAAAAAGGCGCTAAATTTAAATACTGCTATTGATATGAGTCTTGCGAACAGTAAACAATTAAAAGCCTCTAAAGCAAGGATTGACGTGGCTGTTGCGCAGGTTAAGGAAGCAGAAGATAACCGCCTGCCCAATTTTAATTTGAGCGGATCGTATTTAAGGCTCAGCAGTGCAAACATCGATCTTAAGTCAAATTCAAACAATTCTTCAGGGGGAAATAATACACCAAAAATATCGCAGGCATTGTATGGCATTGCAAACATTTCCTATCCTTTGTATGCCGGTGGAAGAATAAAGTATGCAATTGAATCTGCAAAATATTTAGAGCAGGCTGCAAAGCTTGATGCGGATAATGATAAAGAAGGCGTGATATTAAATACATTAAATGCATACACCAATTTGTACAAAGCAGGTATTACCATTAATGTTATAAAAGAGAATCTAGCGTCATCACGCCAAAGAGATTCTTCTTTTTCAAGACTTGAGCAAAATGGTTTGCTTGCACGCAATGATCTTTTAAAAACAGAACTACAGACCTCCAACATCGAACTCACTTTACTGGATGCAGAAAATAATTACAAGTTGGCAAACATCAATATGAACTTAATGTTAGGTCTGCCTGAAAATACTGAACTGGAAATTGATACAACATCTTTTCAGCAATTGACGCCAATAAAAAGTATCGAAGAGTATGAAATACTTGCCATTCAAAACAGGAAAGACATGCAGGCGCTTTCAATAAGAAAAAAAGCTGCAGGCGTTGCAATAAGATCTGCCAACACCGAAAGTTATCCAACAATCGCGTTAACCGGCGGTTATATTGCTGCTGATGTTCCCAATTTTGTTACCATAACAAATGCAGTAAATATTGGAGTAGGCGTGGAATATAATCTTGCCGCCTTATGGAAAACAAATACAAAACTGCAACAGGCTAAAGCAAGAGAAAAAGAATTGCAGGCCAACGAAGAACAATTAAATGATGGTATTCGCCTGCAGGTAAATCAGGATTATCAAAATTATTTATTAAGCCAAAAAAGAATTGAAGTATATCAAAAAGCATTGCAACAAGCAACAGAAAATTTCAGGATAACAAAAAATAAGTATGACAACAGTCTTGTAACGGTAACAGAATTATTAGACGCTGATGTTGCATTACTACAGGCGAAATTAAATTTATCTCTTTCAAAAGCAGATGCTGTGCAGGGATATAACAGGTTACTTCATACAACAGGAATATTAACCACCAGGTAAAAATTATTTATAAATTATGGAGACAAAAGTTACAGAAAAGGGTAAGCATGAAAAAAAGCCTTTGCCCAAAAAAAGAAATAAAACATTCATCATTGTATTAGCATTATTGGTACTCGTTGGCGGATGGTTTGGGTTAACAAAATATTTTCATGCACAGCATCATGAAGAAACTGATGATGCACAGGTAGAGTCAAACATCAGTCCTGTTATTCCAAGAATTTCAGGATATGTTTTAAAAGTAAATGTATCGGATAATCAGCCCGTACATAAAGGAGATACATTGCTTGTGATGGATGACAGGGATCTTAAATTAAAAGTTGACCAGGCGGAGGCTGCGCTTGCAACAGCACAGAGTAATCTTGCATCAGCAAAGGCAACTACCAGTGCAGCCAATTCAAACATTGCAACATCAAAAGCCGCAGTGTCCACAGCCGATGCACAAATTGAAGCCGCCAAAGTAAACGTTTGGAGAACAACACAGGATTTCAATCGCTATACAAATCTTATCAAAGATCATTCAATAACGCAGCAGCAATACGAGCAGGCATTAGCGGCAAAGCAACTTGCAGAGAAGCAGGTACAGATTTTAATTGATCAAAAAAACCAAGCATCACAACAAACCAATGTTGTGTCTTCACAAAGCAATGCAACTTCTCAGCAGATAGGTGTTGCCGCTTCGATAATAAAACAAAAACAAGTTGATGTTGAAGATGCAAAACTCAATCTTTCCTATGCAATAATTACAGCGCCTACTGATGGAATGGTATCAAAAGTAAATGTACAACCCGGACAGTTTTTGCAGGCAGGACAGGCATTGTTCAGTGTTGTATTGAACAATGATATTTGGGTTGTGGCAAATTTTAAAGAAACACAATTTAATAAAATGAAGATCGGGCAAAAAGTTACAGTGCATGTTGATGCTTTTCCTGATCATGCTTTTGATGCAACGCTTACATCATTTTCTCCCGCTACAGGAGCAAGGTTTGCTTTGTTGCCTCCGGATAATTCCAGCGGAAATTATGTAAAAGTTGTGCAACGGCTTCCTGTAAAAATTGAATTTACAAATCCATCGGATTCAATGATAAAACAAATTCGTCCAGGAATGAATGTGAGTGTAGACGTTCATCTTAATTGAAAAACGTGAGATTCTCACGTCTCACGTTTGTCGTCTCACGAAATAATTTTGATCTTTTAAAAAAGTATTAAACACATTGATGCAGCAACAAAATTTATTGGTAGAGTATGGTGCAAGACGTGTTATCATCACGATAACAGCGATCATTTGTGCGTTGCTTGAAATTGTGGACACCACCATCGTGAATGTTGCATTGAATGATATGAAGGGAAATCTTGGCGCAACATTAAATGAAGTGGGTTGGGTGATAACTGCGTATGCCATTGGTAATGTTATCATCGTTCCGATGACGAGTTGGTTGTCACAACAATTTGGACGGCGCAATTATTTTGCCGCATCAATTATCCTTTTTACTTTTTGTTCTTACTTATGCGGAAACGCAACAGGCATTTGGGAACTCGTTGCTTTTAGATTTTTGCAAGGTGTTGGTGGCGGTGCATTGCTGGTAACATCTCAAACAATTATTACAGAAAGTTATCCTCCTGAAAAACGTGGAATGGCGCAGGCAATTTATGGACTTGGTGTTATTATAGGACCTACGCTGGGCCCGCCTTTGGGGGGCTATATTGTAGATCATTTTTCGTGGCCGTATATTTTTTACATCAATATTCCCATCGGTGTTATTGCAACTTTATTAACCCTGCAATTTGTTCGCAGTCCTAAGTATGGAGCAAAAAAATTATTGAAAGAGGTAGACTTTTTAGGCATTGCATTTCTTGCGATCGCTGTCTGTTCGCTGCAATATGTTTTGGAACGAGGACATGAAGAAGATTGGTTCAATAGCAGCACAATAATTTTTCTTTCGATAACAGCAGCATTGGGTTTGTACTTTTTTATTTGGAGAGAACTTGTGGCAGAGCATCCAATAGTTGAACTAAGAGTTTTAAAAAATGGTAATCTGCGGGTAGGAACAATTTTATCTTTCATCATGGGATTTGGATTGTATGGATCAACTTTCATCATTCCGTTTTATACACAGGCAACATTAGGATGGACTGCGCAACAATCCGGTGCATTGATGATACCTGCTGCATTAACAACAGCGTTCATGATGCCCATCATCGGGCAGCTTTTGCAAAAGGGCGTTCCTCAACAATATCTTGTAGCCGGAGGCATGCTTGTATTTTTTGGATTTTGTTTTTGGGGATATAAAATTTTAACTCCTGATACATCAGCAGATAATTTTTTCTGGATGCTGATATTGCGAGGAGTTGGAATGGGAATGTTATTTATTCCTATCACAACATTAGCACTCTCAACTTTAAAAGGCCAGCAAATAGGCCAGGGCGCTGCATTTACGGGTATGATGCGGCAACTGGGAGGCTCATTCGGAATAGCTGCTATCACCACGTTTATGTCAAGGCAAAATATTGTACACAGGAGTGCAATCGTTAGTCATCTTGATGTAAATAATTTAAATGTGCAACAGAAGATGCAGGCTTTGCAACATGGTTTTATGGCGAAAGGCATACCGTCAAACATAGCTTTAAAAGATAGCTACCAGACTCTTGAATATATGGTGATGAAACAGGCATCTGTACTTTCTTACATGGATGTTTTCTTATACCTGGGGCTGATGTTTCTTATTTGTGTTCCATTTGTTTTATTGGTTAAGGGCAATAAGAAAAAAAAGCTTGATCTCGCTGAAGCAATGCATTAATATTTTTACCGCAGAGAAATGAATTAACTGAGTTAGCGCAGAGTAAAAAAATGTTTCTCTGCATTAACTCTTTTGTCTCTTGTTCTTTGCGGTAGATATTTTATAAATAATAAAATGCTTCAGAAAGAAATTGGTTTAGATTTGAACTATGTCATTTCAAAATAAAACAGTTTTTATTACGGGTGCATCAAGAGGTATCGGTAAAGCGATTGCATTACGACTTGCAAAAGAAGGAGCCAACATTATTGTTGCAGCAAAGTCAATTGAAGAAAATCCAAAGCTTGGAGGAACTATTTTTTCTGCTGCGCAGGAAATAGAACAGGCAGGCGGAAAAGCATTGGCAGTGCAATGCGATATTCGTCTTGAAGAGCAGATAAAAAATGCAGTTGACAAAGCAGTTGAAACTTTTGGAGGAATTGATATTCTCATTAACAATGCATCAGCCATTGCATTGGCGCCTACAGAACAAACAACGCCAAAGCAGTTCGACCTGATGCATGATATCAATGTTAGAGGAACTTTTTTTGTAAGCCAGACATGCATTCCGCATTTAAAAAAATCTTCCAACGCACACATACTTACACTTTCGCCGCCGATCAATTTAGCAACAAAGTGGTTTGGAAATCATGTAGCCTATACCATGGCCAAATACAACATGACAATGATCGCTCTTGGTCTTGCAGAAGAATTAAAAAAATATTCTATTGCATCAAATGCCTTGTGGCCAAAAACTACAATAGCCACTGCCGCCGTGCAAAATCTCTTGGGAGGAGATGCATTAATAAAAATGAGCCGTCATCCTGAAATTATTGCTGATGCTGTTTATTATATTGTAAGCAAACCTGCAGCAGAGTGTACAGGGAATTCTTTTATTGATGAAGAAGTGTTGGCAATTGAAGGTATTACTGATCTTAGTAAATATGCAGTAACGCCGGGAGGGAAATTGTATACGGATCTGTTTTTGTAAACTCCATTGAAAGATTTATCAAACAATCTTATAATTCTTATAATCAAATGGCCTTTTACCGGTAAGCTTTTCAACAAGATTTTTAAACTTGTCTTTTAGTTTAAGATTATTGTAAGAGAGATCACGTTCAAATTTCCAATTCATTTTTTTTATTCTGTCACTAAGCACATGCGGATGTGTGCCAGTAAATTTTTCTATGCTGTCAATCTGCGAATAATCAAACGGTCCGCTGTATTTTTTTTCTGCGCCGGCACTCCATTCATCGCCACGCCACAGGCTCCCAAAACTATTGAACTTTGCCTGCATGGCATGCGGCTCACGTACCCAGCCATAATGATAAATAAAAGCATCTATTGATTTTACATTCAGCTTTACATTATCGCCTTTTCTAAATCCCTGCGCATCGCGGTAACTATAAATGCTCTTATCATTTTTTATTACTCTTATCTCATTGCGGTACCATTTGTTGCTGTTGCCAACATAATCATAACTCCCGTAAAAATGTAAATATTTAAAAAGAAGGCCGTCAACATTTTTATCATCTTTATATTGTTGCATGGCTGAGTGCAAAACATCAAGATATTTTTCATGAATGGCTTCATCACCCTGGATATAAAAGCACCAGTCGCTGTTTACATCCACAGCATTAAATGCTTTGTTAGTTTCTACTGCCAACACTTCTCCACCTTCTTTCAATGATTCATCCCAAACAGTTTCAATGATTTTTATTTTGGAATTAATATTTTGAATAAGTGACAAAGTTGCATCATCACTTTTTCCTACAGCAACTATTACTTCATCACAAATTGGTAAGATGCTTTTTATGGCTTCTACAATCGGGTAATCGTATTTGATCGCATTACGGATAAAGGTGAAACCACTAACCTTCATATAAAAAATTTAAGATCATTCACCTTCTGTTTTTTCAGGCCGCATTTGCGGGAACAATAAAACATCCTGTATTGATGGCGAATTGGTAAGCAACATACAAAGCCTGTCGATGCCAAAACCAATACCGCTTGTTGGCGGCATCCCATATTCCAGTGCACGTAAAAAATCATTATCAATGAACATGGCTTCATCATCACCGCGGGCCCCCAACTGCAACTGCTCATCAAAACGCTCTCTTTGTTCAATAGGATCATTCAATTCAGAATAAGCATTGGCAATCTCTTTTCCATTAATGATAAGCTCGAAACGCTCCACCAGTCCGGGTTTACTGCGATGCTTTTTTGTAAGCGGACTCATCTCCACGGGGTAATCAATAATAAATGTTGGCTGAACATATTTGTGTTCGCACTTGCTGCTAAACAATTCATCCACCAGTTTTCCTTTGCCCATAGTTTTATCAACATGGATATGCAGTTGCCTGCAAACTTCTCTTATGCCATCTTCATCCATTTCTGAAATATCAAAACCGGTATGCTCTTTTATTGCATCATACATTGTTATTCGTTTGTATGGCGCTTTAAGATCAATCTCAATATCACCGGATAAAACTTTTGTTGTTCCATTAGTATCGTTAGCTGCTTTTCCTAAAAGTTGTTCTGTTGTTTCCATCATCCACAAATAATCTTTGTAGGCAACATAAAATTCCAGCACTGTAAATTCAGGATTGTGTGTGCGGTCCATTCCTTCGTTACGAAAGTTGCGACTGAATTCATACACCCATTCAAAGCCACCAACGATGAGTCTTTTTAAATAAAGTTCGTTGGCAATACGCAAATAAAAAGGAACGTCCAAAGCATTATGATGCGTAACAAATGGACGTGCAGCAGCGCCTCCGGCAATACTTTGCAGCACGGGTGTATCCACTTCCAAAGCGCTATGTGAATTTAAAAATTCACGCATGGAATTCATCATCTTTGTTCGCTTGATAAAAGTTTCTTTTACATGCGGATTAACGATGAGGTCTGCATAGCGCTGGCGGTAACGAAATTCAGGATCAGTTACTTCATCAAAAGTTTCACCGTCCTTTTCTTTTACTACGGGCAGCGGACGCAATGCTTTTGTAAGTATAGAAAACTCTTTTACATGGATAGAAGTTTCGCCGGTTTTTGTTGTGAACACATATCCCTTCACGCCAATAATGTCACCAATATCAACAAGTTTTTTCCATACAATATCGTAAAGTGACTTGTCTTCGCCGGTTGCGATATCATCTTTTCTAATATAGATCTGGATCTTGCCTGCGCCATCCTGCAACACAGCAAAACTTGCTTTACCCATATCACGAATACCCATGAGCCTTCCGGCAAGACATACATCTGCAAAATCATTTTTATTTTCTTCTCCTTTATAATTTTCTTTTATAAAAACAGAAGTTGTGTTTACAGGATAAAGCGCTGCAGGGTATGCATCAATCCCTAATTTTTTTAATTCAGCTAATTTTTCTCTCCTGATTATTTCCTGCTCTGATAAATGCTGTGTGCTCATTATACGATTTTCAAATTTTGGCAAAGGTAACTTTTGAGATGGAGACGAGCAAAGACGCATTATCTGGAGGAATCCGAAGTGCGGGTGTTAAAATTTTTTTCAATATTTTTTATAATGCCTTTTTCCTCTAAAACTTTTATTGCGTCGGGATACGCAAGACCTCTTATACCGCCGCCTTCCAGTATAAGATTTTTGTATAGATAATTTTGTTGAGAGAACGAAATAGCCGGGGAGATCAGGATTAAAAGAAACAGTAATTTCATTGAAATAAATTTATGCAGAATAAAAAAATTATTCTATTCCCAGATGTTGTTTAATTCAACTTCAATTTTACAATCATCTTCTAATACAAATTGGAAGGCTTCGTTTTCTGCATAGGTAGTAAGCAGATATTGGCTATTTTGAAGCATATTTATTTCTATAGATCTTTTATCTATATTAATTAGGAGAAAATATTTAATTCCCATTTTTTCATACAGAGGGAATTTTACATGACGATCTTTAAATGCTGTTGCAGGAGATAAAATTTCCACAACTAAAGTGGCAGGGAAATCTAAAAAATTTTTAATGATAGGTTTGCAAACGATAGAAATATCCGGCTGAAGAATTGTATCTTCTGAAACTTTTACATCAATAAATTCAAAGACCTTGCAATGCTTACATTTCTGCTTCTTTATTGCATTATTAAATTCTGTAATTAAATTTCCACCTACAAGCTGATGTCCAGGCGTAGGTGCCGGACTCATCGCATAAGGAATTCCATCAATCAGTTCCCATCTGCCTTCCCAAAGGCAATATTCTTCGTAAGTATAATGGGGTAATATTTTTATCGCGGAACTCATTATTATAAAGATAATTCTTTTTAATCTTTAATTCAATGCGAGCAACACCTGCCATGCTTCATTAACCTTTCCATTATCTAAAAATTCTTTTGCAAGAATGTGTAATTCTTTTTCCATTTCTTCTGGATCAGTAGAGTAATAAAGAAATATATTTTTCAATCTATCATCTTCAAAAGCAAGATCAACGAAAGGCGTTTCATTTACATTAGCAAGCTGGCCTAAATTATTTCCTGTAAGAATTTTACTGTCGCGGATATTTTCCGGTAGCGTATCAACTCCAATTCCTATTTGTGTATTTGGCTTCTCAGCTTCAAAAATGGTAGAGGCATTTGCTCTTGTATACCAATTGCCGCCAAGCCTTGCCGCAAGGTCTAATTTAGTTTGATCGATATTTCCATTTTCATTTAAAACATTTTCATTGATGTGCATCATCAGCACTTCTGCAATTACTAAATTACCTGCACCGCCTTCTGTTCCCAAAGGTTTTACTTCAAGCACTTTGCATTCCAGTTGTATAGGGCTTTCTTTTACTCTCGGTGGTTTAACTATTTGCGAAGGCTCTTTTGTAAATCCTGTTTTTATAAATTCATCAACTGCTTTTGCAAATTCGCAACTGCTTAAACTTACCTGTTGTAACATGTGGTAGGATACAATATTTACAACTACTTCCGGAACTTCTAAAATGTTTTGTAGTGTATGTTTAGTTGTATTATCTCTTCCCCTGCGTGATGGCGAAAAAACAATGATCGCAGGATTAGTACTAAACAAATTAAAAAAACTGAAGGGACTAAGGTTTACATTTCCTTTTTTATCAATCGTGCTTGCAAAACAAATTGGCCGTGGAGCCACACTGTGTAATAAATAGTTTTGAGCTTCTGCAGGGTTAATATTTTTTAAAGTAATTGATTTAAACATTTTTCTTCAATGCTAAAATTGAAAAATCACTTTCATCTTTTACAATTGTGTTGTTGAGCCTTCCGAGGTTTGCAATTTCCATTTCTACAACATCACCTTCCTGCAACCATTGTTCCTGGTATTCGGGATCATTTAATTTTCCTGTACCATTCAATTCTAAAAAGCAACCTGTACCTACTGTACCGCTGCCGATAATATCACCCGGAAATAATTGCACGCCGTAAGAAGCACGCTCAATAATTTCTGCAAATGTCCAATCCATATCTGCTAAATTTCCTTCACTAACCTGTACATCATTCACCCAACATTTCATTGATAAGTTATAGGCATTGCCTGTATGGCCGGGCTTACAGTCAACTTTAAATTGTTCCAGCTCATCCGGTGTAACCAGCATGGGGCCTGTGGTTGTAGCAAAATCTTTTCCTTTTGTCGGTCCGAGATTTAATAGCATTTCTTCCATCTGTAATCTTCTTGCGCTAAGATCATTCATCACCATATAGCCTGCAATGTATTGATCAGCTTCTTCTGCTTTTATATTTTTACCGGGCTTACAAATAACAATAGCAACCTCTAATTCAAAATCAAGTTTCTCAAAATGATCCGGCATACAAATCACTTCGCCGGGTCCCTGAATACTATTATGATTGGTAAAATAAAAAATAGGATACTGATCAAATTCAGGGATCATATCTACTTTGCGATTTCTTCTTGCCGAAGCAACATGTTGCCTGAAAGCGTATGCATCTCTGCAACTTACAGGATGAGGAACCGGCGCCATGATCTGAACTTCGTCATAAGGGATTCCCTGTTGGCGTGAAACTTTTCCTTCTGTAATGATCTTATTAATTCCTGAAGCCACTGGAAATACATCTTCCCAATAATTTAAAAACATGCTCATGCTAACTGGCAGGTCAGGATGCATCAGGTCTGTATCATATAATAATCCATCTACTAAAATTGCGAGTTGATCCTGCCCGTCTTTGAGATAAGAAACTAATTTCATTTGTTTGAACTGTGATTTATGGGATTAAAAAGATTAATGGGATTAGAGTTCCATTAGCTTTTTTCTCAGTAAAAAATTTGGTTAACTTTTTTATTAATAATAAATGCAAGATAATTATTTAGAAATGAGAATGAAGTTTGATAGTAACAATCATGCGTTCCTGTTAATCCCATTAATCCCAGTTCAGACAAATGTATAACGATATGTGCGATGAACTTTTTCTCTCGTTGCTCCTGTTGCTTCGTGCACAGCGATCATCTTTGTATTCCAATCTCCTACCCAGGCAAGCTCAGCTTCTTTAATTGTATTTCTCGGTAACACTTCAACCTGTAATTTTTTTATCAACCCGCTCTCTATTCCTTTATTTTGAAATTTTGTTTTGCAGCCCATAACAATAAACCGGATGCGGTCGATAGTGGTGGTTTTTAGTTTTAAATAAAACCTGATCTTATTCCACAAATTCAATTTGCCGTTAAATGATTTTAGTAAAACATTTATATCCGGCAAAGCAAGTACAAAACCAATCGGTTCATCATTAGCATAAGCAAACCAAATTATTTTTTCATCAACAATTGGTTTCATTTCCCTAAAGGATTCTTTTAATGTATCAAGCTCTATAGGCGTAAAGTTTTCAAACTCACTCCAGGCATCATTATATATTTCCTGAAAATCTTTTGCAAATTTTTTGAAGTGTTTATTTTCAAAGTGAATGAATTTGTATTCGGGCTTATTCGCAATCCAGTCGGCGATCTTTGAAAACCGCTCCGGGAAAGGTTTTAATACATTGATGACATTTGTAAACTGATCGTATTGTTTTACAAAACCATAATTTTCAAAAAAAGATTTATAGTAAGGAGGATGGTAATTCATTCCCATGCTTGGCGGAACAAAACCTTCTACCAGCAAGCCCCAGTACTTATCATTTTCTCCAAAATTTATGGGGCCATCCATGGCCTTTGCATTGTTTTGCTGAAGCCATTGCTTTGCAGTATCCAATAAAAGAAATGCAGTTGCTTCGTCATTAATGCTTTCAAAAAAACCAATGCCGCCAATTATAAGATCAGGATTTTTATTTTTTTGATGATTGATAAATGCTGCAATGCGGCCAACAGTTTTGCCTTCATCATCCAATGTAATCCATCGCTTAATAATTCCGTGGGAATGAAAATTATTAAGTGCCGGATCGAACACGGCTTCTATATCCTTATCAAGAGGAGAAATAAAATTGCGGTCATTTTTATATAGCTTTCGCGGAAGCTCAAGAAATTTTTTTGCGCTGCTGTTATCAGTTACTTCTACTATAGTCATGTACAGTTGAAAAAAATAAAGATACTAACCTGACAGGAATAATAATTAATTAAAAGCCGCCACCACCAGGGAAACCACCGTTCATTCCTCGTTGCCTGTTATTTTCGGCCCTGGCCGCGGCTGTTCCAAAATTCTTTAATTTATAAGTGAAGGTTAGCATAAAATATTGTTGCAATACCTGGCTTTGCACATCTTCTACATATGTTTCAGTAACTGTTCGGGTGATGCTTTTATTTTGTTTTAAAAGATCGAAGACAGAAAGTTTCAACTCTCCTTTTTGATCTTTAAGGAATTTTTTACCTGCTGCCATATTCCAAAGTAAAAAATGCTGGTCAGGTATTGATGCTTGTTTATAATTATAGCTCTGGTTATTTAGATCATTCTGGAAAAACCATCCGTTTTTTGATAATAAATTAAACTGCACGCCTATAGATTGTGTATTGTAATTATTGTCCGGCTGTTGCTTAATTACATTATAACTGGTGTTATACGATACATTAAAATCAATGTACTGGCTAATGTTGCTTGATATTACAACTCCACCGTTATAAGTATAATTATCGGTAATGATCTTAATATTGTTGGTGAGCCCAGGCAATTTGCTGTAGCTAACACCTGCATTTAAATTGATGTTTGACTTTATGAATTTTATAGGTGATCCATAAGTTAAAAATGAACGCACATTCCAGTACCCGCTTAAGTTTATTGGTTTAATTAAATAAACTCCGGTATCTAATCTTGTACCTGAAGGCAAAATGGAATCCTTTCTGAAATTAATAAAGCTGGCGTTTGAGATATAATCATTTGCCTGCTGAACAAAAAGGTTTGCAAAAAAGCTTTGACCTTTTAGAGTGTTTGTAAAAGTATAACGGGTTACCAAAGAGCTTGTGTACTGCTGCTTTAGATCAGGATTACCTGTTGTATACCGTAACGGGTTAGTTACATTTTCTACATTTTGTAATTGTGTTACCGATGGAGCATTTACCGATGTTCGGAAAAATACATTCATGCTGCTTTTTGCAGAAAGCTTGCGCCTTAATTGTAAGTTGGGAAGAATGTTAGTGAATGTTTTATTTACTGAAATTGTTTTTGGAAAAGTCTGGTCGCTTTTAAGAGAAGAATTTTGAACACTTGCACCGATAGAAAATTGATTATCCCTGTCTCCTGTTCGGTAAGTCACTCCGCCATTTTGTGTGGTATAAGTATTATCAAATTTATTAGAAAGACGGTTATCAAATATTGAATATGTTTTGCCGGCAACATCGTATTGATACGTTTTTTGATCAGCTTTATTTTTTGTGTAAGATGGATTATAGTTTAATTGTAATTGTCCTTTTTTGCCAATTGGTTCGGTATAAGCCAGGTTTGCAGAAAGGGTATATCCATTTGTAAGATTATCAATAAACTGGTTAGATGATGAATCTTTAGATACGCTGTTTTTAAAAAATTTCGTATCAGATACTGAATACGTATCGCCAAGCCTGCGATTCATGCTGGTATTAATTCCTGCTGAAATTGTTCTGCCTTTCTTTTGAAAAGAATGCCTATAAAAAATTGTATTGGTAAAGTTATAGCCTGAAGTTTCAGCTGTATATTTCGTGGAGGATTGATTGAGCATATTAGCAAGAGAAAAATCACTGCTGTAAGCTTGTTTTGCATCCGCAATGCTGTAACTATTATTCTTTTGAAAATTCAAACTCGGAGATATCGTTAATGAATTATTCGAATCTATTTTGTACTCTAACCTTGCATTCACCCTGTTATTATAATTGTTGCTTGATGTTGCACTGTTTTCAGTGTAGTAAATTGTAGTATTAGGGGTGGGATCTGTTTTTATTATAGTTTGGGTATTGGTTAATTGTTGATTTGCATTGTTGGTGTTATTAAAGAAATAACTTCCTGTAAGGGTTAGTTTTTTCCCAAATTGATTGGAATAATTTATACCGATCGCATTGGTTTTACTTATACCATTTTGCTGGCCTACTAAAAAATTTTGTTGTCCTCCAAAATTTCCACCTCCCTGACCGCCACGTCCACCCTGATTTCCACGGTTTCCGCCACCACCAAAGCCTCCTCTGCCACCACCACCACCACTGCTGGTTACGCCAAGCAAATCCTGTGAAGAAAAGTTTTGTTGATTAATATTATTGAGCAGGCCAACAAATGAAAGCCTGCGATTGCCTTTAAAGAAACTTACATTTCCTCCTGCTGAATAACGGCTGTCAGTTCCGTAACCTGCATACATTCTTCCAAACTGGCCATTGCGCATGTTTGCTTTGGTTACCACGTTAATTGATTTTTGAGAATTGCCATCATCAAAACCTGTAAAGGCAGCCTGGTCGCTAAGCTTATCAAATACCTGTATCTTATCAATAATTTCTGCAGGCAAATTGCGTAATGCTGCTGTGGCATCATCACCAAAAAAATCTTTACCATCTACTGTAACTTTTTTTACAGTTTCGCCTTGTGCAGTTACAGTACCTGATTTATCCACGGTAACTCCTGGCATCTTTTTTATAAGATCCTCCACATTTGCATCAGGGTTTACTTTAAACTGACTTGCAGAATATTCTAATGTATCCGCTTTTTGTTTTACTTGCGGAGCACTGGCAATTATGACTACTTCGTTTAAAATTTTCGAGGTCTTGGATATGGAGATCGTAGTAAGGTCAGTTGTCATGCTGTCTTTTACTGATACTGTTATTTGATATTTTCCCAGTCCAACAGACTCTACAGACAAACGATATAATTTGGGCATAACGTTTGTAAAAATAAAAGCTCCACTTTTATTGCTCACGGTGCTATACGCTGTTAATGAATCAGCAGGGTGTAAAGAATCAGACCTGTTAATGAGTTTTACGGTTGCGCCGGCTATTGGTGTATTGTCACTTTCGTCGGTTAAAATGCCTTTAACTGTCTGGGCTTTAGTTATATTAATTGAAAAGAATAATAAAAAAGAAACAATTCCGGGAGTCAAGATCTTCATGCTAAAATTGATTTATAAATGCGAATAGTTGTTAAGACTAAGCAAAATCGATAAAGTTTATTACAAAAAGTCTGCCTCAATAAATATTTGTAATTAGTTTACGCTGATGTGGTTTAAATTGCAGCCTCTAAAAAGATAAATATGGATTATAATAAGATCATTTCAGTAACAGGATTAAGTGGATTGTACGAATTGGTAGCCTCCAAAGCAGATGGCGCAGTGGTAAAATCGCTGGAAGATAATAGCACTAAGTTTGTGAGCAGCCGTGTACATAATTTCACACATCTTGAGAGTATTGAAATTTATACAGTAAAAGAAAATTCAGTGTTGGCTGATGTTTTTAAAGCGATAAAAGAAAGCCAGGAAAAACTACCTGATGCAAAAGCAGATGGCACAGCATTGAAAAGTTATTTCGAAAAAGTTTATCCTGACCTGGATTTTGAAAGAGTGTATGCCAGTGACATGAAGAAAATTGTAAAATGGTATGGCATACTAACTGACAACAATATCGAAATAAAACAGCCGGTGATTGAAGAAGAAGAAAATGAATCAGAGAGTGTGATCGAAGAAATAAAAAACGAAACACCTGTTCCTGAAAAAAAATCTCTTAAGAACAGTAAATAAATTAATGAATTTCGTCATTGCAATGACGTTTTAATAATTTAAAGCCATGACTGCATCTGCAGATATAAAAAAAATAGAAAGACATTTTTTGCCCAAAGATCTTGTTGTAGATAAATGGGAAACCATTGAACCTTATTTTAAAGAACTTCTTGAAAGAGAAATTACTTCAAAAGAAACTTTAGAAAAATGGTTGAAAGATACCAGCGAGTTGGAAGCCGTCATCAGCGAAGATGCCTGCTGGAGGCAGATAAAAATGACGTGTGATACAACAGATAAAAGTTTGGAAGAGGCATTTAATTTTTTCTGCATGGAGATTCAGCCGAAGATCCAACCTTATGCAGATGCGTTAAATAAAAAACTTATTAATTCTCCTTTTACAAAAGAATTAGAACCTGAAAAATATTTTACTTACCTGCGCTCAGTTAAAAAAAGTATTGAATTATTTAGAGAAGAAAATATTCAATTGCAATCGGAGTTGGCTGTGATGCAACAACAATATGGAGTTATTACCGGCAGCATGATGATAGAAGTAAACGGAAAGGAATATACTTTGCAACAGGCCGCAAAATTTTTAGAAAGTCACGACAGGACTTTGCGTGAAGAAGTGTACACGAAAATAAATGAGAGAAGATTGCAGGATAAAGATGCATTGAATGATCTGTATGCGCAATTAATAAAAAAGCGCCACCAGGTTGCATTGAATGCTGGATTTGAAAATTATAGAGATTACAGGTTTAAAGAACTGGGAAGATTTGATTATACAAAAGAAGATTGCTTTAAATTTCATGAAGCTGTTAGCAAGCATGTGCTTCCTCTTGTAAATAAAATTTATCAAAATAAAAAAGAGAAATTAAAGCTGGATGATCTTCGTCCGTGGGATGTGGAAGCAGAGCCTGAAGGCACACAACCGCTTACTCCTTTTACAACTTCTGAAGAACTTATCAATAAATCAATTGAATGTTTTAAACAACTCCGTCCTTTTTTTGGAGACTGTTTGCTGCAGATGAATGCAATGAAACACCTTGACCTGGAAAGCAGGAAGGGCAAGGCTCCGGGAGGATACAACTGTCCGTTGGCAGAAAGCGGCGCTCCCTTTATTTTTATGAATGCTGCCGGGCAAATGCATGATGTAACCACCATGGTGCATGAGGGCGGACATGCAGTGCAATCTTTTCTTACACATAATTTGGAGCTTAGTGCCTTTAAAGAATATCCAATGGAAATTGCAGAAGTCGCCAGCATGGCAATGGAACTTTTCAGCATGGATCATTGGGAAGTTTTCTTTGATAATAAAGCAGATTTGCAAAGAGCAAAAGAACACCAGCTGGAAAGAACGATAACAATTTTTCCATGGATAGCCATCATTGATAAGTTTCAACATTGGGTTTATGAAAATCCAAATCATGCTGTAGAAGAAAGAGAAAATAAATGGATGGAGATACTGAAAGAATTTTCTGATGATGTAATTGATTACAGTGGTCTTGAAAAATATCGTGAAAATGCATGGCAGCGCCAGCTGCATTTATTCGAAGTTCCGTTTTATTATATCGAATATGGAATTGCACAATTAGGTGCCATCGGCATGTGGATGCAATACAAAAAAGATCCTGAAAAAGCATTGGATAATTATATGAATGCTTTAGCACTTGGTGGAACCAAAACATTGCCTCAACTGTATGAAGCTGCAGGATTAAAATTTGATTTCTCTCCTGAAAATATAAAAATGCTGATGGATTTTGTGAGTGAAGAAATGGAGAAAATTTAAAAGTGATTTTTCAATTGATTAATATTTTTTATCGTTTCTTCAATATAATTATTACGCTGCTTTTCTCCCTGTCCGCTAACACAAATACTTTCTTTTATTAAACTTTGCATCCAGAGATTTATTTCAACGCAATAAGCTTTATCATCCGTTTGCAGATTATTAAAAGTATTAAATCTTTGATAGCAAACTAATCCGTTACTTACATTCGCTAAGTAAGTTGTAGTGCCAATATTTTCGCAGAAGTACCAATTAAATTTTATAGGTTTATTGTCAATATTATTTTTTTCTTCTATCATAGCATATTCTGCAACTTCCCTTATTGTAAATTCTAATTGATCGCAAAGTTGTAATATGATTGATTTATCTTTTATCAACCTAGCATCAATTGCATATTCTATTTGATATAAAGTATTTAGTAAAGAACCTTTGGTCCATATTTCTGTCGCAGGTATTTTCATATACTCATTATGAAGCCGGAAGCATTTATTCACTAGTTTTTTATTAATACTATTTAATGAAAATAATTCCGTTCTTTTAGTTCTTTGCTGAATTCTGTTTTTCCAAAAAAATAATTTGAAAGCGGAAAGCTCTGGATATTGGAATAAATGGAACACAGGAATATCATCTGTACTGCATGTAATAAAACAATCAGGCGCAGAATTAATGTAAGTAAGGCTGTTGTATAAATTATCAAGATAATTTTCAATGTCACCCTTTCCCGAAGTTAAATCGCTATAGCTAAATAATACCTTGTTGCTGCTTTGCATAGGGTTATATTCAAAGCTGACTTTAAATTTATTACATAGCTGTTCTATCTGCCGAATATTTAATAAAGATTTTCCACTGATTTTCTTATAAGCTTCACTGGTGCTTATTTCTAATACTTCAGAAACATTCACTGCCAGTTGCTCATGTGGTGTTATTGATTTTAATTTTTCAAAAAATTGCTGTTGGATATTTAAGGGAGGCATAAAACAAAAATAATCTTTAAGAAATAATAGTTCTCATTTATCCTTAAAAGATAATTCAAAATTATAATTGTTGTTAAAGGATAAAAATTAGACTGCAAAGCAAAAGTGTTGATAGTAGTTTTACAAAATGAAAAAACATCAAACTAACATGAGGTTTCAATTTAAAAATTGCTCGGATCAGGTTTTATCGTTTAAGCATCGCTTTTTACTTTTTTTCTCAATAATAGCACTAAGCGGTTTATGCGGTTGCAAAAAAGATTTGACTAAGAATTATATTGTTTCAGGAAGATTACTTGAAAGCAGTAGTAATCCTATTCCTGTTAAAAATTATAAACTTTATGCTACTCAAAAAGATGATTATGCATTACTTGGTAGTGTTGCAGGATTAAGAATTTATTTTCAAACAGATATTAATGGTTTCTTTTCGTTAAAATATATTCCGCTTAAAGGAACAGGGTTGTTTGCAGGCACTCCTAATGGCTATCCATTAGCAATCGAAGGCGTGGATACCATGCAATATAAAAATGTATATTTTTATCTCTATCCAATTCCTGCAAACAAGGATACGAGTTTGAACAACTTATATTTATTTTAGATTACTACAGATGCTTTGGAATTATAATTTAAAATCAAGTTACTTGCAATCTCCGCAAATTCCATTCACCACCATCTCAGCATGTTGAGGCGTAAAACCCTTTGGCAGCTTAACCTGCGGAATAGTTACATCATCAAGGCAAATTGTTTTACTGCATTCATCGCAAATAAAATGCACATGGTTATCATGATGATGGCCGGCTTCGCAATCATCTTTGCATAAAGCATATTTTATTGAATTATCTTTTGTCGGTATCAAATGAATAATTCCTTTTTCAACAAACGACTGTAAGGTTCGGTAAACAGTAACGCGGTCAAAGTTTTCACCGGTCTTCTTTTCGATATCCGCATGCGCCAACGCCCCGTTTGAGTTTAGAAATAGCTGCATTATTTTTTGCCGACTGTCAGTAACGCTTAAATGATTCTTCTTTAATATTTCTTCAACCTGTTTCATCAATTAGGATTGTTGGTAAATGTAGAGT
>DATCOF010000137.1:0-15900 GCA_036564845.1 Chitinophagaceae bacterium | reverse complement strand
CTTACTGCAGGCTTTAATGTTGGCTGGGCAAATAAAAGAATAGATCAAACTAAATTAAAATTCCCGGATCAGTTTGATGGAAAATTCTTTGATACCAATATACCCACGAGTGTAATATTAGCTAACAATAATGTTAGCTATGTTGATATCCAGGCAGGGCTTAACTATGCTTATTTTCCAACAGAAAATATTTATTTAAATGCAGGCTATTCTATCCAGCATGTTAACAGGCCGCTTGAAAGTTTTATTGATGCATCAGCCGATACTACAAGAATTGCAATGCGCCATATTGGTTTTTTAAATGCTATCGTAAAGCTGAATGATAACGTGATCATTAATCCCAATGCATATTTTACAACACAGTCAAAAGCAAGCGAACTGGTGGTAGGAATGAATGGCGCTTACAATCTTTCCGGCGATGGTGAAAAACAATTGATCGGTGGATTATACTATCGCCTTGGCGATGCAATTGTGCCTATGGTTGGGTTTGAATTAAAGAATGTTCGTTTTACTTTCAGTTATGATGTAACCACTTCTTCTCTTCATAATTTTAATGGCTACAGAGGCGCCAGTGAATTTAATATTTTGAAGAAAGGTTTCTATAATGAATACGATGGAAACCGCCGTGAGACACTGTGTCCGAGCTTTTAATTTTCTCCGCTGAATTTGAATTTGAAATCATCTCCCTTAAAATATTTGCGATATTTTTGAGACTATTTTTTATTTTTTTTATTATTTGTGATTTTGTAAGCCTCATTACAATTGATTAATTTTGATAATTAGCTACCAACTATCTTCATCATTTCAACATCTTGTATTTAGTTTTATTTTTTAAAGAACCATTATGAAAACATTCAGATCGATCATGCTTGCAACCTGCAGCTTATTATTTACAGCAACTCTTTATGCACAGGACGAAAAAGAAAAAGGATACGATCCTGAAAATTGGTTTACCGGTGGAAGTGTTTCCTTAGGCCTTGGCAATGGCTCTTTTAATGCAGGCCTTCATCCGCACTATGGCTATACGGTTGCAAAATGGATTGACTTTGCCGGCGTTGCCAATTTCGAATACCAAAGCCAGAGAGATCTTTATAATAATGATAAACACCGTAGTACAGTTTATGGTTTAGGAGTTTTTACAAGAATATTTCCTGTTCATTTTCTTTTTATACAGGCTCAACCTGAATATAATTTTATTGCTCTAAAAACTATTCCTTTTAACGGAACCGGTACAGTTAAAACAAATCTTCATGCGCCAAGTGTATTGCTAGGCGGCGGCTACACAACTTCACGGTCCGGTAAAAATACTTTCACGTACCTGAGCATTTTGGTAGATGTGATAAAGGATGTTAACTCTCCTTATGTTGATGGATATGGAAATCTTTTACCAATCATCAGGGCAGGAATAAATATTGGTTTGAACAGAGGGAAGAAAAGAAAATAATTATTTTATTTTCTTTATTAATTGCCCGCCGATCTTCCCGGCTGCCTTTACAGGGCGTGTTGCAACTCCCGAGAATGATGCTGAAGTTACAATCTCACCGGTATGCATATCCTGTAACTGTATGGTCAGCTGTTCCATGAAAGTGCTTTTGCCTTGCTGTTGCACAATACCAACGCCTGTTAAAATGTAATCTACTTTTGCGGAGTCTGCGACTCTCATTATCTCCCTGTTATTTGTTCTGTCATTTATGGGAAGATCAATAACGCTAAAGCCGGCCTGTTGTAAATATGGAATAAAAGCTTTCTCTGTTGATTGAGCTGTGCAAATGCAAACTGTATCTGTATTATGTTTGGATTTTTGGGCAGTAATTTTTATGGTTCCTATTCCTATTTTTTTGCCGTTGGGTTGTAAATTATTTTTTACAGAGACATTGGTAGAAGAACATGAATAGAGAAAAATTATGAGAAGAAGAAAGCAGTGTTTTTGCATGATGGCTTCGATAGTATGATGCAATATAATGAAACAAGAGTAGTTAATTTTCTTTTCTTCTTTCATAATATTATTGAAATAAAATTGTCAATACCATTATAATATCATCCCAAAATTTTTGAAACAAGATCTGAATGCAGGCTGATTTTCATAAATGCAGTTAACCCTAAAATGAATCCAATTGCACTTACCGTTGCCGCAAAATATAGCAGCCATTTTTTTTGTGTGAGAGAAGTAATACCCAGCATCGCAATTGAAATAGTTAGGAATGCTTCGGTCATGTCAAACTGATCATCAAAAAGATTTGTGTCATCATATTCTTTTTGATAGCCCTCTGCCTGTGTTTTTATTTCAGCTTTTTCTTTTTCATACCGGGCTATCTGCGCTTCATATTTTTTTATGATCGTATCACTTGCGGCGGTGTTTTGCAGTTTTAATAATTGAACTGAATTTTCCGCAATCGCCTCTTTTGTACTTTTTGCCTGGAAGTAAGACCAGGCGTCAATTGCATGAGCCTGCGCCTGCGACATTGCCTGTACAATATTGCCATCCTTAACATTGCACAGTGCCATAAATGTTGCGATTATGGCTACCAGCAGAGCGACCATAGAATTGATCTTGCTCTTGCCTGCTTCTTCAATCGGTTGTTGAATTGTTTCGCTTATGTCAGTCATACAAATAAGATTTTTTAAATTTTAAATTACACAACTTTTAAATTACCAACCTTTTTAAGAAATTACCAACTCCTCCAGCCCATTATGTTGTGCGTTCGCCCTATTGTACAAGTATGAAATTTTCAAATAGCAAAATAACTTTAGTTTCTATTTACTTTAATAAATCAATTAGTTTGTATTTACTATTAGGGTATTTTGAATTATGCCAATACCTAATTGAAGCAGGATGATTAACGAATTCGTATTTTATGTTTTCCGATTTATGCAATTGTTTTCCAATTTTGTCCCAAGCATATTTTGAAATAAAAACAACAAAATCTGGTTTCAATATTTCAATCACTTTTGTAACTGTTTTTATTCCTATTTCAAAATCCATACCCGATGCAAGTTCTTTTATTGATTGCCCTGTTTTATTTGCTGGTCTTTGAAAACCATTCATAAATGCAATATTATTTAATGCTCGATTTTTGTACTTTTCCGTTGACTTTGATAACACATTTTCTAATTCTCTAAAAACAGAGTGGGTTGAAGTTTCAACAATTTTTCGAGTATTTATGCTGTCAAATTTGCTTTCGTGCAAATCTTTTAAAGAAGAAGAATACCATTTTGTTGGACCGCTATTAATATTTGATTTTTCGTCAAAAAAATGACTTTCTGCGATTACTAAAATCTTTTTCTTAGCATTAAAATAATTTTCTCCGATAAATGG
The DNA here is from genome assembly GCA_036564845.1 of Chitinophagaceae bacterium. Lineage (GTDB taxonomy): Bacteria > Bacteroidota > Bacteroidia > Chitinophagales > Chitinophagaceae > Ginsengibacter. Next base: position 12,584 of record DATCOF010000137.1, on the reverse strand, counting down.
TTTCATTATTGGGAAGTTCTGATAATGGTCTATTTTGTCAAGTTCAGTGTCAATGTTTTTTGCCATTAGGGTTGGTATATTTAAATTTAGAAAGCTACTTCGTGATATTTTCCATCGCTATTTCTTGAACATGAATTATGGACTAAAGCAGAGAAGCTTGAATTCTTTGTCCCACAATGTTTACATGAATATAGAGACTTCTCACTTCCTTCATACAAAACGTGCTTCCCTTTGTTAGGGTTCATTGAACAGGAATTTGTTGTCAATGCGGAAATGCTGGACATTTTTGTACCGCAAAATTTGCAAAGGTAGTTTGCCATATTAATCTTGTTTTACTGATTTGATAATTAGGGTGTGTCAAATAGGGTGACGCACAACATCCTGGGATGTGAGCCATTGATGCGTATAACTTTAAAACCGATTTTTTCTAATAGCCTGATAAAATCTTTTCCGCTGATCACGGGAAGATGTTCGCTCATGCGGTGGCGTTTATAGTAAGTTCCATTTCACGTACTCCTATAAATTGGTTTGTATCAACTTGCTTCTGTTCAGCAATACACATTTCTGCAACTTCTTTTAGATTAGCAAGTGCTTCATCAATATCTTTTCCATAAGAATGACAACCTTTGTAGAATGGGCAGGATACTATAAAAAATCCATCCTCATCAACTTCAACAACAACTGGTAAATGATATTTTTTCATATATGCAATATACAATTTTGCTTTTGAAATAATAAGTCAAAGTATAAACTCCAACTCTTCCGGCTCATTAATTATTGTCATCCGTTTCACAACCGTATCATACAAAAAATTTTCGTCCTCCATCCTTTTCATGTGCGCAATAAGATGGTCATAAAATCCATCACTGTTTAATACAAATATTTTTTTATCATGAATACTTAGCTGGTTCCATGTAAGCATTTCAAAAAATTCATCAAGTGTTCCATATCCGCCGGGTAATATCAGCGCTGCATCACACTTTTCGTACAGCAATGCTTTGCGTACATGCATGTCTGCAACTTCATGCAGCTCTGTTAATCCAAGATGCTGGTGTTCCCATTCTACTAAAACTTTAGGCATCACCCCAATTACTTTTCCATTTTTCTCAAGGGCCGCATTGGCAACGGCTCCCATGATCCCTTTTGTGCTTCCGCCATACACAAGTGTGATATTTTTTTCTGCAAGAATATAACCGAGTTGTTTGGCATGCTCAACATACAAAGGATTAACACCACTTTTTGAGCCGCAAAAAACCGCTAAAGATTTAATTGACATAATTTTATTTATCTTGTTTTTTTTATCCAATATATTATTCAAAAGTAATTAGATAATATGTCTCCATTAATGTTGTTTTCGTTTGTGATCGGTTATTTTGTTATCCTGCTTTTTGTAGCCAACCGCACTTCACGCAATTCAAATAACGAAAGTTTTTTTATTGGCAACCGCAGCTCAAACTGGATGCTGGTTGCATTTGGAATGATTGGTACATCACTAAGCGGTGTTACGTTTGTTAGCGTACCGGGTGCAGTGGGAAGAGAAGCGTTTGCTTATTTCCAGATCACAATCGGATACTTAATTGGATACGCAACAATTGCTTTTGTACTGCTGCCACTGTATTACAGGCTTAATGTAACTTCCATATATCATTATTTAAGTACAAGGTTTGGATTCAGATCTTACAAAACAGGGTCTGCATTTTTTATTCTATCCAGAACATTGGGTGCAACAGCACGTCTATACCTTGTTGTAGAAATATTACAATACTCCATCCTCGAATCTTTTCATGTTCCTTTCTGGTTAACGACTGTTATCATTCTTGTTATGATATTATTGTATACCTATAAAGGCGGCGTGAAAACAATTGTGTGGACCGATACTTTGCAAACTACCTGCATGCTTGCAGGGTTAATAGTTTGCGTGATCTTTATTTTGAACAAAATGGGATTGAGTTTTACTGATAGCCTTGGGCAGATGAAAGATAAAGGTTACAGCAAAATATTTTTTACTGATGTAAACAGTAAATTATTTTTTGTAAAACAAATTTTAGCAGGCGCATTTATTACAATTACGATGACGGGTATGGACCAGGAGATGATGCAAAAAAATCTTTCTGTAAAAACATTAGGGAATTCTAAAAAGAATGTGCTTACAATGTCTGTAATACTTGCTGTTGTTTTATTGCTGTTTTTATTTTTAGGCGGACTGTTATACCTCTATGCAGGTCAGCAAGGTGTAACTGTAACAGGCGATAAATTATTTCCTGAGATCGCTCTGCATCATATGCCCCCATTGATCTCGGTGATCTTTATTATAGCATTGATCTCTGCGTTATTCCCAAGCGCTGATGGAGCCATCACTGCATTAACATCATCATTTTGTATTGACATTCTTGGGATGAAACGAAGAGAGGACTGGACTGAGGCAGAAAAGAAAAAAGTAAGACAAAGAATTCATCTTACTGTTGCTTTTGTATTTCTTGTATTTGTTATGATATTTAAATGGGTAAATGATCCGAGTATGATTGGTGTAATTCTGAAGGTGGCTGCTTATACCTATGGCCCATTGCTGGGTTTATTTTCTTTTGGAATACTAACCAAAAGAAAAGTAATTGACAATCTTGTTCCGGTTGTTTGTGTTCTTGCTCCAATAATTTGTTTTTTTCTTGATAAATTTCAAAAAGACATTTTTGGAAACTACCAGATAGGATTAGAATTGCTTATCATTAATGGGTTTCTTACGTTTATGGGTTTGTTATTTATCTCAAAGCCTGCTGCTGTTTCCGCCGAAGTAAAATCCATATTGCACGATGGAACTGATAAATAAAAAAGCAGAAGTGTATGCCCAAAATTTTTCTTCAAAAGAAGATGTGTTGCTGGCAGAGATAGCAGCATATACTAATCAGCATCCGCATGCGCAAATGCTTAGTGGGCATGTGCAGGGCAAAATATTAGAAACAATAAGCTGCCTGTTACAACCAAAAAAAATTTTAGAGATAGGAACCTTCACGGGTTACAGCGCATTGTGTCTTGCAAAAGGTTTACAACCTGGTGGAGAATTGCATACAATTGAATTGCGTGAAGAAGATGCAAACACAGCAAAGAATTTTTTTAGCAAATCTTTACATAATAAAAAAATAGTTTTACACGTTGGCAATGCAGTAGATATCATTCCGACTTTGCATGAAGAGTGGGATATTGTTTTTATTGATGCAGATAAAGTGGGCTATATTGATTATTACGAATTAACTTTGCCGCACGTAAAACAAAATGGATTGATAATAGCGGATAATGTGTTGTTTCATGGCGAAGTTTTAGAAGAAAATATTAAAGGCAAAAATGCAATAGTGATCAATGTATTTAATGCGCATGTGGCAAATGATGAAAGAGTGGAGCAGGTAATGCTCACCGTTAGAGATGGATTAATGTTGATTAGAAAATTATAATTTCTGAACTGGGATTTATGGGATTTAAATATCACCCTTTTATTTTTTCCTGTTAATCCCAAAAATCCTATAAATCATGGTTCAGACAATCATGGTCAGACCATAAACCCTAACCCTCCGGTATAATATGAAAAAAATTTTTGGCTTTATTATTTCATTGTATTTTTTCTCTCCTGCTTTTTCTCAAAAAATAACTGCAGAGGAATATATTAGAATCTATAAAGACAATGCCATTCGTGAAATGAAACGTATGGGAGTGCCCGCTGCTATTACGCTTGCGCAGGGCCTGCTGGAAACTGAAAATGGAAACAGCGACCTTTTAAAAAAATCAAATAACCATTTCGGAATAAAATGTAAAAGCAGTTGGACTGCAGAAGGTGTTAGTCATGACGATGATGCTGTAGGCGAATGTTTCCGTACTTACAAAGATGCAGAAGGATCTTATCGTGATCATTCAAATTATTTGCGTGGTAACGATCGTTATGCATTTTTGTTTAAGCTTGATCCACGTGATTATAAAGGCTGGGCGTACGGTTTAAAGAAAGCGGGTTATGCTACCAACCCAAGGTATCCTGATATTCTTATAAAAAATATTGAGGATAATAATCTTCAGCAATATACTTTGGTGGCTGTAAATGAAGTGCCTGTTTTTGATGCATCAAAATATCAATCTGATCCCGAAGACAAAGCATTTGCTGAATTAATAAAAGCAAAAGGAAATTCTAATTTTCAAACTGCATTTGTTGCATCAGCACCAAAAGAGAAGATTGAGATCAATGGAAGCAAAGCCATTTATGAAACAAGGGGAAGAGCATTGATTGCCATCGCAACAGAGAATAATATCAACTTAAATAAACTACTTGAATACAACGATCTGCAAAAAGATGGTTTGCTGGAGGATGATCAATATATTTTTCTTGAAAAAAAATCAAAGGAAGGTGATAAAGATTTTTATGTAGTTCAAAACAATGAAAGCCTTTATGATGTCGCTCAGAAAAATGGTATCCGTTTACAGAACCTTTATGAATACAATGATCTTAGAGAAGATCAAAAAGTATTTACCGGAAGTAAGCTTAAATTAAAACCCTCTTTAAAAGATCCTACTGTGCTTACCAAAGAAATGATTGAAATTACCACAGTAAAAACGTACGCTGTGCAACCTAAGGAAGGGCTTTATGCTATTTCTAAAAAATATGGTGTTACCATTGCACAACTAAAAGAATGGAATAATTTAGCTGATGATAATTTAAAGGTTGGTCAGCAACTCATCGTCTCAAAATAAAATATGGAGATTATCAAGGTTCACGACAAAGAATTTAAACCTTACATCTCTGCTGAAAAGATCAGTGAAGAAGTGAAGAGAGTTGCTTCAGAAATAAATAGAGATTATGCAGGGCGAAAGCCTTTGTTCATAGCCATACTCAATGGCTCATTCATGTTTGCTGCAGATCTTTTTAAAGAAGTAAATATTGAGGCTGAGATATGTTTTATAAAACTTGCTTCTTACAAAGGAATAAAATCATCAGGACAGGTAATAACCGCTATAGGACTGGATATTGATCTTGTTGGAAGAGAAATAATAGTGATTGAAGACATTGTTGATACAGGCAATACACTTACCAAATTTTTGCCACAGATCCATCATCATAACCCTGCCTCATTAAAAATTGCCGCCCTGTTACATAAACCCGATGCAATGGTTCACCCGATAAAAATTGATTACCTCGGCTTTAGTGTTCCCAATAAATTTTTATTGGGTTACGGATTGGATTATGATGGATTAGGGAGAAATATAAAAGAAATATACCAGCTTGTATAATGCCGGGCTGCGTTTACTTTTAATACCTTATCTTGAATGAAATGTAATTTTTATATTACATGTAATAAAAGCCCGTTGCAAAAATTATTGCTTATAACTCTTTTTTTAATTCTTTGTTTTAATCTTGCTGCTCAATATTATATCAGGGGAGAAGTAAGAGATGAAAAGAACCAGCCTTTACAAAATATAAAGATCTACCTGCACTCTAACCGCTTACTTTATTTTAGCGGAAATACAGGAGGCTTCGGAATTCTCACCACAAAATTTCTTGACTCATTAACTTTTAATGCAGATGGCTATGAGCCAAAATCAATTAGTGTGCAGGCTGATACCTACCAGGAAGTGAATTTAAAATTGTTGTTCCCAATTACCAGTCTGCAAAAGCAAACACTCATTTCCTTTTCAGGTATCATCGATAATAATAATCAAAACCTTTATGAAAATGAATCATACAGTAATCTTATAGAAAATAATTTTATAAAAGCCGATAAATTTCCTGCTACAACGTTTTCAGTAAGGGCCGATAAAGCATCGTACACAAACATCCGAAGATTTATAAATCAAAAAAGTAAAGTGCCTGTAGATGCGGTAAGGATAGAAGAGATGCTGAACTATTTTAATCTAAATTATAAAGAGCCCGGTGAAAATAAAACCTTCAATATAGAATCTCAATTAACTTCCTGTCCCTGGAATAATGATCACCAACTTTTATTTATTAATACAAGTGCAAAAAAATTAAATTTTGAGAACGTGCCTTCGGGCAATTTTATTTTGCTTATAGATGTATCGGGCAGTATGGATCTGCCTAACCGTTTACCTCTTATTAAAACAGCTTTTCAATCTCTGGTAAAAAATTTAAGGGATAAGGATACCATCTCCATTGTAACCTATGGTGGATCTGTTGGAATAAAACTGTTGCCAACGGGAGGTGCTGAAAAACAAAAAATTATTAAGGCCATTGAAGAATTAAATGCCGCAGGCGAAACACCGGGTGAAGCTGCATTGCGTACTGCTTACAAGCTTGCTAAAACTTCTTTTATTGAGGGAGGAAATAACAGGATTATTCTTGCAACCGATGGGGATTTTAATGTTGGACAAACTACAGAAAAAGAATTGGAAGAATTAATTACCAAAGAAAGGCAATCCGGAATTTATCTTACCTGCCTTGGTGTGGGAATGGGTAATTACAAAGATTCAAAAATAGAAGCATTGGCAAAAAGAGGAAATGGAAATTTTGCATACCTGGATGATATTAAAGAAGGCGAAAAGATTTTAGTGAAAGAACTTACGCAAACATTATACACTGTGGCAAACGATGTAACAATGAATGTAATGTTCAACCCTGAGATAGTAAAAGAATACAGGTTGATAGGATTTGATAATAAAAAGAATGTGCTAACAGATTCTACAAGCATTTTGGAAGGAGGGGAGATCGGATCAGCAAGTGGGATCACCGCAATATTTGAAATAATTCCAGTGACAGGTACATTGTTCAGGGAAGATTCTTCCTGTAATCAAAACATTGCATCTCTAAAATTAAATTATCGTTTACCGGATGACAGTACACTAAACATGTATGAATATACTTGCATTGATAATTATAAAAATTTTAAAAACATAAATAAAGATCTGCGTTTTGCAACTTCGCTAACTATGTTTGGTTTGTTGCTTAAAGGATCAAAATATATTGATAACCCTTCGTGGAATGATATAGAAAAAATTGCGAAGGAATCTATAAATGCTGATGACTATCTTCAAAATGAATTTTTATCCATTGTAGATAATGCAAAGAAGATATATTTAAAAAAAGGAAAACGAAAGTCTAAAAACTAATTGAAGGTCTCTCTTATTTTTTCCCAGAAAGATTTATCATTTTTATCAGGGCTCGGCTGAAAGTTTTGACTGGCCTGCATCTTCTCCAAAATACTTTTTTCTTCTGTAGATACATGTTGCGGTGTCCATACATTCACATGTATAAGTTGGTCACCTTTTTCATGACTGTTAATACTGGGAAATCCTTTTCCCTTAAGCCTGAAAATTTTTCCGCTTTGTGTGCCCGGTGGTATTTTTATTTTGGCTCTTCCATCAATGGTTGGTACTTCTATCTGTGTACCAAATACAACATCAGGAAATGACAGGTAAAGATCGAAAGCTACATTTAATCCATCTCTCTGCAATTGCTCATGTTCCTCTTCTTCAATTAATATTATCAGGTCGCCTGAAGGGCCGCCCCGTTCGCCAATATTACCTTTGCCATTCATGCTTAACTGCATACCATCCTGTACACCTGCCGGTATATCCAGCGTAACAGTTTCTTCTCCGTACACTCTGCCTTCACCTTTACAGGCAGTACATTTATTGGTTATTGTACTTCCTTCGCCATTACATGCAGGGCATGTAGTAACGGTTTGCATTTGCCCTAAGAAAGTATTTTGTACTCTTCTTACCTGCCCGTTGCCACCGCATGTTCCGCATGTTTGTACACTGTTTTTATCTTTTGCTCCGGAGCCATTGCATGTGCTGCACGAAACATATTTTTTTACTTTAACTGTTTTGGAAGTACCCTTTGCAATCTCTTCAAAGTTTACTTTTATTTTTATCCTTAAATTATTTCCTCTCACACCTTTGCTTCTTCCGCCGCCGCCAAAAAAATTACCGAACATATCATCACCAAAAACATCTCCAAACTGGCTGAAAATATCTTCAGCATTCATTCCACCAAAACCACCACTGCCACCACCACGTCCTTGTCCAAAAGCACTGTGTCCAAACCTGTCGTACTGTGCTCTTTTATCCTGGTCACTCAAAATTTCGTAAGCCCCAGCAGCTTCTTTAAATTTCTCTTCTGAGGCCTTATCACCGGGATTTCTGTCAGGATGAAATTGCATGGCAACTTTTCTGTAAGCTTTTTTTATCTCATCCGCAGATGCGTTTTTGCTTACCCCTAATATTTCGTAAAAATCTCTTTTTGAAGCCATGTTTATTTAAGCTGTGAGTTTTAAGCTATGAGCTTTGAGCAAAAAAAATTATTCCATGTGCCCGGCTCATAGCTCATAGCTATCAGCTCATGGCTCAAAGTTTTATTTTCCTACAATTACTTTTGCAAACCTGATAAGTTTATCATTCAGATAATATCCTTTTACGATCTCATCAATTACTTTCCCTTTTTTATCATCTTCCGCGAGAACTTCTGCAATTGCTTCGTGTTTATGAACATCAAAATCTGTATCAATACTCTCCATCGCTTTTAATCCTTTTGATTGCAGCGTGGTTCTTAGTTTATTAAAAACAAGCTGAACGCCATCTTTAATTTGTTCTATGTCATCGCTGGTACTCATTTGTTTTTCAGCCCTGTCGCAATCATCCAAAACATCCAGCATAGAAGTGATAACTTCCCTGCCCGCAGTTTGAATTAATTCCCCTTTCTCTTTTGCATTTCGTCTTTTAAAATTATCAAATTCAGCAACAAGCCTTACATATTTATCTTTTTGTATCTCAAGCTCATTTTTAAGTTTTGATAGTTCATCTTCTTCAGGTACGTTAACTTCAGCATCAGCATCAACTTCATTTACTGATGTTTGGTTTTGAATGTTGTCCTCAACTGTTGATTTATCGTATTTATTTTTATTTTCCATATTTTAAAAATTGGCTGCAAAGGTAGGTTAGTCAAACATTTTGCCAATAAGAAATATTGGACAAATTGGCACAATAATTTAAAGGGATAATGAGGTTATTTAACCACCTGGAACTTGCCGGAATCAATGATCATTCCGGTTCTGTCACGAAGCTGGTAAATGTAAACACCCCTGTAAAAATCAGTAAGAGGGATATTAATTTTTGGAGTTACAGTTTTAAGATCAAATACTTTTTTGCCTATAAAATTATAAACCTGGAAAGTGTAGAATTTATCGAAGCTTTTTTGGAATTCGAAATTGATGAAGCTAACGGCCGGGTTGGGATAAAACCGCATGTATTTTACAGCAGGGTCAGTTGATCCTGCTATGATTTTACCTTGAGCCGAGCTATCCGAAACAAATAAAACAGTAAAAATAAGTATGTAATAAATTTTCTTCAATATAGTAAAATTAGATTTTTTATTTAAAATTAGCAAACTTTTGGCTGTTACTCAATTCTGTAAAGGATTTGCTGTTATAAAATTTCTTTAAAATAACGACTGATTAAGAAATTAATTGTATTGTGAGAGCGTTTTTTGGATAGCTTCAAAATCGGGTATCTCTTTTGCATTTTCAAGTACTTCGGCATAGCGAACGATACCATCCTTATCTATTAAAAAAGCACTTCGCTTGCTTACTCCCTGCATATCAAGGCCAAAAGTTTGATATAATGAACCATGTGCTGTAGAAACTGCTTTATTAAAATCACTCAACAATTGAAAATTTAAATGCTGCTCTTCTTTATATTTTGCCAAAGTGTAAACAGGGTCAACCGAAATGCCAAGCACCTCTGCATTGCTCTTGTTGTATTGGCTGATATTATCTCTTACGCTGCACAATTCTTTTGTGCATGTGCCGGTAAATGCCAGGGAGAAAAATAGCAACAAAATGTTTTTGCCTTTATAATCACTGAGTGAAACTTTATTTTTTTTCTGAATTGTATAAACTAAACTCAGGCGCTTTAGTTCCAATTTCAATTTTCATTGTTTTAATTTTTGGCGAAGATAAAACTATGATCACTGTTAAGTCTATATAAATACTTTATCTATTTTAGCCGTTTATTTATTTAATAATATGAGAAGTTATTCATTGATATTGTTCACTTTTTTTCTAACATTAATTTTTTCTTCGTGCAATGATCCTATGGATAAAACATACAACGCCACAACTTACGTGCAGGATATTGCGGCAATAAGAGAAAGCAATAAAGTTAGTTATGAGGATATTGAATTATTGACAAAATATATTGCTCTTTCTAAAATTGCAGGGAATGATCTGGAGGGAAAAACGTACGATGAAATTCTTGAGAAAATAAAAGAGATACGAAAAGCTAATACCGATCAAACTGATCAACTAAATATGGAAAAGGATGCAATGAGGGAAAGAATGAGCGCCTACTTGAAAGTAATGCTGACTGAGAAAATATTTACAAAGGTTAACAACAAAGATTATTTTAGTTACACTGTCACTTTCCAAAATACGTCACCCAAAAATATTAAGATGGTTGTGGGAAACATAAGCCTGAACGATCTTTTAGACAGGGAAATAAAAAATATACAAATTGTATTGGATGAAGAACTGGCATCAAATTCAATTGTAAAAAAAACTTATACCATTGCTTATGATGCCGGCAATGAAAATGATAAACGCATAAGATCAAAAGAACTTGTTGACCTGCGGGTTTTATGGAATCCTCAAAAAATTATTTTTAAAGATGGAACTGTAGCAGAATGATCACCAAACCTCGTAAGCAAGTGCTTCTTTATTTTTTCTTGTCTCTTTAATTTGCTTATTAAAAAATAAGTATACTACTGAAGCCAATGCAGTAAAAACTAATCCTTTTAAAATTTTTGTGGTCATGTTTAAGTTAGCATCGGATTGGTATTGTTGAACTATTATGCGTTGCGCATTAAATTCAGTGGAAATAAAATGTGGTTTTTTCCTTTCTAAAATTACTTCGTTACTCATAATTAATTTTTTTTCGTTACTCAAATATTAATGTTTGTACTAAATACAGTAATATAAAATCATGCCACAATAATAATGTGGCTCCAGAAAAAATAAAGAACAGGAAATGTTTGAAACTGACTATAGATTGAATATATTAATCGGTAAAATTAACTCCCACCTGTTTTTGCCGGTGGCTCCCAAAAGATCCTTGTCTAATAAATAACTATAGCGAATGCCAAAAGTTACATTATCCTCGTTCCACCATTTGGTATCAAAAAATAATTCTGCACCGGTTGATCTAAAATTGGCGCTAAAGGTTGTTCCGTTAGTAAAAAAATCATTTACATGTGTATGATCGTAAAATAAATTTGCTCTTACTCTTAAAAAATAAACGATGTTAGCAAAGCCTGCATCGGGGTATAATAATGGCAAGTGATAATTGGCTCCCCACTTTATCATTTCATGTAAATTCTCTGATTGGTATCCTCTTGAAAAAGGAAATCCGCTGGAAAAATTAAGCTGGCCAATAGTATCTTTTTTTAAATAAGCTGCATTAAAAACTATGTTATGATTGGTTAAAAAGCCCGGTAGGTAGAGGTTTCCATTGGCGACAAATTGTGAGCCTTCATAGTTTGTGAGCGTACGTTTATAGCTGAGAGATAAACTCTGTGCAAGCCTTGGGTATATATTTTGTTTTGCTTTTTGTATTTGATTGGTGATCGTAAAAAAATTATTGATGTAACTGTAAGAGATCTTGCCTAAAGTATCTTTATAAACTCCTTTAAAGTTTGATTGATTATAAATATAGCTGCTCCCAATGTTTAGAAATGTAAGCGATCTTCCTTTGCTTAAATTCAATGGAATATTAAAACCTCCATGAGGCTCAAGTTCGTTCCAGTAAACGGTTTTGTTGTGATATCTTCCTCTTCTGTCAATCGTATAATCAACGCCTGCAGAGAGGTATGGAAATAATGCGCCGTACACTGAAGTAAAACCGATTCTCTTCCACTGTTCGCTGCGATCGTATGTAAATGCTAATTGCGATTGCAAGGTGTTTAAAATATTTTCACTTACCAGGGTTAAGGAATATTCAGGATCATCAACCAATGGTTCGATGCTATGAAAATTTAATAAGCCAAATGATTTGCGATATTTTGAAACCGGTAAATTTTCATGCGGAACAGAAGCCAGCAGATCAGCATTGGTTTTATCAAGAATGTCAATTCCAAAATTTGAAAGTTTTCCTGCAAATTGATCAGGAGGTATTTCCTGCCAAAGTGTTGAATTTTTATCTGCCTCCTGTAAGCTGTAACCATTGGCTGTAAAGGTTGTCCACGCAATTTTATTTGTATTTACTGATGGCTGATATTTCCCAATGCCATCTTTTGTAAGATCAGATCGTAATGAAAATAATTTTTTATTATTGATTGACCAGGCAAATAAATTATCTTCTTCTCCATGCGCAGCAGAAAAATAAATTGTATCATTAAATACTGTTGGAAATCCAATTACATTGTAGGAAAAAGGTGTTACAAATTCTGGATTCCCATTTTCAGGATTAATAATTGCCAAAGACATTTTACCGGACGGGTTTCTTACTGCAGAAATTATTTTATCTCCATAAAATTTTGGATAAGTATAAAATAAATTGCCAGGATTTGGAATGGAAGATTTTATACTCCCATCAGAAACATTTAG
>DATCOF010000136.1:0-35270 GCA_036564845.1 Chitinophagaceae bacterium | reverse complement strand
TAAGTCATTAAATGACCTCAGTAAATTTATTGAAGAAGTCACTAATAAAACAACAACAGCTTCAGTCATTTCAACTTGCTCTTTCAGTTATATTTTTGAAGACATGTTTTGGACTAATTAATATTTCACATTGGTATAAATAACTGTTTCTTTTTATTCTTTCGGAAATGATATAGTTCTCCCACAATATCCCAATATCGTTCCTCAATGCAGGAAATCGAAAATCATTGATGATAGCATTGCGTATTCCATTATCAAAGAAATACCATTTAGAGCTTTTGGATACTTCTTTTCGTTGATTGGTACTATACGCAGACAAACGATATATAATAAATACTTTGCTAAGCAAGTCTAAATAATTCTCAACAGTATTTTTGCTAATTCCTAATTGGCCCGCCAGTTCATTATATGAAACCTCAGAGCCTACCTGATAAGCAATGAGTCGTAAAAGCCTTATAATTTTATCAGATTGCCTGATGCCTTCAAAAGCAAGAATATCCTTTAGAAGATAGGATTGAACAAGTTGCTGCAGGTAAACTGATTTTTCGGTGTATGAATTTAATTGAAAGAGTTCCGGGTAACTGCCATACACTAATCTTTCTTCAAGGTTTTGATTTGTTTCTACATACGATTCTGATTCTTTTAATTCCAATTGCGCAAGAGGATATAAATTAAATTGTATTTGTCTTCCTGTCAAAGGCTCACCCGCTTTATTTAATAAGTCAAATGATGAAGAACCCGTCGCCAGTATCGTTAAGTGAGGAATACTGTCTATCATAAATTTTAATACCTTACCTATCTCTGGTATTACCTGTGCTTCATCCAGGATCAATAATTTTGCTGAACCGATAAGCCGTTTGTAGTTAGCAGATGTTCTTTTTTTTAATAATTCCTGCACTTCAAAATCTTCTCCGTTTAAGACAACAATAGGATCTTTATATTTTTGTTGGATTGCATTAATCAGGAATGTTTTGCCAACCCTTCTGGTACCTAATATCAGCAGGACTTTATTCTTACCTAATAACTTTTCTACCTGTTGTTCGATTTCTCTCTTTACAATTAGCATAATTGTATGTTTAGTGACAAAATTACTAGTAAAAAAGCATATATATTGACTAAATTACTTAATTTTGTTTGCAAATTTTATTCGTAAATTTTAGATGATTATTTTTTAATAGTTAAGCATTTTTTGATGGATGAAAATTTTGTTTAATACTGCGGTTGAATAATTTTTTCGGAAAGTCAAATATTATTTAACCTAAGTTGAAACCTATATTCCACCTATGTTTCGGGGTAATTGTTTTGCATTCAAAATTAAAAACAGTTAAGAAGAGTTAGGATAACGCAAATAGAATAAAGCAATCTGAATTTGAATTCATAATTTTATAAAAGTTCTTTCATTTAATCCGGCTGTTTGCAAATTGTTTGCAAAAAACAAAAGGCCGCAAAATGCGACCTTTATAAGTGATTGATTTTCAGCTCCCCCTCCCCGACTTGAACGGGGGACCCTCTGATTAACAGTCAGATGCTCTAACCAACTGAGCTAAGGAGGAATTTATTGGGTTGCAAAAATATAGATTTTTAGGTTGTAAAAAAATAGTAATACAATTATTTTAACCAACTCAATAATCCTGTCTCTTCAATGCCGACATAAACCCCATCAACCCTGGTTTGTATGGGATAAGTTTTTAAATAATAACCCTCGCCGCTAATATTTCTCCCGTTTTGTAAACTGAATTTATAGCGATGCAAAGGACAGGTAATTACATCCAAATCATTTATAAAACCGTCCGCAATGATCCCGCCGGCATGTGGACATTTTGCAGTACATACATATAATTCCTTCCCTTTTGCAATGCACACTTTTTTGCCGGCAACATCTACCTGTAATAAATTATTGGGTGGAAAAATTAATTCACTTTCTGCATTAGCTATTTTATGCCATTTGTATTTTTTATCCTTCATCTTTAAAAGAAAAATTCGGCTTTATAAGGATATCGTACCTGGTAAGTTTCTCTCACTTTATTTAAAATCGTTTGTCTTAACTCATCTATATTTTGCTTTTCAGTGGCAGAAATAAAAACACAATTCCCATTGGTATCTTCCTGCCATTTTTCTTTTAGCTCACGCAGAATTTCTTTTTTTACATCCTCTTCCAGCCATTTATCAAATGTATTTTTTTCATACAGGTCCATCTTGTTAAAGATAGTGATGGTGGGCTTTTCAAGGCATCCTAATTCCTGCAGGGTTTTGTTTACCACAGCAAGTTGCTCCTCATATTGCGAATGGGAAATATCAACTACATGCAATAAAATATCAGCTTCTCTAACTTCATCTAAAGTGCTTTTAAAACTTTCAATAAGGTGGTGCGGCAATTTTCTTATGAAACCAACTGTGTCGCTTAAAAGAAAAGGCGAATGCCCAAAAACAACTTTACGTGTTGTGGTGTCAAGCGTGGCAAATAATTTATTTTCAGCAAATACATCGCTCTTGCTAAGCAGGTTCATTAAGGTTGATTTGCCAACGTTTGTATAACCCACCAATGCAACACGAATAAATTCTCCCCTGTCCTTACGCTGGGTAAAAGCCTGCTTATCAATTTCGGCAAGGCGCTTCCGTAATACAGATATTTTTTCTCTGGCTATCCTTCTATCTGTTTCAATTTCTGTTTCACCGGGGCCACGTGTTCCTATGCCGCCACCAAGCCTTTCAAGGTGTTTCCACATGCCTTTTAATCTCGGTAAAATATATTGGTATTGGGCAAGCTCTACCTGCACTTTTGCCTGTGCTGTTTTGGCCCGTGCTGCAAAAATATCCAGAATGAGATCGGAGCGGTCAATGGTTTTTATTTGCAGCTCCTTTTCAATATTGGTGATCTGTGAGCCGGTTAATTCATCATCAAAAATGGCTAATTCAATATCCCTGTCTTTGACATATTTTTTTATTTCTTCCAGCTTTCCTTTGCCAATAAAGGTTCTGCTGTCAGGATGTGGCAATCTTTGTGTAAATCTTTTTACGGCTTTTGCACCGGCAGTCTCTGCTAAAAAAGCAAGCTCATCAAGGTATTCATTTAGTAAATGCTCTGTCTGCTCTTTATTAACCAAGCCAACCAATACTGCTTTTATATCTTTTTGAATAATACTTTTCTTTTCTATCAATCTAAAAATTTTAAATGCAAAAATACGCCGTGAAACTTTGCTTAATGCAAAAAGCGAACCTTACTGATTCGCTTTCACACTTTATAATAAATTATTTTATAGACCGCTCACTGTAATTCCAACCTGAAAAATTTTCATTGGTGGACCTACAAGATCTTTTAAAACATTGTTTAACTGGTAAGCGCCAAACAACGAAAAGATACCATAACCAACTCTTGCTGTTGCCATAAAGCGTGTGCCATTAAAATAAGTTTTGCTGTTTTCTTTTTCTGTATAGCTCGCAACAAGTGCATTATTTTTATTCTGCAGGTCTTTACCTTTTGTATGAGCATTAATTAATGTTCCCACTTTTAAACCAAGTGCAAACTTCAAACTATTGCTTGAGTTTAAAGGATCTGCAGTGTACCTGAATTCAAGGGGTATTTCTAAATAAGAAAGTGATAATTTATATTTTTTAAAATGATTGGATGAATCAGCTGCTGTAAAAGGAAGTTTTGTTGCTGTTGATTTTATATCAACATTCATTTGTTTAAAAGGTATGTTGCTGCTTCCAACGCCAATGCCAATGCCGATGCTGTATTTAGGGCTTGCTTTAAAAGGCTTATCTAACATTACATAAACATTCAGGCCTTTTGCAAATCC
The DNA here is from genome assembly GCA_036564845.1 of Chitinophagaceae bacterium. GTDB lineage: Bacteria > Bacteroidota > Bacteroidia > Chitinophagales > Chitinophagaceae > Ginsengibacter. Next base: position 31,470 of record DATCOF010000136.1, on the reverse strand, counting down.
GCTCTGATGGCTGCTTATGCTATCAGGCATACCTGTTAAGTGATCGGATGAAAGTTGTATCATTAAATGATCTCCGGGGCGGCTGCCGAGATCTATTTTCCTGGAAACTTTTCCATTGTCCTGTGCCAGTAAACTTGCGAATAATAAGATAGCAACTGAGAGTAAAACAATTTTCTGCATAAGTGATTTTGAGGCACAAAATAAACGTTAATATTTTTAATGAAAGGTTAAAAGGCTATTAACAGTATTGCCGAATTAATTAAATACATTAAAATGGTTATTAATCTTTTAATAAAATACATCTGAATCCAATTTTTATTTTGAATTTACCCGTATCCAATATCATAGTCCATCCTTTTATTTATATTTGCATCCCTCATAAAAAATGAGCGGGCCTATAGCTCAGTTGGTTAGAGCACCTGACTCATAATCAGGTGGTCCCAGGTTCAAGTCCTGGTGGGCCCACAAAGCCTTGTAAACACTACGTTTGCGAGGCTTTTTCTTTCTCAGGCACCTCTATTAAAAGGTGCTTCAAGAGGTGCTTCAAGAAATTCCACGAGGTGCTTCATCCCTGTACTACTTCATACACCTGTTGTCGCAATTTATTCACGCATTAAATCAAGCGACATGACAACTCAACTCAACATCCTTTTTATGGCAATTCAATCACGAACAAACTCCAATGGTGAAATGCCTGTCTACTGTCGGTTAATCTACAAGCAGCGACAAAAGCGTTTTATGATTGGATGTACTGTACCCAAAAATATGTGGGATCAATCCAAGCAACGGGCTAAGGGTAAATCTTCACAGGCAGATACCATTACCCAGCAGATCGCTAAGCTTGTGCAGAAAATCTATAAGGCGGAATCTGATCTACTAAAACAATCTGAGCCTTTTGAAGTCGAGGATATCGTTGCTCAGGTACAAGGAAAGAAGAAGCATGCATGTAGAACCTTGATGCAATTGTACAACCACCGTTTCCAACAAATGAAAAAGCTGGAGGGGATAGATTATAAACGTTCAACCCTTCGTAAGTACCTACAGGGCGCGAATGCAGTAAAACTATTTCTGGAAGATCGGTTTGGTACAGATGATATTGCTCTCACAAAGATCAATAACCTCTTTCTGCAAACTCTTGAAAGCTATCTCAAGGCAGAAAGATCTATGAAGCTGATCACTGTGAATAAGATTATTCAGATGCTCAAATCCATTGTTAATATGGCTGTCGATAATGGCTGGCTGGATGCCAATCCCTTTCCAGGCCATCGTTTCAAACATGATCGTACTGAGGTGATATTTCTTACCGTAGATGAACTTGAACAACTGGAACAACATGTGTTCATGCAGCCAAGACTTGCAAAGGTTCGGGATATATTCCTGTTCAGCGTTTATACCGGGCTACATTATATTGACGCCATGAGCCTTACTCATGAGAATATTCTGAAAGGGGTTGATGGAAAAGAATGGATCAAGTACTTGCGCCAGAAAACTGATAAGTGGATTCACATTCCACTATTGAACAAGGCTAAGCTACTGATTGAGAAATTCCGCGTAGAAAATGGAGAAGCTATTACTATCGTACCAAGATTCAGCAACCAGAAAATCAACAGCTATCTCAAAGAAATTGCTGATGTTGTCGGAATCAACAAACCATTAACGCACAAGATTGCACGAAAAACATTCGGCTCTATTCTCTTGTACTATAACATACCAATGAAAGTAGTGAGCGAACTAATGGGGCATTCCTCTGTTGTAATTACTGAGAAGCATTATGCACAGGTAGAGTTGAAAAGGTTAGGCGAAGCAATGACGAGCGTGGATGCATTAACCAATTTATAACTACTACCTTGTACATTATAGAAGGGAGAGGGCTTCTGCTCTCTCTCTTTTTTCCGAATAGCTCATACCCTCACACTTTCCGAATAAAGCTGAAATCATGCGAATATAAATTTGTAGGTTTGATCGGAATGTTCAGCCTTCGGAGGTAATACTAAGAGGAGCGGAAAGAACAGAGTCAAACTAAAGTTATGGTTAGATGGAAATATATTGCAACTCACTTAGCAAAGGAGTTCACTCAGTTTGGGTTAGGTCAGTACACTATGGAACATTTTGCCCAATGCTGGTACTCGTTATATGATTTCCCAGTTATATCACACGCAGACCCCATCTACATGAGAGGAAGATTGGCAGACCTATATGACCTTATTATGACTATTGCAAATCTCCCGTCTATAAATGATGAGGAAAAAGTAGATAAGATATTAGCTCTTCTCAAAGCTATAACGGGAGGGTATAACCAGAATTTTGTTGAACAAGTATTTCACGATGGAGGATACGAGCCTGATCTTCCAATCAAAGAATCATCAAAAGGTGGTGTTTTAAGTCCTCGCTTTCATAAAGTGGTTATCCAGAATTGCAGTGATTATTTTAAGGACGGACACTTTACGGCTTGCGTGAACGAAGCTTGTAAGGCCTACAATAAAGCCGTGCAATTAAAGTGTGGCAGCAATCGAGACGGTCAGGATTTAATGTTCTGGGCTTATGGCAAAGATGGTAACCTCCGAATAAACAAATACGAATCAGAAAGCGAAGTAAACGAACAAGAGGGTATCAAGTTTTTGTCAGGTGGCTTAATCAGAGGTTTTAGAAATCCTACCGCACACGAACTTAAAGTTGATTGGAAAATTTCTAAGGACGACTGTCTAGAAATACTCAGTATGGTCTCCTATCTTTTCAAACAACTTGACAAAGCAAGAGTAATAAATCTAAAGGCCACGGATCAACCTTCTTAGATCGAAAAATGGTAGTCCACAGTTTATTTGTAGATTAAAGTGTAATAGAGTGGAATGCCAACAATAATTCCAGCAAGTGTGGCAAGAGATACTTTAAGCATGTATTGTTTCACCCATAGATAAGATTGGTTTCCTATTGGATCACCTTCTAAACCTATCTGATCTGGATTTTGCTGGCGAAGGATCTCCTTATAGTATTCGAATTGACCCCTTTGAATCGGAGCTGATGCCGCCGCGTTAAACCTTCCTGGCCATCCAATAGGTGTATATATCCCATTTGGAACGGCCCTAAGATTCTGTCCAAAGTATTGCACCTGTCCATAAAAGATTATAAATATGCCTAAGATAAAGTACCAGTTGGCTGTAATACCAGCTTGTCCACGAATCGTAAAGAGGATGAATAAAGCAGAAAAACAACCACAGCACCCAGCAAAAAGTCCATAGATCCACGGTTGAACCTTAGGGAGAACACGTTTCCTGATTACCAATGCCATAACATCAAAGATGATTCTTGCTATGAAATACGTAATCAAATAAGTGAAGGTATACCCGATTTCAGCTAAGACGAGGGATAGAATTATCCAAAGTACTGTACTCATTGAAAGAGTTTAAGGTTGTGAAATTACAGGTGAAGATACTAAACTAATGGAGCAGACAAACCGTCTCCTGGCATTAGTAATTCTAACTATCTTTAGTGTATGGAGATTAATGAACCACCTAAAGGTTTTCCCCCGGTACTGAACAAGATGGTATATGAACAGGCCTTAGCCCGATTTATATGGGGTTTTGTTAAAGCTGGAACTCTGGTTTTTATCATAGGTAAGATCGTTGGATACTTTGGGTTTTTAAGCTGGTGGTATATTACAGCCCCATTCATTATCGGCCTTTTAGGAGCAACGATGAATTATCTTGAATGGATTCCAGATATGAGAATCTTGTTATATTCTATTGGCATGGCATATATAATTTTTCGATATACGATCTTGAGGCTTGTTTTATGGATGCCGATATTTATAGCATTGTTTTCTGGTTTTAGCATTGTGTACAAGTATGGTTCAGATTGGAAGTATATTACGATTGCTATCATAGCAACAGTAGCTACATATTTGATAGCTGTATACTTATCTGGAAGAAGCCCAGGGATGCCACATAAGGACAAGTAAGGGAGTCCATATTTTATATGGGTTCAAAGTCCACATGTACTGTATCTTTTTGTACTTTGCGTTTGCTGCCACAAAACACAGTACATTATCAAACCAAAGTATGATAGGTGAAGGATTAAAACAACTTGAGGCTGACTTATGGGAAGCTGCAGACCAACTACGTGCTAACAGTAAACTCACTGCCACAGAATATACAATGCCTATTCTCGGGCTTATCTTTTTACGACATGCTGCAAATCGCTTTGAGCAAATAAAGCAGGAGGTTGAGCCGACATTACCTGTACATCCAAAGCGAGGACGTAGGCCGATAAACCGAGATGATTTTTGGTCCAAGGGGGCTATCTTTTTACCGCAACAGGCACAGTTTGATTACCTGGTAGGTCTTCCTGAAAGTGAAGATATTGGTGCAAAGATTGACAATGCTATGCGCCTGATTGAAGAAGAAAATGAGAGCCTGAAAGGTGTACTGCCAAAGACTTATACCTCATTCGAGAAATCACTGCTGCTGGAGTTATTACGCATTTTCAACAAAGAAGCATTGCGTAAAGCATCAGGTGATGTATTCGGTAAAATATACGAGTACTTCTTGAATGCGTTTGCAATTAAAGGAGCACAGGAAGGTGGTGAATTCTTTACACCCATTTCATTAGTATCTACCATTGTGAATTTCATCGAACCCGATCATGGTATTGTACTTGATCCCGCTTGCGGAAGTTTTGGAATGGCTGTACAAACAGGACATTTTATCGAGAGCTTGCATAAAGACCCCAACAAGCAGGTGATGTTTTACGGTCAGGAGAAAACCAGTACCAATGCTAACATTGCCAAGATGAATATGGCGGTACACGGCCTTGAGGGCAACGTTTTGGAAGGCAATACTTTTTATGAGGATAAGCACGAACTTGTGGGGAAGTGTGATTTTGTGATGGCCAATCCACCCTTCAATGTAGACAAAGTGGATAAGGAAAGAGAAGTGGTGAAAAAGGATCCACGCTTACCTTTTGGCTTACCTAAAAACGATAACGGCAATTACCTCTGGATACAGTACTTCTATGGATACCTCAATGATACAGGCCGGGCAGGATTTGTAATGGCAAGTAGTGCCAGTGATGCCGGGCACAGTGAAAAACTTATCCGTGAGAAGTTGATAAAAACCGGTGCGGTGGATATTATGGTATCTATCAGCAACAACTTTTTTTATACACGCAGCCTGCCTTGTACGTTATGGTTTTACGACCGGGCAAAAGAGAACGACAAAAAGCGCAAGGATAAAATACTGATGCTCGATGCCCGAAAAGTATACCGCAAAGTATCTACTACCATCAATGATTTTAGCCCCGAGCAATTGCAGAATCTCACAGCTATTGTAAAACTTTACAGGGGTGATCAGAAATACTTTTCCTCGATTCTGCACACCCGTTTATGTTTTGCAATGGGGGAGTTGAAGAAATATGAAGGTCATTTAGAGCACGAGATTAAACAGGTAAATACCATTGCCATCAAGGTACAGAGCCTGGGAAGCAAAATAGAATTCGACAAAGCCAATGATACTAAGGCATACAAGGTTGGTATTGCAGGACTTTGTAATCTGGCGGAGGAAATATCTGGCTACATCCATAAACTCTGTAATGATATAAGGGAATGGCAAGATGATCTTGACGATTGGGAAGCACTGCTTAAAGACAAACAGAATGCTCACAATGCGCTCAATAATCAGTGGCTAATGTTGCACAATCTGCATCATCAATTGCACCCACAGATTAAACATATAACCCATCTGTATAAGCAATGGCTTGCTGCATGGGAAGCACATGAAAAAGAATACGATATACAGCGTAACAAAGAAGTACTTGAGTTGAAGATTAAAACGAGCTTGCGGATAGTTAATGAACAGCATGAAGGGAATCTTGTTGTATGGCGACAATTGAAATATCTGGTAGATGAAAGCGGTTGGTTGCTGAAACGCTTTGTGGATGGAGAGTTTGTTGATGTACCTGGTTTGTGCAAAATGGTAAGCATAGACGAACTTGCTGCAAAAGATTACAGTCTCAGTCCTGGTCGCTATGTTGGGATTGATACTAGTGCTGATATAATTGAAGACTGGGAGGATAAACTGCAGATCATCCACACGGAGTTGGATATATTGAATACAGAAGCTATGCAACTTGCTGAAGCCATTTCATCAAACTATAAAACGATCATGTAGATGAAGTGGATGAAACAACGAATTGGAGATATAATTTACTTTAATCCATCCCACAGTTTGAGGAATGCTGAGGAGTATGAATTCATCATGATGGAAAATATCACACCTGGTTTCAAGTATGCGTTTCCAGCTGGATTGAAAAAAGGAGGGTCAAGTGGGTCAAAGTTCAAGAATAGCGATACAATTTTTGCAAGGATCACTCCTTGTCTTGAGAATGGCAAGATTGCAGAGGTAAAGGGCTTAAAGAATGATATAGGAATTGGGTCTACAGAGTTCTTTGTGTTCAGAAATCGAGAAGGAATTACTGATTCCAAGTTTATCTACTATTTGGCATTGACCAGAGATGTGCGTGAAATAGCGGAAAAGAGTATGCAAGGTGCTTCGGGAAGACAAAGGGCTTTAAGAGAGCCTATTGAGAATTACGAGTTCAGTCTTCCGCCTCTCCCTATCCAACGGCGGATTGCATCTATTCTCAGTACCTACGATGATTTAATAGAGAACAACGTGCAAAGGATAAAACTGCTGGACTATGCTTCAAGGTGTGAGTATAAGATGTTGATGGAAGAAAGTGAGACAACAAATATGAAGTTAGGCGATGTTTGTGCCTTGATTATGGGGCAGAGCCCTCCATCAGATACGTATAATGATCTCAAAGATGGCTTACCTTTTCATCAAGGTGTCACTAATTTCGGATTTCGTTTTGTACAACATAAAATCTACTGCTCCAAACCGGCAAGAGTTGCACAAGAAGGAGATATTCTTATGAGCGTTAGAGCTCCTGTTGGTAGATTGAACTTTGCAACAGATAGTATTTGTGTTGGTAGAGGTGTGAGTGCTATTAGGCATAAAGATGGATTGCAGCAACTGCAGTATCAAATACTTAAGGACTTCTTTTCCATTGAGGATAGAATAGGGAATGGTGCTATATTCAATGCAACCACAAAAAGCGAAATGGAGAATCTAGAGTTAGCATATCCTCTCTCAAAAAGAGCTATTGAGGTTGAACAGAAGCTACAAGTGATGCAGAATCAAATGCTCAACTTGACAAAGCAAATCGCTAAACTCTGCCATGCAAGAGATATGCTATTACCAAAGCTCATGAGTGGCGAGATTGATCTAAGCGATCAAGTACATGAAGCCAAAATAATACAGATGCCGATACCTGTTAGTGAGATTGCGGAAGATGAAGAGGTCTATGAAACAAAGAAGCCTAAAACGGGAGCACAGTATTATTTACGTTCAGTACTGGCAGCTTACCTTGTAGATGCGCTCTGGCAAGAGAATACATTCGGGCATGTAAAGTTGATGAAGATGATGTATCTGTGTGAGTATCTGGCCGGAATAGAAACAGTCAGCAATTATCATCGGGATGCAGCAGGTCCTTATGATAACCAGATGATACGCTCCATTGATAAGCAGCTGAAAGAAAAGCAGTGGTTTGAAATGTACAAGAATCAACAGGGCTTTCCAAAGTACAAACCAATGGCGAAGCGTGGTGAATACAAAACAGAGTTTGAAAAGTACTACAGCGATAAACAGATAGGTATAGATAACTTGCTAGCCATCTTTGGTAAACTGCCAACAGAAAAAGCTGAGATGGTGGCAACTATTTATGAGGTCTGGAGAGACTTAGGTACTAAACAAACCGCAGTGAATGAAGATGAAATTGTGAACGAGGTATTGAATAACTGGCACGATAACAAAAAGCTGATTAGTGAAGATAGATGGAGGAAATGCTATGGCTGGATGAAGGAACAAAACTGGATAACCTAATACTCAACATTTCATCGACTTATGCCCTACCAGTACGGAGAAGATAAACTCATAGAGCAAACAGCCATCAACCTTTTCAGCGAATTGGGTTGGGATACTGTAGTGGCTTATGATGCAGAAACCTTCGGTGTTGATGGTATGCTTGGGAGGGAGAATAAAAAAGCGACTACTCTTAACCGTTATGTACTTGATGCTTTGCAGCGGTACAATCCACATGTACCTGATGAAGCCTACCAACAGGCAATACAAAAATTAGCGGAGTACTCATCTTCCAAAACCTTGGGCGATACCAATTATGAAAAGTACGAGCTATTAAGAGATGGCATTCCGGTAGATTACAAGAATGCAAATGGCGAAAACATACAAGGCCAACGGTTACGCCTATTCGATTTTGAGAACCCAAAGAACAACAAGTACATCGCGATAAGGCAGTTGTGGGTGGAAGGAAACTTTGGCTACATGCGCCGTCCTGATATTATTGGGTTTGTAAATGGCATTCCACTCCTATTCATAGAACTGAAAGCAGTACATAAGAACCTGGAGACAGCATACGTAAACAACCTTAGAGATTACAAATCTACCATCCCACATTTGTTCCATTGTAATGCATTCGTTATACTTAGTAACGGGCTTGATAGCAAGGTAGGTTCAATCACCGGGAAATACCAGCACTTCAACGACTGGAAGCGTATACAGGAAGATGAAGAAGGCATAGTGAGCATGGAAACCATTATCAGAGGTATATGTGATAAGAGCCGCTTCTTAGACTTGTTTGAAAACTTCATCCTGTACGATACCAAGACAATGGGTTCAGTTGTTAAGCTCATTGCACGTAACCACCAGTTCATTGGTGTAAACAAAGCCATCAGGAATTTTGCTCACAAAGAGGACCAGTACAAACAGGGATTAATCAGCAAAGAAGAACGGCAAAAGCTGGGCGTATTCTGGCATACACAAGGTAGTGGTAAAAGTTACAGCATGGTTTTTTTCTGCCAGAAGATACATCGCACATTCAAGGGCAACTACTCGTTCCTCATTGTAACGGACCGCAACGAATTAGATACCCAGATATACGGCACGTTCAGTGGTGTTGGCGTTGTTCCACCCTATGAACCGGGCAAGAAGAATCCATTTAGTGTAAAAGCAGGAAGCGGAGATAATCTCAGCAAGCTGCTAAAAGAAGACAAGAGATACATCTTCACGCTCATCCATAAATTCAACTTCACGGGTATCTGTACCAATAGAGATGACCTCATAGTTATTTCTGACGAAGCCCACAGAACACAGGCTGGAAGCCTTGCAACGAATATGCGAATAACATTGCCCAATGCATCTTTTATTGGTTTCACAGGCACTCCACTTTTTAAGAATGATGAAATCACACGCAGGATATTTGGTGATTACGTTTCCATCTATGATTTCAAACGAAGTGTTGATGATGGTGCTACTGTGCCCTTGTACTATGAGAATAGAGGTGAATTACTGCACTTAGATAATGTACAGATTACCCAACAAATGAGGGATGCTACTGAGAAGGCAGAACTCGATGAGGATCAAAAAGCACGACTGGAACAACTATTTGCAAATGAGTACCCCATACTAACGGCTAAGCATAGACTACAAGCGATTGCGAAGGATATTGTACAACACTTTTGCAACCGGGGTTATAAAGGGAAAGCGATGCTCGTTTGTATTGATAAGATCACAGCAGTCAAAATGTACAATTACATAACTACTGCCTGGGGAGAGTACATCGCACAGACTGAGAAGCAACTACCAAAGGAGAAAGACGATCAGGAGTTACTTACCAAAGCGCAAAATCTTCAATGGATAAAGGATACGGAAGTGGCTGTAGTGGTGAGTGGCGAACAAAATGAAATTGAGAAGTTCAAGGCCTGGGATTTGGATATTACAGTACATAGAGAAAAGATGAATACCCGTGATTTGGAAACTGAGTTCAAGGATGAAGACAACCCATTCCGGTTAGCTATAGTTTGCGCCATGTGGATCACAGGCTTTGATGTGCCAACCTTGTCTACAATGTACATTGACAAACCTTTGAAGGCTCATACGCTGATGCAAACCATTGCCAGAGCTAACAGGATTAGTGAAGGTAAAAACAATGGGCTAATTGTAGATTACATTGATACCTACCAAAATTTGTTAGATGCACTCGCAGTTTATGCAGTGGGGGATGATGAAAAAAGTGATGGTGTAATATCGCCTATTGTGAAGCCTACTGAGGAGCTGATAGAGGAGTTTAAAGATACGATTGATGCAATGGCCGCCTATCTAAATGACGAACTGCATTTCGACCTACAGAGGATTGTAGACACTGGTGGATTGCAGCGTTTACGGGCAATACAGGATGGCGAAGATGCTGTGTATACAAACGAAGAAACCAAGAAGCGTTTTGAAGTCTTAGCCAGGATAGTTTTCAAAAAGTACATGGCCGTAGGATTAGACCCACGAGCTTCCCATCTTGTACAATATAAAGAAGCAATCCAGGCACTGTATGACAGGATTCAAAGGAATACTAAGGAAGCCGATCTTACAGTACTGATGAAGCAGTTACAGGACATTGTAGATGCTTCAGTGACCAAAGCCGCAGAAGATCAGGAACCTTTCCAAAGTGAGTACAAGGAGGGTAATGTAATTGACATAAGCCACCTCGATTTTGAACTCATCAAAAAACTATATGAAAAGTCCTCGCATAAAAACACTACTGTTGCAACTCTTAAGGAGCAGGTTGAACAACGTCTGCAAAGGATGATTCAACAAAACCCTACGAGGATCGACTTTTATAACAGGTACATGGAGATCATACAGGAGTACAATGATGGCAAGGACAGGGAGCGGCTTGAGCATGTATTCCAGGAGTTAGTTAAGCTTGTACAGAATATGAATGCGGAAGAGCAGCGTGTGGCTAAAGAGGGCCTCACAGAAGAGCAAGCAGCCATATTCGATTTGCTACTAAAGCCTCAATTAAGTACAAGGGACAGGAACGAAGTGAAAAGTGTGGCGATACAGCTGCTCGACAAGTTGAAAGGAGAGTCATTGCAAGTGGAGTACTGGAGTGATAAAAATTCCATAGCCGCAGATGTGAGGAAAGTAATAAGCATGTACTTGTTCGAGCAATTACCGGAACCGTACACACAAAGTGATATTGACGAAAAAACCGTAACGCTCTTCAACCATTTTAAGAGTACATATTATGGAGGTGGGAGGAGTGCGTATGCTTAAAAGAGATAAAAGAGAGGTCGTCCTTATTACTCTGCGCACAAAAATCATGACAAATGTAGTGTAGTAAAGGGTTTGAGAGAACTAAAAATGCACGATAATGTATACTTTTATTGGTGTATGATGAACTAAAGTATACAAAAATGTATAGTTGACATGAGTAAAAGTAAGACCCACAAAGCAAATCTAAAATTGGCAAGTTTATGGCAAAAAGCAGCCTATTCAGCAATTATAGTAAATAGTCCAGATGTTGAATTAACTCCTACCAGTTTCAAGAAAACCACTACGGCTAATAAGAAACTACTTGTTCCAACAGACTTTGTAATGATAGAGCCTTTTTTATTTTCCTCCCTTAAGGCTGGGGAACGGAAAGTAGTAGTGCAAATTTTGGAGGAGCTCAAAAGAAATAATGCCTTATGGAGCTGCGAATATAGATTGAAAGGAAGACTTGAAGGGGTAATTTCTAGATTGCGTGAGCTCAATATATTATTCAAGACCGATGATTTAACCATGCATATTGTAAACCCTTGGTTGATTCGAAGGGGGACAATTCCTGCAACCGTTGTAGCTACCACTTTATTGGTAGAAAATTGTAGTGAACTCGATCCTGAAATGGTAAGAGATTTGCGAGTGCCAAACAAAGCGCAGTTGAATGGGTTTTATGCCCTTTTAGCAGAGTAACGAATGTATCACTAGGTTAGACCACCTACCCCTATATCCCCTATAACCTATGCATACGAGGATCTTTGGGCACAAATAAAAACTCCCCTATCTACTGTCAAGCTTTTGGAAGTATCATTATGAGTAATCATACAGCATGGATCATATTTTTTGCCCTGTATCCTAAAATTATTATACTCAAAAGTACCCCGTTCGTGCAGGATTTCCGGATATGGCCTTTTTTTTCGACCCCTGCCCCTTTTCTGTACAGAAAAAAAAGTACCCCCCTACATTGTACAGCTTTTGTAAGTATGTCTGTCCATAGTAACCACCTCGGATGACTGCCCCGTACGAAATCTTGCCCTGGAATAACCCGTGGGTGTAATCTCAAAAACTCAAATCATGGTCAAAGTAATTTCTTGTAAAACATCACAGAACACTGATGGCAAGCCCTTCTTTAGTCTTAAACTACAAGGCGGCGTTGAAGCAGTGCAAAGTCAACAAACAGGCAAGGTGTATCTCACAACACGTACTTGTTACATTGCTACTACATTCGATGAAGGCACAGCAGAATCGCTGGTCGGCACTCAGTTACCCGGTACTGTTCAAAGGGTACTATCAGAACCTTACGAATATACCGTAAAGGAAACCGGGGAAGTCATTATGTTATCTCACAGGTATGAATATACCATGGAGGAAACATCGGAAGAACAACCGGTAGATCAAAGGGAGTTTGCTACTGCAGAAATGTAAAGCAATCCTCTGAGAAGATTCATTTTTGGGCAGGCTGCTAACAGGCAGTTCTGCCCTTTTTCATTTCACCCAACAATCAAAGTAGTAATTATGGAATTACGTAAAGCATCAAGGCAAAGAGCCAAGATTAAGCTTGCTCTTCAAGGCCCAAGTGGATCAGGAAAAACATTCAGTGCCTTGTACCTGGCATTTGGTCTTTGTGGCGATTGGACAAAGATCGCTGTAGTCGACACAGAAAATCATTCAGCAGAATTGTACTCACACCTTGGTACATTCAATACAGTTAGTATCTCAGCACCCTTTACTCCTGAAAAGTACATTGAGGCAATCCAGATTTGCGAGAAATCAGGAATTGAAGTTATCATTATCGATTCATGTAGTCACGAATGGGATGGTGCCGGTGGGATCTTGGACATACATGGAAACATGGCAGGTAATAGTTTCACCAATTGGAGTAAACTCACGCCAAGGCATAATGCTTTTGTTCAGATCATACTTCAAAGTAGTTGTCACATCATTGGTACGATACGTAGTAAACAGGATTATGTCTTGCAGGAAAAGAATGGCAAGATGGTACCGGAAAAAGTCGGAATGAAAGGTGTAACCCGTGATGGGATGGATTATGAATTCACTCTCGTGTTTGAACTCGACATCAAACACAATGCTGTAGCCAGTAAAGACCGCACAGGATTATTCGAAGGAAAACCGGAGAGTAGAATATCAATCTCAACCGGCAAACAAATTCTGGAGTGGTGTAATCTTGGTAGTGATCCTTTGTCCTTGGTACCTCTTATTGAAGTACAGCAATCCATTGACAACTGCAAAACTGTAGAAGAGCTATTGACATTGTACAAGACTCAATCTGCATCTTCACTGATCAAACACACAGCTGCTTTCACAAAGAGGCGCCAACAACTTTTAGTATCAGCACCTAATCACTTAAACCATATTTCACATCAACTAAACCCCTCAACAAATGGACAACACCTTAAGCCTAGTACCAGTACAGAATAGAAGTACCGATGAGAGTTCCTTCATTCCTTTTGAAGAAGTATCAACTGATAAGCCTTTCATTCGGGCAAACACGATTGGATGTAGTTTAGAAGAGATTAGATCACAGCATCTAATACCCGTTTATGCAAAGGACAATGAGCGGCTTATTTCAGGCGCTGAATTCATAGAGGTTACCCAATCTGTTGTAGCTGAAATGTTCAAGGCGGAAACGATTTTAAAGCCAACTGTGAGGCTTTCACATCCTATCAAAGGAAGAATACCGGAAGCAAAAGACAAGCCTGCCAACGCACTTGAAGATTGGGAGCGAACTATCTTTTACGAACGCATGGCTTTCATTATCGAGATTCCATCCATCAATGATTTGGTAGATGGCAACACACTTTCCCTTACCATAGGAGGTATCAAGTCATACAACCTCGACAACTTGTACAACAAGAAAGGGGCTGATGAACACTTCAAGATCTTCATTGGTTTCCAGAACAAGATATGTCTTAACCTATGCGTCTGGACAGACGGAACCATGATGGATCTCAAAGTGAGTAGCATCGGGCAATTACAGGCGTGCATCCGAAGTCTCATTCAAAACTACAACCAGCAGCATCACATGTTTCACTTGAAGCAGCTATGCAACTATAGCTTGACTGAGCATCAGTTTGCGCAATTAATTGGTAGAGCTAGAATGTACCAGTACCTGCCTAATAGTATGAAGAACGACATACCGCCATTGTTGTTTGGTGATAACCAAATGGGAAGTGTAGTCAGGGACTTTTACAAAGATGATTCATTCTGCAAGATGGATGATGGTACAATAAATCTCTGGAGGCTCTTCAACCTGTTTACTAACGCAAACAAGTCCACATATATAGACCAGTTTGTAGAAAGAGGTGTGAACGCTTTCAGTTTTGTCTACAACATCAAAGCAGCATTACAAAATAAGACCTTCAATTGGTACTTGAAATAGTTGCCATGAGTGGGTTTAGCCTGGTGCCGGAAAGGCCAGGCTTTTTATTTCTCCAACGCATGATAAAACACAACGATATGCCAAACAGCGATTATGCTTTATTGGTAGTGAACTCTAATGGCCACTTAAGAGTTCTGTATTGTCCTATCAGAGTGTGCTGTATCAAGCCTGTCGGTACATTCGAAGCCGGGACAATGGTGTGGGTAGAGCGGATAATTACTGCTCAACATCCAAGAGGAAAATTCCTTTACCAGATTTACGGCAGGGTGTATTTGTTCGAGTGCTTTGCAATACAAATCAACTTCTGAGAGGACAAGTGGCAGCTGGTCATGCTGTATTTTGTTCCTCCATCGCTTTTGATATGGTTTACCCAGCCTAACCAAAGAACCATTGAAAACGAAGTGGAGCCTACTTCTTACCCACAGTAGGAAGTTTGAAGTCGAAGAATTCTTTCATGGGTATATCCAATGCTTCGGAAAGCGCATACACGGTACTGATAGTAGTATTTATTACGCCTCTTTCAATCTTTGAGAGCTGTGAATATTCCATATCTGCCTGAAGCGCCAAATTACGCATGGATATACCTTTTGTTTGTCTGAGTTTCCTCAATTGGTTGCCAAACGACTTGCAGTATGCCTCATTGTGTTTATAGTTCACACCGCAACCTCCAAATATATAGTTGCAATAATGGCGTCATGTGTGACGCCTATCACATACATTTACATCACCTAAAACCACATTATGAAAATCAGAACAACGCTTTTAGCGCTCGTATTCATCCTAAGTTATCACTTTTCGTTTTCTCAGCAGAAAAAACGCGTGACTTCTAAACCTAAGTCCTCAGAGATTGACCGGCTAATCGGCCATTATAAAAATATCCCATCAGTGATATTAAGCTCAGTTAACTCAGTACTACATGCAGATGTTGCTATCGAATATAATAGTACCGGTAAGGGTTATTCCGTTACACTTACAGGCGAAGACACCTGCCAAAGTTTCTTGGAATGCGGACCAGCTAAAAATTTCATATTGGTGCTACCCAGGATTGAGCAACTGTTTTCCATCCTGAAGAATCAAAAAGAGCGAAGTGGATATACCCATAGTTACGACTTGAGCTCGACTTATAGCGACGTTTACGTCAAGGGAAATATGTATACAACCTTCACGCGGGGAATGTTAATCGATATGTCCGCCTATGGAAAACCGACTACGCAAACGTTTAGCATATGCACGGAAGATTTTTCCCGAGCAGGTGGACCAAGTTCGAGGAAGTTAGAGTTTTAATCGCAAGCCTTGACGGCTGCATTATTGGCGTTATGTGTGACGCCTATCACATACATTTACATCACCTTAAACCACACACATGAAAATCAGAGCAACAATTTCAATGTTTGCCAAATATGTGACAGTCGTTAATACCAGTATGAATGCACAAAGCTGGCTGCATTTCACAATTGAGCGAAAGGCTGCCAGTGGGCTTTACTCTTCTAACTCATCAAATCATACTATATGAAGGTGATTGTACTTCTACTAGTGTGTACAGCTTTATGTGGAATTAGTGTAGGATTATCCGCTATAGTATTGGTAATAGGGTTAATATGGTTCAGTCAAGATGATAAGTAAATTCTAAAGAGATGATGATATATTCCTATATAATTTTGATTGTTATCACCGCAGTGATGTGTTTACTTAGTCCAGTCATCGGGCTTACTATAGGCGTAGTAGGACTCATATTCTTAATTGTGATGCAGGTCAATGGAGGTAAGAAGTAACGCACATTATTCCAACATTATCAGATAGGATTGGTTTTAATGAAGTGCTTAATCTGGCTTATCATCAACTCAACTTGTGCGATGCGGATATCTTTTTTCTCAGGAGGATCGTTGTTCCATTCTGCATGAGCAGCATGATTTCTTAACCCATAGTTTGCCGTAACAAGCTTTGAATCTGCTTTTCCATCAATATAGAATGTAACCAGGCTGGAATTCAAGTTTTCAGCTTTTATTGGTTTCATTTCTCCCTTTGCATCAGCCTTTTCAACCGGAAGCCCATTCTTTGTACACAATTGCCTTAATCTCTCTTCTAGAGTTGTACCTGCGATTACGGCTGCTGCGATATAGAATCCTTGACTATTTAAATACGATGCCATTTCAAGGTAGTCGTCGAAAATTTCCGCTGACAACTCATTTCTTACGTTATCCAGCCAACCTTGGTCGATATTATTTCTTACCGCTAACAGTACCCCTTTCACCTCAGCGTAGAGTGAAGCATAAGTTTTGAAAGTTCGTCTGTTGGCCGAAAGATAGTTTAGATACATCGGCGAATCTTTTCCATACAAGTCTAAGATGAATTGCTGTGCTTCGGCAAGAAATTGGGCCTGGTCAGTGGAGTCCTTTGAAATGTATTGTTTATCTCCGTTTATGACCTCGATAATCCCATCCGCCATTTTAACAAGCCCATCAATCTTGTCCAAATACCTCTGTTTATGTAACATGTAGAGTGTTTAAGTCAGCAAAGGTAGAGAAGAAAAGCAGTCTGGTGCAAGATAGGTTGGACCTAAGGCAGTCATCATTTTATTACAATTTAAACTCTTCACGAATGAACAACATGATCAAACTACTCGCTAAGTTACAACCAAAGGACTTGCTGGTTGCGCACCTTGAACAGGCCATAGTCAAGTACAAAGAACTTCCTATCGATGAAAACTATTCGCGTGTTGCGATGTGCTCAACCTTAGTTGCTATAAAGGAGGCAGTAGATAACGAGAAACTTCAGAAATTCCTGGAGGATATGGCCGCAAATACAATCCCATTTTTCATTGCGAGTGCTAATTAATGGAGCGGCCTCACTTGGAGACTATTTTAGATATGAGTGACTAAGTTAGAATTGACTTCTTACACTATTACCTGTCCTCAACACTATAGGAATAGGTGTGATCTGCAAACTCCGTAATCTTTATTCTGCCTGAAATGTATGTAATGCCAATGATTTGGTTCTGTATGGCTGGCTCAGCTTCAATATGAGTGTGGAGATCATCCTCCTTATGTTTTAGAGAGTTTTCAACACCCATTGTTGCCAAAATAGCTGCGGTTACCACTGTCTTCGTATTCATAAGAATGTTAGTTTACGCATTCGTTATAGTCACAAGAGTAGCAAGAGTGGCAAATTGTACATAGGTCGTCTCATGGATAGGATGCGGAGTATTAAGATTTCCATACACCTTGAGTCCCTTGCCGAGGTCAAGTATACGGTCAACTCTATCTGCGCGGGTATGATCATGATGCTCTCCGCGGTTTATAGAAGTTTGTACATGTGCTACATTTGTTGTTGCTAAAGAAACGGGTGGTGTAACCGCTGGTAGCAAAAAAATAACCACTAGTGCTGCTGCTTGTACGATTGTCTTTTTATTCATAGAATCTGACTTTATCCCCTAAAGTTAGTGAGAATTCACGTTACTACAGCTAGTACAATAGAATTAGTAACACTCTATATCCGGGTACTAACTATATGTATAAGGGGCAATAATGTACGGGCTCGCACAAAGAGTATTAAAGGGTTGAGAAGAACAAGGTTTCTCTCTATCCTAATTTTCAGGGAGGCAAATTGTTTCCACTGAATTTGTACATGAATACGTAATTTCACCGCGACAATAGGTGCCTGAAAAGGTGCTTGAAGTTTTTTGAAGAGGTGCTTTTGGAATCCTTAATTGCAAGCGGGCCTATAGCTCAGTTGGTTAGAGCACCTGACTCATAATCAGGTGGTCCCAGGTTCAAGTCCTGGTGGGCCCACAAAAGATCAAGGGTTTCAAGAAATTGAAACCCTTTTCTTATTTCTCATTATTCTTTATTTACTTTTATAAGAAAAACGAAATGCTTTATTGGCTTGATTTTTATTATCAATTACGAAATAATTATTAATGAAACATATCAATAAATTTTATTTGGCTGCTTTTTTCTTTTTTATTTCCGGTTCTATAATCGCTCAAAATAATTCTGACAGCACCAAATACAAAACCATTGCCGCCGGACCCGAATACAAACGCTCATCATTTTATCAATGGCTTTGGGGTAAAAATAATCGTAAGGGGTGGATAGCCCCCGTTACTTTTCCTGTTTTAAAATTAGATACTGCAAAAGGTGGAATGGTTTCTTATGAAGAAGGTGGATCACACCAATCAAAATCTTTACACATAAAATTCGCAGGTGACAAGGAATATACTTTGCGCTCGGTAGATAAATCATTGGCCCCGGTTATTCCAAAAATTCTTAAACACACTTTTGCTGAGCATATTGCTAATGATGAAATTTCCACGTCTCATCCTTATGGAGCGTTGGCGGTACCACTAATGTCAGAAAGCGCTAACATACCACACACTTATCCTCAATATTTTTATTTACCTCAGCAAACGGCGCTTGATACTTTAAATGCAAAATATGCGGGCAAGGTTTATCTTTTAGAACAGCGGCCAAAAGGTGATTGGAGCAGTGCACCTAATTTAGGCGGCTTCAATAAATTTATAGGTTCTGATAAATTGCTTGATAATTTATTTGATGATAATGACAACCAGGTGGATGAAGTTGCGTTTGCAAAAGCAAGATTGTTTGATATGTTTATTGGCGATTGGGACAGGCATTGGGATCAATGGAAATGGGGCAAAATAGAAAACGGAAAACAAAATATTTATGTTCCCATACCAACAGATCGAGACCAGGCTTTTTTTAAGTATGATGGCTTACTTCTAAAAATAATTATTTCTGCCGCAGGAATGAAGTACCTCCAAAGCTTTGATTACGCCATAAAAGATATAACAACTTTAAGTACTGAACTAAGAATGCTCGACAGGTTTTTAACCAATCATGTTACATTAGAACAATGGCAAACGCAGGCCCAAGGCCTGCAACGGGCGCTTACAGATAATGTTATTGAATCTTCAGTAAAACAAATGCCCGCGGAAATTTTCGCAATCTCGGGAAATGATATCATTGCAAAATTAAAATCACGCCGCAATAATCTTGTGGACGATGCAACAAAGTATTATTATTTTTTAGCGAAAGAAGTTGAAATAGCAGGAAGCAAAAAAGATGAAGATTTTGAAATAGATCGCAGCGATAATGAAACTGTCATCAATGTATATAAAATAAATAAAGAAGGAGAAACAGAAGATCATCCTTTCTATTCAAGAGTTTTTAAAAATGATGAAACAAAAGAGATAAGGTTGTTTGGATTATCCGGCAATGATATTTATCACATCAATGGTAAAGTTAATAACGGGATAAGGATTCGCATTATTGGTGGTGATGAAAAAGATTCCATCATTAATAATTCAAACACCAAAGTTGATGTGTATGATGATAAAAATAATTTTATAAGTTCAAAAACAAAACTGCATTTATCTGACAGTACTGATCACACTTATAATTACGATACTTATGTTCCTGATAAAAAAGGAATAAGGCCATTGTTGTGGTATAGTAATGAAGATAAATTTTTTGTAGGCTTAGCCTATGGCGTACTTCATCGTAAATGGAGAAAATTTCCGTTTGCCGGCAAGCAGGATATTGGAGTAAGATATTCACTTACACAAAAAGCAGTTAGTGTTTTTTACCAGGGACTTTTTCCCGGTGCAATTGGTAAATGGGATCTTCTTTTAAATGCTGATTACGATGTAAGAAGATGGATAAATTTTTATGGTGTAGGTAATGAAACTAAACTAACAACAACGGATATTAAGTTCAACAGAACACAAACAAAAGAATTTTTAGGACAGATTGGGTTGCAGAGAAAGTTTGGAAAAAACACATTTACAATTTCCGGCTTTTACCAAAGCGTGCAGATAATTAATGATACAGGAAGATTTGTAATTAAAAATATTGCACCAATACAACCCAATATTTTTATGACAAATAATTATGCAGGTGGGCAAATAAATTATAAGTATGTCAACTTTAATGATTCAATTGTTCCAACATCCGGTTTCTCATTTATTGGCACTGCAGCGCATTACCAAAATCTTACACAAAGCACTTCCTTTCAAAAATATTCAGGGATAATTCAGATATACATTCCTCTTATTTCTAAATTTTCGCTTTCTATCCGGGGTGCCGGCGGAACAGTTACAGGCAATCCTTTGTTTTACGAGTTACCTCATATTGGCGGAGCTGACGACCTTCGTGGCTACAGGCGTGAAAGATTTTTTGGTAAAACAGCTTTTGCAAATAGTAACGAACTAAGGTTTATTACAAATTTGAGAAGCTATTTAATGAATGGTAAGATCGGCTTTTCTGTATTTTATGATGAAGGAAGAGTTTGGCAACCATCCGAAACTTCTAACACATGGCATACAGATTATGGAGCAGGGTTTTTATTAGCGCCGTTCAACGGGATTTTAGCAAATCTTGCTTATGGTATTTCTAAAGAGAAAAAAATGGTTCAGTTACGCCTTATCAAATCTTTTTAAACTTTCATGCAAAATATTAAGGCAATCATTTTTGATTTTGGTGGTGTTATTTTAAATATTGATTATAACAAAACAGACAAAGCATTCAAAGACCTTGGCATAAAAAATTTTGATGAGATGTATTCTCAAAAAAATGCCAATCCTCTTTTTCATGATTTAGAAGAAGGGAAAATAAATGAAGAAGAATTTTATGATGCGTTTAGAAAGTCGAGCCATGTTGAGTTAACAGATGAGCAAATTAAAACCGCCTGGAATGCAATGCTGCTGAAGTATAGAGAAGAAGCGCTACATACACTTAAGGTCATCAAACAAAAGTATAAACTCTATTTATTAAGCAATACAAATATTATTCATCACACAGCATTTAATAAAATTTACCAGGATCAAATTTACCATGGATTATTGAATGACTATTTTGATAAGGCATATTATTCTCATGAAATTAGTCATCGCAAACCCGGCAAAGAAGTGTATGAATATGTTTTAAAAGAAAATAATTTATCTCCTTCAGAGACTTTATTTATTGATGATTCAATTCAGAATATCAATGCCGCGAAAGCATTAGGATTGCAAACAATTTTTTTAGAAGAAGGAATGATGTTGCAAGACCTGGGGTTATAAAAAACTTATAACTTATTACCTACTACTTACTACTTATTTTATTTCCTCGTAATCTATATAATCTTCTTTTTTTACAGGATCAGGTGTGCTTTTTTTAGGAGCGTTTGCCTGCTGTTGATTAAATGTATTCATCTGCTCATTCATCTTTTTATGCATTTCACCAAATTGGCTTTTTACTTTTTTGGTGGTGTTATAAATGGGAATTATGAAGTCAAATATCAGCTTGTATAAAATGTAGATCAGGAAGAGTTCACCTGCTAAACGAAAAATATTCATACTGTAAAAATATTATTTAATGTACACCTGCAACAAAAAATATAAAAAACAGCAAATAAATAACTTTTTGGATTCTTTCTGGACCGAGGTCGAAGTCTTAACAATGAAATATTTGGAACGTAAATACTATTTAGTTTATATTTGCAGCAGACAAAAAGAAACAGTGAAAGGGAACGAAATCGTTCCCTTCTTCTTTTCTCAAAACCGTAGAAAAGGTAATAATGCCCGATACTAAACAAAAAGCCATTGAGGATTTTGTAAACGCCCAGCTCGAGGGTAGTAAAGATGTTTTTTTGGTAGAAGTAAAGGTTATTCCGGGTAATAACATAAAGGTTTTTTTAGATGCAGATAACGGAATTACAATTGAAAAATGCATTAAAGTAAACCGGGCATTGTATAACCAGATCGAAGAATCAGAATTATTTCCTAACGGTGATTTTTCTTTGGAAGTTTCTTCTCCCGGTGTAGAAGAACCTTTAAAACTTCATCGCCAATACAAAAAAAATATTGGCAGAACAGTAGAAGTTGCAATGAATGACGGAACAAAAAAAGAAGGGAAATTAACAATAGTAAATGACAATGAAATAATCATCGAAGAAAAAACAGGACAAGGAAAAAAAACAGTTCTTACAACAACAAATATTTTATTTAATCAGGTTAAGCACGCAAAAGTGCTGGTAACATTTTAAACATCCATATTGTATGGCAAGTATTAATTTAATCGATTCCTTCCAGGAATTTAAAGACGCTGAAAACATTGACAGGCCCACACTTATGAAGGTGATGGAAGATGTTTTTAAAACACTCATCCGTAAAAAATACGGATCGGACGAAAACTTTGATGTGATTGTAAATGATCAAAAAGGTGACCTTGAAATTTTCAGGAGAAGAACGATTGTTGATGATGATGATCTCTATAATACACTTACAGAAATTGAGTATAAAGATGCAATTAAGATAGAGCCTGATTACCAGGTTGGGGAAGAATTATATGAGGAAGTTGATATTCAAAAAGAGTTTGGCCGCCGTGCAATTTTAGCCGGTAAGCAAACATTGGCAAGTCGCATCAATGATCTTAAAAAGAATATTCTAATTAAAAAATATGAAGACCGTGTAGGCGATATCGTTAGCGGTGAAGTTTACCAGGTTTGGAAAAAAGAAATTTTATTGCTGGATGAAGAAGGCAACGAAATGATACTTCCAAAATCAGAACAGATACCTTCTGATTATTTTAAAAAGGGAGAAAGCATTCGTGCTGTTGTAAAAAAAGTAGAATTAAAAAACAGCCAGGCGGTGATTATTGTTTCAAGAACAGACATTTCTTTTCTTGCCAAATTATTGGAAATTGAGGTGCCTGAAATTTTTGATGGCCTTATCGTAATAAGAAAAATTGTTAGAGACCCGGGCGAAAGAGCCAAGGTTGCGGTTGAAAGTTTTGATGACAGGATAGACCCTGTAGGTGCCTGTGTAGGCATGAAGGGAAGCCGTATTCACGGCATTGTTCGTGAATTGAAAAACGAAAATATTGATGTTATCAACTGGACAAATAACCAGCAATTATTAGTACAGCGTTCTTTAACGCCTGCTAAAATTACCAGCATGGAGATCGATAACGA
This sequence comes from Chitinophagaceae bacterium, assembly GCA_036564845.1. Lineage (GTDB taxonomy): Bacteria > Bacteroidota > Bacteroidia > Chitinophagales > Chitinophagaceae > Ginsengibacter. Next base: position 7,938 of record DATCOF010000136.1, on the reverse strand, counting down.
AACCAAACACGCAAATGTTTATTTAAAGCCCGATCAGGTTTCGCTTGCCATCGGGCGCCGTGGAGTGAACATAAAACTCGCCTGCGAATTAACAGGATTGGAAATAGATGTTTTCCGCGATAATGAAGGCGAAGTTGAAGAGTTTGATATCGATCTTGATGAATTTAGCGATGAGATAGAAACATGGATTATTGATGAATTAAAAAGAGTAGGTTGTGATACAGCGAGAAGCGTGATAGACCTTACCAATGAAGAGTTGGAACGCAGAACGGATCTTGAAAAAGAAACCATTGCAGAAGTGAAAAGAGTATTAACAGAAGAGTTTAAAAAGGAATAAAAAATGTCATTAGTCAATGGTCATTGAGTCAATTAAAGACTATCACACAATGACAAATGACCAATGATAACAGGAACAATAAATATTTAGATTAAAGAATAAGAATGTCAGAAGTAAATACACCACGGTTAATGGCGGCAGCCAGGGAGTTTAATATAGCAAAGGATACTTTGTCAGACTTTCTTGAGTCTAAAGGATTTTCCCACGACGACCTTCAGGGCAATGTTAAGCTTACCGAGGATATGTACCGTGTTTTGCAAACTGAATTTCAGCAGGACAAGGCAGCAAAACAAAAAGCAGAACAGATTGATCTTCCTAAAAATGCAATTGCAGAATCAAAGCGTAAAAGAGATGAAGAAGATCTTTCAATAAAGAAAAAAGAAGCGGCTAAGATCAAGGAAACACCGCCACCTCCGGTTGAAGAAATCAAAGAAGAGAAAATAGAAACACCACAGCCCGAGCCCCCGAAGCCAACTCCTGAAATAACAAAAATTGAAGCTCCGGAAATTGAACAACCCAAGGTTATTGATAAAATAGATCTCAGTACAATTGATTCATCTACCAAACCAAAAAAGAAAGAGAAAGCAGCAGAAAAGAAAGAGGAGATAGAAGAAAAACCAAAAGCGCCGGTAAAAGCAGCAAAGAAAAAAGAAGAAGCAGCGCCTGAGAAAGTAGAACCTAAGCCGGAGATAATCGAACCAATACCGGTAGCAATAATTCCAGAACCTCCAAAAGATGAGGCACCAATTATTGAAAACATAAAAGCCGATAAATTAGAAGGTCCTAAGATCATGGGTAAAATTGTATTGCCCGTGCATAATGAAACAAGGCCTATGGATGAAAAGCGTAAACGCAAACGCATCCCGGTTGATCAGAAAAAAGTTGGCAATGCCCCTACTACTAATTTCCAACGCGGACCAGGCGGACAAGGACAAGGTCGTCCTCCGGGGGGGCAAAGACCTCCAAGCCCATACCAGGGTAATCGGCCGCAAGGTGGCGGTGGTGGCAGGTTTAACAGGAATGCTCCAGCAGTTGCACGCCGTGATGACAAAGAAATCGATCAAAAAGAAATACAGGATAAAATACGGGAAACACAAGCCAAGCTTGCAGGTTCCGGTGGAAGAGGCAAGAGCTTAAAAGCAAAATATCGTAAAGCAAAAAGAGACGAAGCTGCAGAACTGCAAAGCGGCGAAGCAGCGGTTGATAATAAATTGCAGCTTACTGAATTTATTTCGGTGAGTGAATTTGCCAACCTGATGGATGTAAGTTTTGCTGATGTTATCAGCAAATGTATGAGCCTCGGGATAATGGTTTCTATCAACCAGCGGTTAGAAGCGGATGTGATAGAATTGGTAGCCGGAGAATTTGGTTATGAAGTTGAATTTATCGGCATTGATGATGAGGCAGAACTGGAAGAAGAAATTCCTGACACAGATGAAGAGCTTGTACCACGTCCGCCTATCGTAACCATCATGGGGCACGTAGATCATGGTAAAACATCTTTGCTGGATTATATCCGTCATGCAAATGTTATCGCAGGTGAAGCCGGTGGTATCACACAGCATATTGGTGCGTATGAAGTGATGTTGAAAGATGGAAGAGCCATTACATTTTTAGATACACCGGGTCACGAAGCATTTACTGCCATGCGTGCCCGTGGTGCCAAGGTTACAGATATCGCGGTAATAGTTATTGCTGCTGATGATGCAGTGATGCCTCAAACAAAAGAAGCGATATCTCATGCGCAGGCGGCAAATGTGCCCATGATATTTGCCTTTAATAAAATTGATAAAGACGGCGCCAATCCCGAAAAAATAAAAGAACAATTAGCAGGGATGAACATCCTTGTAGAAAGCTGGGGTGGTAAATATCAGAGCCAGGAGATCAGCGCAAAGAGCGGACTGAACGTTGACGAATTACTTGATAAAATATTATTGGAAGCAGAGCTTCAGTACCTGAAAGCTAATCCTGCAAAGGGTGCCAGCGGAACTGTAATTGAAGCATCACTTGATAAAGGACGTGGATATGTTGCAACGATTCTTGTACAAAACGGAACGTTGAGACAGGGTGATCTTTTGGTATCAGGACAGAATTATGGAAGAGTGAAAGCAATGTTCAATGAACGCAATCAAAGAACAGAAGTAGCGCCGCCGGCAACACCTGTTTTAATTTTAGGATTGAATGGCGCTCCACAGGCAGGTGAAACTTTTAAAGTGTACGATGATGAAAGTGAGGCAAAAGAAACTGCAAACAGGAGAGCGCAGATACTGCGTGAGCAAGGAATAAGAGCGAAGAAGCATATCACGTTAGATGAAATTGGTCGCAGGCTTGCATTAGGAAACTTTAAACAACTTAACCTTCTGATCCGTGCCGATGTGGATGGATCAGTAGAAGCATTAAGTGATTCATTACAAAAATTAAGTACAGAAGAAATTGCTGTAAGTGTTGTACATAAAGGTGTTGGTCAAATTACTGAAAGTGATGTATTGTTGGCAACCGCATCTGATGCGGTTATCATAGGATTTAATGTTCGCCCGGCATTATCTGCATCAAAACTTGCAGAGCATGAAGGTGTGGAGATAAAAACATATTCTATCATCTACGATGCAATTGATGAAGTGAAGAGTGCGATGGAAGGTATGCTTGAACCAAAGATTCAGGAGAAAGTGTTGGGTGTTGCAGAGATAAAAGAAACTTACAAATTTGATAAAGCAACAGTTGCCGGTTGTATGGTACTTGATGGTAAAGTTGCCCGTAACAACAGGATACGTTTGGTAAGAGATGGTATCATTGTTCACACCGGTGAATTAGGAAGCCTGAAGAGATTTAAAGATGATGCCAAAGAAGTAACTACCAATATGGAATGCGGTATGATCATCAAAAATTACAATGATATCAAGCCGGGTGATATGATTGAAGCCTTTGAAGAAGTAGAGGTGAAGAGGACTTTGTAAGTTGACCTTAGGGCTACCGCCACTAATAATTTGTTAATTTAAAATATAAAACAGCTATTCAATTTATAGCTGTTTATTTTTGATACCATTATGAAGAAATTCTATTTAACCGCATTGCTTTCTCTTGTATTTGTTTCTCTTTTTGCACAAAAAAAAGTACTAGCTGATAAAATTATTGCAACCGTAGGAGACAAGATCGTTCTTAGAAGTGAGATTGATAACAGCATATTAGATATGCAGCGGCAGAATATTGAAATACCCGATAATGCAAAATGTCTTTTGTTGGAGCAGGCTCTTGGCATGAAAGCCTTGGTACTACAGGCTGAAAAAGATTCTCTTCCGGTTTCTGATGAAGAAATAGATGCTGAGATCGATAATAAAGTCAGGTATTTTATTAACCAGTACGGATCAAAAGATGTTGTAGAACAAATTGCAGGTAAAAGCATTTACCAGTTAAAAGAAGATTTTAAACAATCAATTCGTGAGCAAAAATTATCGCAGGCAATGCGTACTAAAATTGTTGATGATGTAAAGATCACACCATCTGAAGTAAAGGCTTATTATGAAACAATCCCTAAAGACAGTTTACCTTTTTATGAATCAGAAGTTGAAGTAGGGCAGATAGTGCTTTATCCCAAAGCCAGCCGTGAGCTTGAAACGTATGCAATCGATCAACTGAAAGAATATAAGCAGCAGGTTGAAAGCGGCGCTAAAAAATTTGAAAATCTTGCTACCTTATACACTGATGATCCGGGCAGTAAAGAAACCGGTGGTAAGTATGATATAAATAAAAATGAAAAGCAATGGGATCCTATATTTCTTGCAAAAGCATTTAGTTTAAAAGAGGGACAAATATCAACCGTTTTTAAAACAAAATTTGGTTACCATATAATCCAGATGGTAAACCGTGCAGGTGATGATGCAACCATCAGGCATATCTTAAAAATTCCGCAGGTATCTTCTATCGAAGTGAATGAGGCAAAGCATAAATTAGATTCTGTAAGATCGAAGATAGTTGCAGGAACTATGAAATTTGGAGAAGCCGTTTCCCGCTACAGCGATGATGAATCCAGCAAATTTACAGGCGGAAGGATCCAGGGTAAAGATGGTAGCACATTTGTAACCATCGATCAATTGGATAAGGACATGGTTGTAAAATTAAAAGATCTTACGGTTGGAGAATATTCCCAGCCATCTGAATTCGCTGATGACAGAGGCAAAAAAGGTGTTCGCATTGTACAATTAATTACAAGAACGGCACCACACCGCGAAAACCTTAAAGACGATTATAGCAGGATAGCACAAAGAGCCCTGGAGGACAAGAAAAACAATACGCTGGAAAAATGGTTCTCCAAAAATATTCCTACCTTTTATATTAATGTTGACAACGCATACAAAAGTTGCGCAGAAATGCAAAAGTGGATAACAACGGCTACGGCAACTAAATAAAGCCCATCTCCATACTTTAAAATTGAGTGTTGAATATTGATTATTGTGTGTTTTTTAAAAGTTCAATATTCAATACGCAACATTCAATAATCAATGTTCAGGGTGATGCATAACTGTCTCATATTTCTTAACTTTGCATCTAATGTTTGTGTTAGCACAAACGCCTTCTAATTGATTTCATTTTTATAAATGAGCGACGAAATAAAACACGAATGCGGCCTTGCCTTCATTCGCTTACGCAAACCTTTCTCTTATTATCAGCAGCAGTATGGTTCAGTAATGTATGGGCTTAACAAACTTTACCTGCTTATGGAAAAGCAACACAACCGCGGGCAGGATGGCGCCGGCGTTGCGGCTGTAAAACTTAATACTGAACCGGGTTATCCATTTCTTCATCGTATAAGAAGCAGTGCCAACCAGTCTATTGCCGATATTTTTTTACAGATAGGTAAAGAAATAGATGAAATAGAAAAAAATCACCCTGACATACAGCAGCACCCCGGTTTAATGAAAGGGCATATAAATTTTTTAGGCGAATTATTGCTGGGGCATTTGCGATATGGAACACAGGGAAAAAATAATGTTGATTTTTGCCATCCATTTGTAAAGCGAAATACAATTCCTGCAAGAAATCTTGCCTTGGCAGGAAATTTTAATCTTGTGAATAAAGATGAATTATTTTCTTTGATCAATTGTCATCCTGATGAATTTGAAAAACAAAGCGACCTGGGTGCAATGATGGAAGTGATCCATCATTTTTTAGTAAAAGCCGATGAGCAGTTTCCGGGAAAACTTGATATGACAAAAGTTTTAAAAAAAGCCGTTTCATTTTTTGATGGCGGATTTACTTTTGGCGGAGTTACCGGCAACGGAATTGGTTTTGTTGTAAGAGATGCACATGGAATAAGGCCTTGTTATTATTATGTAAATGATGATGTGATTGTGGCAGCCAGTGAAAGAGCGGCGATACGCACAGCTTTTAATGTTGGTGAAAATGAAGTGCAGGAGCTGATGCCGGGGCATGCAGTAATGGTTGATGCCGATGGAAATCTTTCAATAGAACAAATTCTTGAACCCAAAGAAAGAAAGGCATGTAGCTTTGAACGAATTTATTTTTCAAGAGGCAGTGATGAGAAAATTTATAAAGAAAGAACTGCACTGGGATATCATTTGAGCGAAGCAGTATTAAATGCAGTTGATCACGATCTTAAAAATACCATCTTCTCATTTATACCAAACACTGCAGAGATCGCTTTTTATGGTTTGATAAAAGGAGCAGAAGATTATCTTAATAAAATAAAAGTAGAAAGAATATTAAGCTGGGGAAAAGATTTTGATGAAGAGAAATTATCAGCGATGATCAACAGGAAGATCAGGTTAGAAAAGATCGCCATAAAAGATGTAAAGCTCCGCACTTTTATTACAGAAGACAGCAGCCGTAACGAAATGGTACAGCACGTTTACGACATAACTTACGGCACGGTTAAAAAAGAAGACACTTTAGTTGTCATTGATGATTCCATTGTGAGAGGCACAACATTAAAGGAAAGTATCATCAGGATGTTGAGCCGGTTAAACCCAAAAAAAATTATTGTGGTTTCATCTGCACCACAGATAAGGTATCCGGATTGTTACGGCATTGATATGAGCAAACTCAGTGAGTTCATTGCTTTCAGGGCAGCGATCGAATTAATAAAAGAAACGGGGCAGGAAAAAATGTTGTGTGAAATTTTGAATAAATGCAAGGAGCTGCAGCGCAATAATCAATTGCATACGGAGAATTTGATAAGGCAAATTTATAAGCCGTTTACACTCGGAGAGATCTCTAAAAAAATAGCCCAGCTAATAACACCAAAAGGAATTTCAATTCCTGTAGAAGTGATCTATCAAACCATAGAAGATCTTCATGATAGTTGCCCCACCAATTTAGGGGACTGGTATTTTACAGGTAACTATCCTACACCGGGTGGAAACCGTGTAGTGAATAAAGCGTTTATAAATTACATGGAAGGAAAGAATGTGAGGGGATATTGATTTCGTAATTTGCAATTAAATGAAAACACTTCTTCTTATTCGACATGCAAAAAGTAGTTGGGATGATGTTTCTATCAGCGACTTTGAACGCCCTTTAAACGATCGGGGTAAAACTGATGCGCCAAAAATGGCCACACGATTGAGAAAGAGGCATATTAAGATCGATGCATTTATTTCAAGCCCTGCAAAACGTGCAAGGAAAACAGCAGAATATTTTATAAAAGAATTTGATGAGAAAGCTGATGATATAATTCTTGTTTCTGCATTATACGATGCCGGCCCCAATAATTTTAGTGATACCATAAAAGATATAGACGATAAATATAAAAGTGCAGCCATCTTCTCTCATAACCCCGGCATTACGGCTTTTGCCAACCAATTAGTTGATGAAACAAATATCGACAACATGCCCACCTGCGGCATATTTGCCGTAAAAGCTGATGTTGAAAAATGGAAAGATTTTTTAAAAGCAAAAAAAGAATTCCTGTTTTTTGATTATACTAAAAAAGAAGAATAATTTATTCTTTTAATTTTTTCTCAAAAAAAAACTGCTGTTCTATTTGGATAATTTCCCTCTTATGTATTTGTATGCCGCATATACAGCCAGGAATTAAACAGAAATTATTAACATTTTTTAAGACAACAAATTTTTACCTTGGCGTTTCATTATTATGAAAAAATACATTGCTATCATCGCTTTAGTCATTTGTACTTTCAGTTCTTTTTCTCAAAAGGCTAATTCAAATATCATTCTTGTTCGTCACGACACTACCTTATTAAAAGCTTCGGAATGTGAATGGATCATCAAATCGCTTACAAAAAATAATCCTGCATTAACATCAGAAATTGGGAAATCAGTCCCGCTTATTATTCTACAGGCAATTGCGAAAGGTAAACTTATAGCCATTGATAAGCTAACCAACAAACCAATTCCCGGTAAACAAATTTATACCTGGGGTATGGCTGTAGATTCCATGCTTGTGTATGATGATGCAGGCAACTCTAAATATAAAGCTGTTCAGAGGCAACGCAGTTCGGATGATATTCCCCTGATAAGAATTTACCAGGATTGGTACTTTGATGTTTCCACCGGCAAATTCCAGTCTGTTATTAAATGGATTGAACTAATGGAAGAAGTTCATACAAATTCCACCGGTATATTTA
>DATCOF010000135.1:0-1601 GCA_036564845.1 Chitinophagaceae bacterium | reverse complement strand
GAGATGGAGCTGTAGTTCTGTGACTTGTTCATGGGGGCAAAGATAAGGAGGAATTCGTTGATCGTTGTTTCCCGGACGTCCGCATAGGCGTCAAGTTAAGAGGATGTCCACAAGTGTGTTGATAATTAATTACCTGACTGTTAATTATTTATAAGAAAGAAATAGCTACTTGCGAAAAAAAATAAAGAAATGAAAACAAGCAGCTATTTCAATTCAAATGTAAAAAAAACTTTGAACAGTTTTTCGATGCTATCCTGTTAAACAAAATAGGTTTGCAAACAGGTTTTGTAACAAGGGAGCCAAGGAAGATAATTCCATATGATTTTGTTTTTGGATTTATTCTTTGTTGCTGTAATTGTAAAAATACTTTTAGCCAATGGGCTTGTGAAATCAGTGGTCTTTCAGGTCAAACTTTGTCAAAACAAGGGTTATTTGATCGAATTGGGCAAAAATCTGTTGATTTTGCAAAAAAAGCACTGGAACATGTTCTGACTGTTCAATTAAATGCTTTGCAACAAACAACCACCTTTTTCGCATGTTTTAACAATGTTTTTCTTCAAGACAGTACAACATTATGTTTACCAGAGACTTTAGCATGGTTTTTTGCCGGGAATACCAGCAGGGGTAAAAAGAAGGCAGTCGCCAGAATCCAGACTATTTTCAATGTCAAGTGCATGAGTTTTTGGCATTTTGGTTTGGGCAGTTTTACCCAGAATGATCAATCTGCGGCAGGTCTCATTCTTAAATATCTTAAAAAAGGTGACCTTGTAATAAGAGATATGGGGTATTTCGTTTTAGAAAACTTTAGATGTATCATGGCCAAAGATGCCTACTTCATATCCAGAGTTAAATTTGGCGTGAGTATCTACGACCTTGAAGGAAATGAGTTGACTTTAAAAAAACTACTCCGCAAAAAAGTTGTCAAGGATATGCGAGTGCTCATTGGTTCCAAGGCTAAACTTCCGGTAAGGCTCATAATGATACCGCTTTCTGCTAAACACGCTAATGAAAAAAAACGCAAGGCAAATGCAGACCGCGATAAAAGACTGAATCATGGCAAATACTATTATAAATGGCTGGAATACACAATATTTATTTCGAATATCGAAAATGAAAAATGGTCTGCAACCCAAATAGCAAATGCCTATAAGGTGCGTTGGCAAATTGAAATCATCTTTAAATCATGGAAAAGCAATTTTAATCTTCAAAAAATATTACACGAGGAATGCGCAAATGTTTATAGAGTACAAATCAATATTTACTTGCTCCTTATGTTCATTTGCTTGGTAGTTCAGAAAATATATCACCGATATGTCGATAGAATTGAATCAGAATCTGACAAAACGATCAGTCTCTTAAAACTCACCAATTACTTAGTAAACAACCTTCTTAAAGCGTTAAATCTAAATTATCTGCGATTAAAAGAGGAAATTCTTCGACATTGTTGCTACGAAAAACGACACGATAGACAGAATATCAGGCAATTAATGGATTTAACTTGACGCCTATGCGAATTTGTCGGGACAGGCTGTTGATCGTTGAACGTTGATCGTTTGCTGACGCCAGTTGAATGGCTGTTACTGGTTTCTTCAGTAGCTTAC
>DATCOF010000134.1:0-2883 GCA_036564845.1 Chitinophagaceae bacterium | reverse complement strand
CCAGTTCCATCTTCTGTTGTAACAAAATCTCCCAACACAACTTTAAATGGATCTGCATCGGGAGTTATCTCCTGAATCTTTTCTAAAGTGTTTGCTTCTGATGGAAGTAGTTGTTCATATTTTACATTCTCTAAAATTTTTCCCTTCAACTCACTTAAAATTTGCCATGGCAATATTTTAGATTTCTCATTGTAATTTTCAAAATCTCCTTTCTCACCTTCGGTCTTAAAATATTTACTCAACAAAGCTTTTGCAAGAATAACATTTATGGGAAGATGGGTATAGGGATTAAAAGTTTTTACCAATACATAATCAATATTACCACCAACAGTCAATCCAAGATTACTCGGTAATGTCCATGGTGTTGTTGTCCAGGCAAGAAAATAAATATCATTAGTCAGTAAGTCATTAGGATTAATTTGCTTGTACCATTCACTATTCACCATTGACTCATTGACTGCCTTAAACATTGCCACAGCACTGGTATCTTTTACATCTTTATAAGTTCCCGGCTGGTTTAATTCGTGAGAACTTAAACCGGTGCCAGCTGCCGGTGAATAGGGCTGAATGCTCACATCTTCATACAACAAATTTTTATTGTACAATTCTTTTAAACACCACCATAACGTTTCAATGTAATTATTTTCAAAAGTGATGTAAGGATGTTCCAGGTCAACCCAGTAACCCATTTTCTTAGTAAGATCATCCCATTGATCTTTGAATTTTAAAACCTCTCTGCGGCAGGTGGCATTATATTCTTCAACAGATATTTTTTTGCCGATGTCTTCTTTTGTTATGCCTAAAAGTTTTTCTACTCCTAACTCAACAGGAAGGCCATGTGTATCCCAACCCCCTTTACGTTTTACCTGGAAACCCTGCATGGTTTTATACCTGCACACCAAGTCTTTTAATGTTCTTGAAATAACATGATGAATGCCCGGCAACCCGTTAGCACTGGGAGGTCCCTCATAAAAAACGAAAGGAATACTGCCTTCTCTTAATTCAATACTCTTTTCAAATACTTTATCATTGTCCCACTTTGCAAGAATTTCTTCTGCAATAACCGGCAAATTTAATTGTTGATATTCCTTATAGCGAGTGCCCATACTTAGCTAAATCTTTGTGGAAAAAAGGAGGCGAAGTTAAGGAATTTATGCCCCACTTTCTGCATTAAAAAAGCTTCCTAAAATTATCCTGGAATATTTAGAATAAGAATTTAACGCGTTTGATAAAGTTTTCCACAGTTAATCACTTTTGGCATAGTGTTGGGCGTTCTCCCTTTGCTGACAAGCCTTCTCAGTATGCAAGTTTATTGAATATTGTGGCTGTTGCTGATGAAAAAGATGTATAGTTTTAAGATGCTTACTGAAGTTTGAAGAGTAATTTTTAAAATAAGTTTTTCGATTTTTTTTGCTGGTTTAGGGTTTTATTAGGGCAAGAACGGAGATACTCATATCTCCGTTCATTTTTTTTAAAATTCGTACAAAGTATATAACAGAAAAGCCTTCCGAAGAAATTTGGGAGGTTTTTAATTTTATTCTTACCAAATATTAATTAGAAAAACTATCAACAGCTTTTAGTGTTTGATCTAGGTCTTCATAAGATAATGCATTGCTGAGAAACCAACTTTCATAAGCCGATGGTGGCAGATAATTTCCGTTCTCCAACATGTGATGAAAGAATGTATTGAAGAGAGGAATATCTGCTTTTGATGCACTTTCAAAATCAATAACATCATGATCGCAAAAATGTAAACTTATCATACTGCCCATGCGGTTGATACGATGTTTAATATTTTTCCTGTCAAAAATTTCATGAAGATTTTTTTCGAGATACCCGCATTTTTCATCCAGCTCTTTATATGTATCCGGATTATCTTTTAATTCTTTAAGCATTGTGTAGCCGGCTATCATTGCAATTGGGTTGCCGCTTAAAGTGCCTGCCTGGTATACGTTTCCAAGTGGAGCGATGTGCTCCATAATTTTTTTCTTTCCGCCAAAAGCACCAACAGGTAAGCCTCCGCCGATCACTTTTCCGTACGTTACAAGGTCTGCATCAATATTTAATTTTTCCTGTGCGCCGCCTATTGCAAGCCTAAATCCTGTCATCACTTCATCAAAAATGAAAACGATATTTTCTTCATCACAAATTTTTCTAAGGCCTTCTAAATAATTTTTTCCAGGAAGAATACATCCCATATTACCCACAACGGGCTCAATAATAATTGCAGCAATTTCATTTTTATTTTCTTCAACTAATTTTTTTACAGCATCCAAATTATTGTATGGTGCAGTTAAAGTATCTAATGAAACACCTGCTGTTACTCCGGGTACAGTTTGAATATTTAATGTTGCCATTCCGCTTCCTGCCTTTACTAAAAAACAATCTGCATGTCCATGATAGCAACCTTCAAATTTTATTATTTTATTTCTACCCGTATAACCTCTTGCCAAACGAACAGCGCTCATGCAGGCTTCTGTTCCGCTGCTAACCATTCTTATAAGATCAACATTAGGGGCCATGCTTTTTATCAATTCAGCCATTTCAATTTCTAAAAGAGTAGGTGCGCCAAAAGAAGTTGAGCCAAGCGCTTTTTCCTGTATCGCTTTTACCACAGGCTCATAAGCATGACCAAGTATCATCGGCCCCCATGAATTGATATAGTCGATATATTTATTTCCATCTTCATCAAAAAGGTAAGCGCCTTTTGCAGACTTGATAAATACCGGAGTGCCGCCTACGCTTTTAAATGCACGTACGGGAGAATTTACTCCACCGGGAATTGATTGTTTTGCTCTTTCGAAAAGTTCGTTGCTTTTAATATTATTCATCTGAAAATATTTAGCCACAAAGGCAGAAAGACACAAAGAATCATAAAGGCTT
>DATCOF010000133.1:0-2479 GCA_036564845.1 Chitinophagaceae bacterium | reverse complement strand
ACTTTTCCACCTTCTTTTGCTGCAGATCTTTCTGCTACTTCCTTTTGAAACATGCCAATTACCTCAGGAACATATTCTTTCCATTCTAAAACTTTGAATAGAATTTGCGTAGAAATATTATAAGGAAAATTTCCGATGACTGTAAAAGGCTCATCAAACGGACGGTCTATTTCCAAAAAACTTTTATGAATAAGGTCATTTTTTAAAGAAGGAAATTCTTTCAGAAGATATTCCACTTTTTCTTCATCAAGTTCTACGGCTTTAAAATGAATGTGGGGAATTTTTATTAAATGCCTGGTAAGCGCTCCTCCACCAGGGCCTACTTCCAATAAATTTTTAAAAGGATGTTGCATTAATGCAGCTATTATTTTTTCTACAACTTTTTCGTCTTTTAAAAAATGCTGACCAAGAGATTTTTTGAGCTTGTGCATGAACTTGCAAATTACTGATAAAAATACGGCCTCCCCTAAATCCCCTCCAGAGGATAATGGCACTAACTTAACAATTTATTTGTATTTTCGATACCTTCCAGCCTTCACCCTTCGTGTGAAATGCCTGTTTGGCCTTTGCAATATTACCTGTTTTTTAATTCGTAGTAATAGCTTGTCCATTTCTTCCCGGAGACCAGTGGTGGTATACTCTTCCCTTTTTGTCAACAAATAAATTCTGATTAGCCTCAAAGCATTCTTGAAGGAAATTGCTTTGGGGGGAAAAATCGGTTTGTTCAATCGATTTGGAAATTATCTTGCGTATCATATTGTACGCCGTCAGGGCTACCGTTATTTCTTTTTTCATCATTTCCTGCGTTTTGCTTCTTGCAATATTGATTCCCATAATGGTTTTAATCTCTCTGATCGTAATTTCAATGTCCCATCGGGTGGTGTATTTTAGTATTACCTCTGAGGTGCTTATTCGCTCATCTTTTACGCTTGTATATAGCACACATTCCTTTTGCTCATCATTGACTGAAGGATAAGTTATTCTGCGCATGATTATTTTGGAGGGAAACTCCTCCCATTCTTCTTTGCTTAGCCAGTCCGGTTTACTTGTTTTAGATAACTCCACTATCTCATCACCTTTGGAAAGTTTTTTGATAACTCTATACTTTCTGTCTCTTTTACCGGGTACAATGATATGGCAACCTTTTTTCTGCATTAAACAAAAAACGGCGTAGGTACTATAGAGATCATCAGCCAATAATAAACTGCCTTCCGGCAAATCTTCTATTAACGGTTTCACCAACTCCAATTCCGACTGATGGCGGGTGCCGATTTTAAAGGCATACACCTGGCCGCTACCTTGTAACAATACACACTGAAGCAATCCCTGCGGATAAGCATTATCGCCCTCTTTTACAAAGTATTTCTCTCTTAACTCAGGTGTATCCTGCATTTGAAAGTAAGTGCCATCTGTTATAAACGTACTCATGCCATACCATTTTTTACCGTTCAATTCCTTTTTAAAATCTGCCGAATACTCAAACACTTTATTCACTAAGCCAGTATCCAGGCGGGTACGGGCCTTAGTAAAGGCAGCCGTGTTATCCGATATCTCCAGTTCTTTACTCCTGGGCAGCAAGGAAGTATAAAGCCTTGGCCGCCCGCGCTTTCTTGTTGCTCCCGCTTTAATACTGCGGTTTTCTTCGGCCTGCTCCAATTGTAACTGAATTAACTCCTTCTCCTTTATTTCTTTCCCTTTCAGTTCAAATACTTCCTTGAATATATTTACTGACTGTTTTAGCGATTTATCCTCATTGATTGCAGTTATCAACATGGTCAAAATTGTATTCTCATCATTATAAATCCGGTCTCGTCTTACTACTTTCGTGCTTCCTGACTGGTACTTTGCTATTACGTCGAAAGGAAAATCTTCATCAAGTTTGTGTAAAAAATCTGTTCGCATAAGCTCTTTCAATTGAAGGCTGATTATAAATGAGCGGTTGGGTGTCATAATTAATATTTTTGATGACAAAGATACTAATTATTTGTTAAGTTAGTGCCATTACCTTGGAGAGGGGGATGAAATCATGATTCAATAGAAAATATTTTTTCCTGGTTGGTACTTTTAGTTTATTTCACACTCCCTGTATAAAGAATAGTAATTATGAGCAACGACCGTTTAAAATATCTTTTGGAACAATATGCCGCGGACGCTTCTACGACCGGGGAAACAAAGGAATTATTCTGTTGGATAAGAAAGTCGAAAGATGATGCCTTGCTGAAAGCTAAGATCAAACAATTATGGGCGACCCATAAAAATGATAAAGAATTGCCTGAGGTGGACTGGAATACCATATACACAAAGATCATTAATACACCGGCGATTGGGTCAAGGCCTATCTGGCCTCATATTGCCGCCGCCGCTGTTATTATTTTATTACTTTCCGATAATCATTCCATAAAACAAATTACCAAAACGGAAACCCATCAGCAGTTTAAAAATGATATAGCGCCTGGAGGAAATAGAGCCATACTAACGC
>DATCOF010000132.1:0-1969 GCA_036564845.1 Chitinophagaceae bacterium | reverse complement strand
TGCATACTGCTTTTAATAACATTCGCAGTCATGGTTGCAATTTGTAAACGCAGTTGTTTTTTCTCTTCACTTTCTGCATTGGCAATGGAGTGTTCTGTATAAAATGAATTGAATGTTTTGGCAAGATGAAAAATATAATTCGCAATAACAGACGGATTTAATTCTGTGGCGGCCTGTTCAATTATTTGCGAATATTGTTCAAGAGAAAGGATGAGTTCTTTTTCTAAAGGAAGTAATTCACTTGCTACTTGCTTTTTACTACTTGCTTCTCCAACTTTCTTCAACACCGATTGTATCCTTGCATACGTGTATTGCACAAAGGGTCCGGTAAATCCATGAAAGTCTATACTCTCTTCAGGATTAAATATCATTCTCTTTTTAGGATCAACTCTAAGCAAATAAAATTTCATTGCGCCCAAACCGAGAACTTCAAAAAGATTTATTAATTCTTCTTCTGTAAAATCTTTTACCTTACCTAATTCTTCAGTATGTTGTTGTGCAGTGGCGATCATTTCATCAACCATATCATCAGCATCTACAACTGTCCCTTCGCGGCTTTTCATTTTCCCTGAAGGCAGTTCAACCATTCCATAACTCAAATGATAAATATTTTTTGCATTAGGCAGATCAAGTTTTTCTGCAATGAGTTTTAAAACTTTCATGTGATAGTTTTGCTCATCACCAATTACATAAATGCTTTTATCAATTTTATATTCCTCATATTTTTTTTGAGCAAGACCAATATCCTGCGTTATATAAACTGATGTTCCATCCTTACGCTGAACAATCTTTTTATCCAATCCATCATCAGTAAGGTCTATCCAAATGCTGCCATCTTCTTCCTTTACAAAAACTCCTTTTGCGAGGCCTTTATCTACAATTTTTTTTCCTAATAAGTAAGTATTGCTCTCATAATATATTTTGTCAAAGTCGCTGCCAATGCGCTTATACGTTACATCAAAACCTTTGTACACCCAGCCATTCATTTTCTTCCAAAGGTCGATAACATCGGGTTTGTGATTCTCCCAATCCAACAACATCTGCTGTGCCCGTTGCAGTATCGGAGCTTGTTTTTCTGCATCTTCCCTGCTCATTCCTTTGCTTACTAACTCTTCAACTTCGCGTTTGTATTCGTCATTAAATTTTACATAATATTCGCCAACAAAATGATCTCCTTTTTCTCCGGTAGATTCCGGTGTTTCATCATTGCCAAACATTTGCCATGCGATCATACTTTTACAAATATGAATACCGCGGTCGTTTACAATGCATGATTTAATAACATCGTAACCATTTGCTTTTAATATCTCAGCAACACTCCATCCCAAAAAATTATTTCTTAAATGCCCAAGGTGCAGAGGTTTGTTGGTATTGGGTGAAGAATATTCAACCATTATTTTTTTGCCATTCTTTTCGTGCTTGCCAAAGCAG
This sequence comes from Chitinophagaceae bacterium, assembly GCA_036564845.1. GTDB lineage: Bacteria > Bacteroidota > Bacteroidia > Chitinophagales > Chitinophagaceae > Ginsengibacter. The sequence goes on along the minus strand of DATCOF010000132.1, from coordinate 538 downwards.
ATGTCATTGTAATTTTTGTTGAGAAGATCAAACAAATAATTATCAGGAATGGTAAGATTAAGAAAGCCTTTTATGATATTATATTTTGAAAATATATGCTGATGATCCCGAATAAGTTTTTCTCCCAATTCATTTCCCAAAACTTCCGGAGATCTTTTTAAATTCTTTACCAATGAAAATAATACAATTGTATAATTACCTTCAAACTCAGGTTTTGTCTGGCTTACCTGGAAATCTTTTTCAGTGAAAGGCTTATCGTATAAAGATTGTAAACTTTCTACAACCGCATTTTGTAATGTTTGTATAATTGTCATCCGTAAAAAATTCTTTGGCTGCAAAGGTAATCTCTAAAAATCGTACATCTTACATCGTGCATCATACATCGTAATGCCTTACCTTTGCGCCTCTTAAAAAAGCATGAATGATCAATGTAAATAACGTAACGCTTGCATACGGTAAAAGGGTTTTGTTTGATGAGGTAAATCTTGGTTTCACCAAAGGAAACTGCTATGGTATTATCGGTGCAAACGGCGCTGGC
>DATCOF010000131.1:0-13553 GCA_036564845.1 Chitinophagaceae bacterium | reverse complement strand
CTGTGCAACCTGTGCCGGAAATTCTTCATACTCTATTCCATAAAACCTGTCAACATCCAATAAAAAATAATGTCCTATATCTGTTACAGTTTGATTCTTCAATAAAATTTTTACGATCTCCATTTCGAGCAATCGTAATTCACGGTAAGTGATAATGAGGAAGTTGCCACAGCCACAGGCAGTGTCAAGGAAACGGAGCTTACTTATTTTATCATGCAGCTTTGATAGTTTTGGCTTACTGTTTTTTACGTTCTCAAATTCTTTCCATAGGTCATCTAAAAATAATGGCTTGATAAGTTTGAGAATATTTTTCTCACTTGTATAATGTGCGCCAAGCGTTCTTCTTTCTGCAGGGTTCATCACACTTTGAAAAAGCGATCCGAAAATTGCCGGAGATATTTTACCCCAATCCAATAAACAACATTCCAGCAATAGCTTTCTCATTTCACTGTCGAAGCTTGCTGTGGGTAAATGTTCTTCAAAAAGTTTTCCATTTACATAAGGAAATGCAGCAAGGCTTTCATCAAGATTTGTAAAGCGTTTTTCTTTTGGCGCATTTAGTACTTCAAATAATTGAGCAATGTGATTGGCAAGGTCGCTGCCATCTTCGTTGGTTCGCAGATCAATATAATCCTGTAAAATTCCTTTCTCAAAAATGTTGGTATCATCTGCAAACAGGCAAAACAATAATCTTACAAGATATAGTTCCAGCGCATGTCCTGTGTAGCCAATGGCTTCCAGTTTATCATGCAGCTTGCCCATTAAAGTGGCGGCTTCAATATTTACCGGGTCTTGCTCTTTGTATGTTCTTTGTTCGTAACCTGCAATAAAACCAAACAGGTTAACATGGTTTACAAAATCAGTAAGGCGAAATTCGTGTGAAGTATTTTTTTCAAGATCATACAGATTAAATCTTTCAAAATCGCTCACCAGAATATATCGTGGAAGCTCTTTTTCTTTTAATCCAGGAAAATAATCCTTAGCCTGTTGGTATGCTTTTATTAAATCTTTGCCACGGCTTTTATGTTCTATAAGAATTTGTCCTTTCCAAAGCAGATCAATGTATCCTGACCTCACCCCGGCAGACCTCATCCCGGCCTTCTCCAAAGGAGAAGGAGAAGCACCTCCAGTCATTATCCCCCTCTCCTTTGGAGAGGGGTTAGGGGTAAGGTCTGTGTAGCTTACAGCATGTTCAAACGTTGCCACACGCCTTCTGCTGATACCAAAGACATTAAAAAAGTCATCCCAAAAACTTTTGGCTTCTGCATCTTCGCTTACTTCATCTTTCCATTCATTAGTAAATGTAGCAGCACGTGTTTTTATTTCATTCCAGCTTAAAGGCATAGGGGCAATAGTTATCATCACAAAATAAGAAATAATGCAGCAACCAGACGGCTATTGTTTCATAAAAAGTATGATGTACTTTTCGTTTTGTTTTTATCTATTCTCTTAAGGAATATTCATTGAGCATAATAAGCGAGGAATAAACAGGCAGTTTTTAATACTTCAAAATTGATCAATGGCATTATTAGAAAAACAACTTGTTGTAAAAAGATCAACGATTCCCCGTGCAGGAAAGGGTCTGTTCACAAAAAAAATCATCACAAAGGGAACTGTTATTATTGAGTACAAAGGAAAAATAAGTACCTGGAAGGATGCCGACCATGATGACGGAAGAAATGCATACATCTATTATGTAAGCAGACATCATGTGATCGATGCAAAGGATCATCCAAAAGCGATAGGACGATTTGCCAATGACAGCAAAGGTCCATATGGGATAGAGGGAATAAAAAATAATTCACAGTATGTGCAGGTAAACAATCGGGTATTTATTAAATCAATGAAAGATATTGCTGTCGGGGGTGAAATATTGGTGGGCTATGGAAAGAATTATTGGGATGTGTTCAAGAAAAATAAAGTAATATGAGATTTATGAGGGGATCACACACTTATGCTTCTAAACATTAATGATATAATGCAAAGAATCAAATCATATAAAAATTTTATTCTCCCGGAGCATCCCCATAGTCTTGTGGAATTACATATTTTTTACAATTTTTCAGAAGATTAATTTGTATTATTCAATATTACTTTTACAAAATGCTCTTTACCATCATTGATTAGCGGAATGACTTTATTTGATTGTGCTTCTTCATCAACAAATACTTCTATCGCTGTTTGGTTTTTATCCTGTAACACGCTTATATGATAAACCGTATCAATAAATTGATATTTTATTTTGAAAGATTCCCATGCTGAAGGGATACAGGGTTCAAGCTGTAAAATATCTCCTTTGCGTTTTAACCCTAAAAAAGATTCTATAATAAGCTGGTACATCCATCCGGCAGAACCTGTATACCAGGTCCATCCCCCACGGCCCATGTGCAAAGGCTCTGCATAGATATCGGCAGCTATTACATAAGGTTCTACTTTATATTTTGCAATTGTATCAGCGGTAGCTCCATGGTTGATGGGATTTATCATTTGCAATAATTCCCAGGTTTTTTCTTTATCCTTTAGCGCAGCAAAGGCCATTATTAACCAAATGGCAGCATGTGTATATTGTCCGCCATTTTCCCGAACACCGGGAACATACCCTTTAATATAACCAGGGTTCAAATCAGATTTATCAAAAGGCGGCTCAAACAATTGTATCAAACCGGCATCTCTACGAACAAGGAATTTCGCGGCAGCATTCATCGCCGTTTGTGATCGTTCAATATCACCTGCTTTAGAAAGTACAGACCAACTTTGTACGATAGAATCAATTTTACATTCTTCATTGGTTGATGACCCAAGTGGTGTACCATCATCAAAATAAGCACGACGATACCATTGCCCATCCCAACCATTTTTTTCAATATTGCTACTTAATTTTTTTGCCTGTTGTTTACACTTTTCTGCAAAACCTGCATCACCTTTCAGTTCGGCAATTTCTGTAAACCGCATCAATACATCGTATAAAAAAAATGCAAGCCATACACTTTCGCCTTTGCCATGCTCACCTACTTTATCCATGCCGTCATTCCAATCGCCAGAGCCAATAAAAGGTAATCCATGTTCACCAAATTTTAACGCATGCTCAATAGATATTATGCAATGATCATACAAGCTTGCGGATTCATGAGAGATAACAGGAAGATCATAATAAGAATGCTCACCTACATTTAACACACGTCCTTCTAAAAAATGAATTGACTCATCTAAAATACTTTTATCGCCAGTGTGCGAAACATATTTTAAAGTAACAAAGGGCAGCCAGAGATAATCATCAGAACATGTTGTGCGTACACCCCTGCCTGTTGGTGGATGCCACCAGTGTTGCACATCACCCTCTTTAAACTGCCGTGAAGCATTTAACAATATTTGCTTACGAACAATTGTCGGCTTTGTATACATAAGCGATAATACATCCTGCAACTGATCTCTAAACCCAAAAGCACCACTAGATTGATAAAAACCAGTACGTGCCCAAATACGACAGGCCAATGCCTGGTAATTGAGCCAGCCGTTTGAGATAATATTTAAAGCTGCATCAGGTGTTTCTATCTGCACAACCCCTAATGTTTGCTGCCAGTATTTTTTAACTTTATCCAATGCATCGTATGCAACCGAAGATCCCTTAAAACCACGAATTATATTAGCTATATCATCATGCACGTTTACTGCACCAAGACGAAAAATAATTTCATGTTCTTCATTATCTTCTAAATCAAACATAAGCTGTATAGCAGCACATGGGTCAAGCGCTGCTCCTGTTTTACCGGAAAGCTTTGCTTTGCTCATAGCTTCCGGATTTCGAAGTGTACCGTTGCGGCCGATAAATTCTGTACGGTCTGCTGTAAAATTTTTTGTTCGCTCATCAACATCAAAAAAAACAACCCTGTTTTCAAATTCTGTATTATAAGGATTTCTTGCAAGGATGGCGCCTGTACCTGCATCTAACTCAGTAATTATATGCATTTGAGTTTTTGGCTTCAGGTCACCTAATACCCATTCTATATAACCTGTTGCAGAAAGCCTGCGGTGCCTGTTAGATTGATTATTAAATTTTAAAATAATGAATTTTACAGAAGCTTCCAAATCAACAAATACGCACATTTCTGAATAAATACTATCCTCACTGTGTTGAAAAATACTATACCCAAATCCATGTTTTGTAATATATGAAGATTTACTACGGCCGGGCAGTGGCGTAGGCGACCACCACTTTCCGCTTTCTTCATCTCTTATATAAAATACCTCACCTTCCAGATCACTAACAGGGTCATTGTTCCATGGTGTTAATCGAAATTCATGTGCATTTTCAAGCCACGTGTATGATTGCCCGCTTTCTGAAATTATACTTCCAAAATTTTGATTAGCTAATACATTTATCCACGGTGCAGGTGTTGTTTGGCCTGCAGTTGTTGTAATAATATATTCTTTTCCATCTTGTGAAAAGCCGCCGATACCATTGAAAAATTGCAAACCCTCCGGCAGCGTAATGGATGTTGCCACAGAAGGATAAAATTTACTAGGAGTAAAATAAGGAACAATGTTTTTTACTTTACTTCGCCTGTTGACTTGTTCTTCCAAACTACCCATCCTATCCGAAATTACAATGCGTGCCACTGTTTGAAATAGTATGCGGTCTTCATTTGATATCTGGTCTGCTGATCTGATAAAAATCCCACCTGGTTGCTCTTTAAAATCAGTACCAAGTGCCGGGTAGACAAGATTTTGTAATTCATTTTGCAAAACCTGTCTATAGCCGCCATGATCCTCATTCCAGATTACCAGGTCAACTATTAAGCCTTTTAACCGCCAATAAGCATGTGCCTTTATTAATTGTTTTGCCAGGTCAATATTAGCAGAATCTTCAATTTGTAAAAGAACAATAGGCAAATCTCCCGAGATAGAATAACTCCATAAAGCTGATTGCCCGCGATAATTTTTTATAATGATGTTTTGATCAGTACGCAAAGAAGGATTTGTAAATATCACCGAACCCGCAAGCTTTGAATATAATTGTGCATCTGCTTCCCCGGCATTTATCTGCCTTAGCACAACTTGGCTATGTGTCCACGAAAGTTCAAGAGCTCGTTTTCTTAAATACCTGTCCTGAAATTTTTCTACCAATGCATTACAAATTTCTTTTGTGTCTGCAATGCCAATCAGCATATCAATAGTTGCGGATTCCTGCGGATTAATTACTATTTTATATTGAATGGAGATAACAGGATCAAGAACAGAACCCTGTGTTCCTGAAAGCCCATCCGCATTATCTAAAAATGCAGGCTGATGAATAGTATTGCCACGACCAATAAATTTACTTCTGTCTGTTTCATAAGAAACAGATTGTATTTCTGTATGATGCACTTTCATTAAATGAAACATGGAGGGATTAAGTTCATTCACAGAACGTGGCCGTCTTGTGCAAATAATTGCATTGCGTTCAGCAATAATTTCTGTTTGAACAAAAAGATTACTGAAAGCAGGATGTGCAACATCAGCATTGTAAGGTGCAAGCACTACTTCCGCATAACTGGTAATTTCAATATATCTTTTTTTTCTTGAACGGTTGGTAATATGTACTCTTCTCAATTCAACATCGTCCTCGGGAGAAACCACAATCTCAGTATGTGTTTCAAGGGAGTAATCACGGCGGCGAAATTCTGCACGTCCCTGTGAAAAAACTGCTTCATAATTATCCCCTTCCTTAAGAGAAGGCTGGTATGCAGATGACCAGAAAAGGTTACTATCCTGCTCTATATCTTTTATAAAACAAAAAGTTCCCCAGTTATCACAGGTGCTGTCTTCACGCCAACGGGTAACCGCAATATCTTTCCACCGGCTGTAACCTCCGCCTGCATTCGTAACCATTACATTGTATCTTCCATTAGATAATAACTGCACTTCTGGCACAGGCGTATCAGGTGTATTAATAACACGGATAGGTATATCAATATTTTCAGCTATTATGCTGCTATCTGATATATGCGTGACGGGAGAATAAAATGTTGATATTCTTGGAATACGTTCCTGCAGCAACAATAGAGCAGACTGAAATTGTACTTCAGCCTCAAAACGTTTTTGCATAGGCTGGTTTAGTAATAAATATGATAATGACAGGAAACTCATGCCCTGGTGATGCACCATAAAAGAACGTATCACAGTATTTGATTGCCCTCTTGGCAAACGGGATGGGGTGTAATCTATAGCTTCATAAAAACCAAATTCTCCTTCAAAACCATTTGATGCTAATTGCTCCAGGTTTTTACAAGCTTCTTCCGGGGTTACCATCAATGCCATAACAGATGAATAAGGAGAAATAACCAAATCCTCTCCCAGGCCACGTTTGAGGCCTAACCCTGGAACTCCGAATGCGCTATACTGATAATTAAGATTAGCATCTACAGCATTATAACCTGATTCGGAAATCCCCCAGGGCACACCACGTTTTTTTGCATATTCTATTTGCTTTTGTACAACCGCTTTAAATGTTTGGCCCAACAAAGTATTTTCATAAGAGGGCATAACAAGCATTGGCATCAGGTATTCAAACATAGAGCCACTCCATGAAAGAAGAATTGGCGTTGCACCTGTATTAATAAGTTGACGTCCTAATGCAAACCAGCTTTCCTGTGGCAGCTTTCCTTGTGCTATAGCTGTAAATGTGGTGAGCCTTGCCTCTGAAGCCAACAGATCATAGAAGCTATTATCCCTTTTCTGTTCATCAACATTGTACCCAATCGCAAGGAGGTGTTGAGACCTGTCATATAAAAAATCGTAATCAATATTTGAAAGTTCTATGCATTGCCGGGCAAGCCCTTCCAATATCAATATTCTTTCTTTTGCCCTGTGTGATCCATTGCTGACATGTTCTGTAAAATTATTTATCCACTCATTCTCTTCTGCTGTATTCTCTTTTGCATATAATGCTTTTATTTGGGATAAAAATTCCATTCCTATTTTAGCCAATTCAGATAAAGTTGGAATCTGCGAAATATTCGTTGCAATATCATTTAATTTTAAAGAAGGTGGCGAAAGCAGTAACCATGGTGCAAGTGTTAATAGATCATTTCGCAGATCATTTATTTGTTGTCCTAATTTTTCTACCCACAAAAAAGATTCATTATTCTGTCCTTCATGTAAGGTAAAATCGGCAGTAATTTGTCCGAATGTTTTGTCAAGATTATTTATGCAAACAAATGTTTCAGGTAAAGTAAAAGGTGGTGAAAGGCGAACGGCTTCCAGTTCTTTTTTAAACTGTTCAATAACAACTCTCTTTTCTTTTTTCTCTAAAATAATTTCTACGGTATCCATCAAGCCATCAAATGCTTTCACTGAAAATATTTTATAATTTACAATTGAAAGAAGCCCTTGCTTCAATACTATCAAATGCCCTGCAAGGTTTCCACTATCTATCGTAGAAATGTATCGTGGTGCTAAGGGAGCAAGAGTAATTGTATCGTACCAATTGTATAAATGACGGTTATATCTCTCCAGTTTATGAAGTGTATGTAAGGTATTGGTTGTTCGTTCAATAAGTTTCTCTGCTGAGAGGTAACCAAAATCATATGCTGTTAAATTTGATAATAGCGTAAGACCGATATTGGTAGGCGATGTACGGTGTGCAATTTTTGGCTCAGGATGTTCCTGGTAATTATCCGGCGGAAGCCAGTTATCCTTTTCAGTAACAAATTTTTCAAAAAAAGCCCACACCTTCCTTGATAATTTTTGGAGAAAAATAGTTTGCTTCTTTGTAATCTCCTGTTGCCGTTTTAAATGTGCAAGACTTATCCACCACTCAATTGCAGGCGCAAGTATCCAAAGCGCCAACACAGGGATTTCAATTAGCAATGCCAGTGAAGAATAATAAACCAGGTAAAACAACAAGCCTGCAGCTAACAAAGGTTCAAACCACATTACCCTGTATGCTGCCAATATATTTTTTGGTATGTTAACAGATGAATTGCCGGAAGGGTTCCATTCAAGAAATTTTTTTCGTGAGATAAATAAACGCCAGTTGGTAAGTGCGATGGCATTAAAATTTATAAATGCATTATAAGGAAGAAATACAACATATAGAATATGCTGAATGAAATTATTAGATGCACCCTTGACAGAATATATTGCATGCTGCATCCATACAATATCCTTTGGCTTTCTGCATATATCCAAAACAAGTGTAATTAATGAAGGCACTGTGATTAAACTTATTACACACAAGCTCCAAAAATGTGGTGAAGAAGAAATTATCCATCCAAATAAAAGAAGTAATAAAAGCGATATAGATACAAAACTGCGCCGAAGGTTATCAAATAACTTCCAAACAGATAAAGGTGATAATGTATTTATTCTAAATTTTTTATCCGGGCTTGGAACAAAAGGAAAAAGCCATCGTGCAATTTGCCAATCGCCTCTTACCCATCGGTGTTGGCGTTGCATATCAGCAATGTAGTTGGATGGATACTCTTCGTATAATTGAACATCACTAATCAATCCGCACCTGGCAAAATTTCCTTCTAACAGATCATGGCTTAAAATACGATTATCAGGAAACCGGTTATGTAAGGTTTGTTCAAATGCATCAATATCATAAATACCTTTTCCTATGAATGAAGCATTCTGGAATAAATCCTGGTACACATCAGAAACAGCATTTGTGTAAGGATCAATTCCTGCTTCATTTCCATGTATCTTTTTGTATACCGAACTGTTAGCACCTGGTAAACTATTTGATATTCTTGGCTGAAGAATAGTGTATCCATCTACTACCCTTTGTTTGCGCTCATCATACAATGCGTTGTTTAAAGGATGGGCAAGCGTACCTATCATTTTACATGCAGCCTCCCTTGGCAATACTGTATCAGTATCAAGAGTGATGATATATTTTATTTCAGGAAAAAATGATTCATCAGCAACTATCAATGAAAAACTTTCTTTGTCTTTGCCTCTTAATAATGCATTGAGCGCCCCAAGCTTTCCACGTTTGCGCTCATAGCCCATCCACTTTTTTTCTTTTGCATTCCATTTACGTGGGCGGTGAAAAAGAAAGAATATGTCATTTGCTATCCTGTCGTATTTTTTGTTTAGCTCAATAATCTTATCTTTTGCAAACTGTAAAAGATGGTCATCTTCAGGCAGAGTTTCTGTAACAGCATCTTTAAAATCTGTAACTAAGGCATAGTGAAGATTGACATCCCTGTTTGCTAAAAAACGAACTTCAAGCGCTTCTAATAAATCATCTGTTTCTTTGGTATCTGTTAGCATTGTAGGCACTGCAACTAAAGTGCGGTATTGCCGTGGAATACCTTTAGAAAAATCCAATCTTGGAAGCAAATGTGGCCGGGCAAATAGTGTAACGAGCCAATTAATCAATGTTAAAGAAAGCTGGCTTGTGCTTATAACACAGAGTACTCCCAACACAATTATTTTCCAGCCAGGAAGTCCATCATGATACGTTTTATGCAGCAGCCACCAGCTTAAAAAAAATGTAATCAATGCAATGCTGCCTGTATATAATAATAAAGAAATTTTATTCAGAGAATTTTTACAAATTTTCCAGGTTGATAAACGGGTTTTTGCAGCTTTCTCCAACGCTGTTAATCCGTTACCTATTAAATAATAACCAACATGAGACGTGCGATGGTTGTTATTATCCCCATTGGCTTTTGCAAAATCAATTGCCATGCCTGCAATTTTCTCTTCTTCAAAATAGCTGTTACGGGCAATTCTTTCTATTACATGGCGATAATTGTCACGTGTATAAAAATCCATTTTTTCATACACACCATTAATATCTTCTCTTAGAATTTTTTCAACCACACTTAATCCTTCAACAAAATCCCGCCAGTCAGTAGTGTTTAAAAAACGAAGCCCCTGAATGCTGTTACTTACAGACAACTGGTCGGCTGCCTGCTTTTGATTTTCCAGATACACAAGTTCAATACTCGTTAACCCATTCTCTGATAAACGCTGTTCAATCCAGCTAAGCGGCAATGCCAATGAAGAACCTTTTCCCTGCAGCCTTCTGGTAAGTTCGGCTACAAAAGAACTTTCCATTGGCGGATTTGACCTTGCCATGTCTGCAATAACCAGCACTAAATTTTTAGGATCTTTTTCAGCAGTTTCCGTCATCTCATCAGCCCAGTTACCGGCAAGATTTTTATTGAAAATATCAACTGCAATCTGCGCAGAAAGTCTTCTTAAATTTTCAAGCAATGCTAAACGAAGCATAATTGGAATGGCCCACAGCTCTCCTAATTTTAAAGTAATTACAGATTGGTACGAATTAATAAAGGCAGATAAACTTTTCATATCAACACGACCATCACTATGCGAAATAATTTCCACTGCAATATCATAAACCCTCGGAAGCCCCTGTGACTGCCCTTTTGCGAGCTGTGGTAATTCCCTGCTATATCCTTTTGGTAAATGTTGCTTACCTGTAAATATTTGTTCTTCTATCAGGTAAAAATTATCCAGCAGCCATTCGCCGGCTGGTGCTATGCGTTTTTTTTCTCTGACAGTATCGGTTAATAAGCTATGAACATCCAATAAAAGATCTTCATTTTCTGCGAGGCGTTTTAAAAGTTGTTCAGAAGATTTTCCCTGAATTAGTTTATGGCTTTTAGCCAGCTTTATAGCATGTTGCTGCAATTGTTCTGATGAAAATAATTCAGACCGCAGAGGAGATTTTTCGTTTGCATATTTGCGCATTACATTATCGCCGAGCAAAGGGTCAATAATTGATTTTTTTAAAACTGAAATTGCCTGTGGAAGTATTTCAGAAAAAACATCTTTTGTTTTATTTTTTTTATACTTTTTCATCCGGCCTGATATTATTTTTTTTATGCCTTCTCTCAGTTTCTATTTCAGGCGATATATTGTTTCTCTATTATTTCTTTCCGATAAGGGTATTGTTTACGAAGATAGCTATATTAGAGAAGGGTATTTTATTAAACTATTTTATCGTTTTCGGAAGAACATCAGGATTAATTTGAATGGAATCTTTTGTACTTTATGAAGCTATGTGAGGTTTTTAACTTACTTAGTAATGGTGCAAGGGTTTTAAAGGGAATGAAAAAAGACTCTCCAAAAAAATTGTTGTATGATAAGGACTGATCCCCGATATTAAGATGATTAATATCCCTTATTCAAAATGGGAAATAATTAATCATCTCCTTTGCTTTCAGATCGTTTAATGACGATCAACGGGTTCTTTATAATGGTTCTGAAAGATAAATAGAAATTAAAGTTTGGAAAATAATTTAGTACTGAAGGCAAATCCTATTCCATTTTTAAATATGGGATAGTATTAAAATTACATACAATACAATCTAAATGAAAATTTTATCTGTATTAATAATATATTTCCAGTCTTCAGATTCATACATCGCCAATGAATAAATGCATTGCTTTTCTAAGAGTGAAACAGGGATTTATTCTGACTCCTATTGCTGTATCAGGCCTTATTATGTGCAACAAATAGAGGAAGCTTTAATTGTTTCATTAACACATCAGCCATACTTTCTTTAAACCATCTGGATACTCTGCTTCGCCGGTAAGCTCCAAGTACTACTAAGCTATTCAATTTATTTTTTTTCAAATGTTTGGTAATTTCTTCTTCAGGCAACCCTTTTAAAACTGTATAAACAACTTCTGAAAAATGACTTTTCATAAATTCTCTCATTATCCTGTTATCAGGTACATTTAAAATTTGTTTAGGATTTTTTACTGTTATAACTTCTATTGGCAGGTTTTTAAAAGATTCCAAAATATAGCTTAACATCTTTATGGCATATACTGAAGTGGGTTCACCATCGTACAACAAACTAATTTTTTGGATAGGTTTATATTCATTGGGAACCAACAAAACCGGGCATTCAACATCGGTTAACAGATCACGGATAAACCGTGTAGGTAAATCTTCTGCATACTTTGTAAGCGTTTCAGCGCTTTCTATAATAATCATATCTGCATAAATACTTTCATGCAACAGTTCCTGTATAGCTACACTTGTATCATGATGAATTGAATAATTTATACCTGCATCCTCACAGGCAGCTCCAAATTTAATAACCGACATTTTACGTGTCTTCTTATCTTTTTCGGTAAGGCTTTTCATCTTTGCATCTGATACTCCTTTCCCTTCATCAACTATATCATAAAATTTAAAACTGCGGTATGTAAAATCTTCAAGAGAGATACCAATTAAATCTGCCCCCGACTGCTTTGCAATAGCAATAGCATAAGATGCTGTAGCTGCTGAAAATTTTAAACCATCAAATACAGCAATGATTTTTCTCATTGGAATAATTATTAATTATGTGCGATAAATACCGGTGTTGTATGCTCCTTAATTATATCAATAATAAAGCTCCTGCTAAATATTTCTGATACACCTGAACGTCCGAATGAACCGCTTACCAGCAATGAATCTTTATGTTCGCTTAGCCAATTATTGATTTCATTTTTGTGATCAGAATTGAGTTTGGTAACTGTCAGGCTTTCAAAATGCCGGGCTGCTAATTCTTCAATAAGCACCTGGTCAGGAAGACTGTGTTTCTCATCTCCTGCATAAACCAGAATTGTATTGAGGTTGCACAATTCTGGAAACAAACCCGCAAATTGTTTAATTGCAAATACAGAAGATGCCGATCCATCATACGCCAAAATAATATTAGAAGGAAAATTAAATTTTTCCGGAACTATTATAACAGGGCATTCTGTAGTATGTAATGCATCTTTCAGATACTCATTAGAGCCATCAACTATCCCATTTGTATAAAATGTTTCGCTTCCGATAACCATCAAATCTGCAAAACGGGTCTCTTTTGTTAATTGCGGTATGGAGGAGTCTAACAGGTCTTTATGTACACGGTATTCTATAAAATTTCTCTGACATGCCTGCGCAAATTGTTCAACATTACTGTCAACTTTTTCCTCTTCAAAATCTTCAATTCCTGGCATGTAAGCCGGTGCTGCAAATGCTGTAGGAAAGAAATAGAACCGGGCATAATCTACTTCAGGTAAAAAAATTCCCGTAAGTAAAACGGGCTTAATTTCATGAAGGCTGCTGACAAATGAAAATGCGCCTTTTGAAAAATGGCCGCCGTCAAATGGGATAATTATCTTTTTCATAATTGTAAATTTATGTTGTATCTAAAATTATAATCTTACAAAAAAGTATAGTATGATTTGTGACATCTGTTCAGCTGATCTTTATCAGTTTTTGACTTCACCTAAATCCTCTCCAAAGGAGAGGACTTTTGCCCTTCTCCTTTGAAGAAGGGTTGGGATGAGGTTAATTTTAAAATTTCTATCCAGAAAGTACTTACCAAAGCTACAGCTATACATATCATCAAATAAGAAAAAGATAATGGTATGAGGCGGAATAATTGTTGTACAAATGGAATATATAATAATGATAAAATAAATAAGATGGTAATTCCTGCTGTAAGCTCCCCCTTTTTAGTACATTTCAAAAGTAGAAAAATAGTTTCATTATTTAGGTGTTTTGCAGTTCCTGCTGTTGGGCGTAGTGGAGCGTAGGCGTAGCC
>DATCOF010000130.1:0-14556 GCA_036564845.1 Chitinophagaceae bacterium | reverse complement strand
CATCTACTTATATTTACATTGATGCCGGACAATAAACATGCAACTAAACTCCCCAATGCTCCTTTACAGGAAGTAATTTTTGAACTCAGGTGGAAATTAAACTTTGATTCCGATTCGCAAAGCCGGTCTGATAAAGAATTTCAATTTGCATTTGCAAAATTTTCTGCATTATCATCAGATAAATTAAAACATAAAGTAATTCTTAAGCCTTCTGCTTTCCCGGATGTTTTATTTGTTAACCGCCCCATATATCAATTTTGGGCTGCAGAAAATTTATATCCTGTATTTCAAATTGGTCCTGGTGTATTTACAGTAAATGAAACAGAGAAAAATTATGAGTGGGAGTATTTTCGTAATTTAATTTTGGAAGGTGTAGAATGGCTTACGCAATCATATTCTGATAAGCTCGATTTTACAGTTGCTGAATTGAGATATATTGATGCTATTGAAGTGAATGATGATAATGAAAAAGATTTAATTAAATTTATAGCAGATAATTTAAAGATTGAAATAAAGAACCATATTATTGAAGGAAAATTAACCGACTTTCAATTGCATCAGAGATTCAGGATTGACAACGAAAATTATTTTAATCTTTTGCTAACAAACGGGATAAAAAACAGCAATCAGTCAAAAGCAATAATTTTACAAACTTCTTATAATAAGACCTCTAATATCTCGTTGGAAAATTTAAAAGGCTGGATAGATGCTGCACATGATACTTGTTCTTCACTATTCAAAAAAATGACCTCAAATAATTTATATGAGCAATTCAGTAAAACAAATTAGTCCATCTGATATTATTTTCAGATCAACAGTTTTATCAACAAGCAGGGAATATTTATCAGAAAATCAGTTTATGCTTACCGATAAATACGTTGATTATGGTACCAGTACATCTATCAGCAAACCAACAGACAAATTAAATGAACAGGTATTGTTTGAAATAAATAAGCTTCTTTCATTTTTGCAACTTCCTGAAAACTGGGATTCATATAATGCCGCCAAACCCTCAAGGCTTGCAATTGAAAACGCTGTCGATTTTATTTTACGGTTAGCCCAGCGTCAGCAATTCCCTTTTTATACAGCTCCGTCTCCTGATGGAGATATTCTAATTGAATTAAAAAATAATAATGTTACGCTTGAATTTATTTTCGGTGAGGACGGTACTAACAGTATCATTGGTATAGTAGATAATGATGAAAAGTTCGAAAAAGAATTGAATGAAACAAACGAATATTGTTCACTAAAATGGTTGTACTGCCCCGATGGAGATTGTTCAAATTGGGAATGAGGATTTTTTATTGCGAAGAATACCTATATCCCCCAGCTACATTAAGCCAGATGGTTCTATTACAAGTTTTGCTTTTTCCTTAAAAAAGGGTGAAGATGGAATTTCTACTGACCTTGAAAGGTTTGCCAATCCCGATATATCAGTTGTAGATCGTACAAAGTTTCGCTTAGCAAGAATTAATGCAGGGCTTATTAGAAATGAAATTAATGATGGTTTGAATTGTATTCATAACCCGTTACCCGAGAATTACGCTCATTCTTTAATTACTTCTGATACAGGTAAAATTTCTGATTCAAAATCCAGAGCTATGGCAAGGGGGGCAGAAATAAACATTAACTAAGCCGGCACAATTTGAAATGATAAGGTGATGACCGAAAGGTTATCACATTACTTTGATTAATATTTTTTTTGTCGTTTTCTTTTAGGTATATCATTGCTTACTATTTCTATTCCACTGTTTGTAAGAATTTGTTCAATGATATTTACTGTACAATCAAATTGCAGTGCCAGATTTTTAATAGAGATTCCTTTGAAATATCTTTTTTTTATTTCATCTTTTCGTTCTTTTGAAAAATACCTTTTTGATGTTAATATACTTTTAGGAAGGTTCTCTTTGAAATAGGTAAGCGTCTCAATAATGTCGTCAAGTATAGAAGGATTAATTTTTATTTTCTGAAATTGATTTATATCATTTTCTAGATGGATGGTTTGGTCAACTTCTATATAGAGTTGTTCATTGGAGTGTTTAATTATATCAATAATGAATGTACTTTTATCATACTCAAGTAAAATTGTCTTTATTATTTCTTGCATGATTATTTACATTATTTCATAGATGAGATTTATTTCCATAGAACTATTACGGTTTAAAAAAATCATTATGAATCTTTAAAAAATCTTTTGCTGGTAAAAATTTATCAGGAAGGTTAATAAGTTTGCCATCGAACTTAATAAAATTATCATCCATATTTTCTGACAGATTTTTAGCCTTCAACTTTGAAGAAATTTTTATTGTATAATCATTAGCATTAACAGTTATCAAACCATTATCAAATGCTTTATCATGCAAAGCATTTAAACAAAGTCCATTCATAGGATTCAATCTATTTTTTTCATCTTTCTGCCATCCTACAATATGGCTGGCAACTAAGAGTTGCGTGTTATTAATTCCTGTTATGCAACATGAATTATTATAAGTTGCTAAAATCATCCTCCTAAAAATGCATTGATTAATTCTTGTTTTTACGAGGCGTTCTTTATTCAATCCTTCCTTGTTTAAATCCCTTAAATCAATTTCATTAAGTTTTTCTATTGTAGTGTGTTTCCTCGTAGCTAATAATTTTTCGCTTTCTATTAATGCGGTATCCCAATTATTGTAGAATTCATCCCAAATTTGTTTATCCAATTTACTTGCATTAGAAGCACCGGAAATTCCTCGTTGTTTTAAAGTCGGATCAAAGCTTGCAAAATTTCCAAGTTTCAAAGCAATTGATGAAGGAGTTCTCCCTATTAATTCTGCAAGTTTTTTTATCTCTTCATTACGAGAATGCATTTTACCAAAAGGCAGTTTGCAATAAAGATTGATTGCAAGAATCAACTCATCCCTTGTCCAAAGCTTTTGACCTTCTTTCATACTTTATGCCATTGATTTATTTTAAACAAAGTAAAATAATCAATTGATTCGATATAGTCTAATGGAGAATTGATTCCCCATTGTATGTGTCTGTGTAAGTATTCAAACTCTTTTGCCCATTCTATAAATTGCCCAATCATTTCTCTGCTATTTTCTGTACGATAATTTTCTTTCGCTGCGACATAAGCAATATCTGCTACGGCTTCGCACAAGGAATAAACTTTATTTTTATTCATAATACAAAACTATCTTTTGTAAAATAAAATCCTGTAGCTTTTAAGACACGTTGAATAACTTTTTAAAAATTGTCAGGAAAGTTTTTTGAGAAGAGAAGTAAGTGACTTGGTGAAATAAAAAAAGCACCAACACGTGCTTATGCTTTTACAATTATATATATTTGGCAAGAGAGGAATTATGAATAAGACGCCATATTTATACAACAGGGAGGTTTCAACCCGTTACCGTTTTTTGAGTACCGGCAGAAGGCCTGTTGAAAAAATTGTGCAGTTTACTCCACTTGACCTGAAAAACATTTACAACCTTGGCTTTGGAGATTTACTGGCCGATGGAGAGATTGACGATAAAGCCAATAGTAACAATGGTGATATAATAAAAGTGCTTTCCACCGTTATCAATATTATAAAAGATTTCACAGAGGAAAACCCGGAGTCAAAAATTGCGTTTAGAGGAAGTACAAAAGAAAGAACAGCACTTTACCAGCGGATATTAAAAACCTATTTGGATACTTTCAGGAAAGAATTTTTGATCACGGCCCTGGAAGGGCCTGCAAACAGCCCAAGGGAAACAGCATTTGATCCTGGATATAAAGAACCCTATCTGGCTTTTTTTGTAAAAAGAAAAACTTAATTTTGATATATGTCACTGACTAAAAAAAATACAAGCCGCAGGTCTTCAGTAAAAAGGATGGAAAATAAAACTATTATTATTACTAAATCCAAATCTACAGGAGATGCTCCTTTTGCAAAAAAAATAAAAGCAATGAATGCATTGCTTGGTAAAGCAAAACTTCTTTCTTTCTGATAATCACTCGCTCATTTTTTTCAACAATCCTTCAGCCCTTCTTTCAACAATCAAGAAAATAAACATGATATATTATTCCCCGGCCTGATGTAAACAGGTAAGAAAAATCATCAGCTTCCTGAAGTGGGTAAGGGCTTAACAAAGCGATATTTATTTTTTAAGTCTGCTAATTTTCCGCCTTTTTGTAAATGCTGGTGAATAGCTTTTTTGTCTTCCAACATTTTTTTAAAAATGGAAGCGCCTTTGGAATTTAAAGGTTGCTTTATAGTGTTATTTTTTTTCCATGCCTGAACAAATTTACAAAAACATTTTTGCAGCCC
The DNA here is from genome assembly GCA_036564845.1 of Chitinophagaceae bacterium. Classification (GTDB taxonomy): domain Bacteria; phylum Bacteroidota; class Bacteroidia; order Chitinophagales; family Chitinophagaceae; genus Ginsengibacter. Next base: position 10,268 of record DATCOF010000130.1, on the reverse strand, counting down.
AAAGAGTTTAGCTGGTAAGTTTTTTCAAAATACTATCCAGTGTCTTTTGCATCTTTACTGCCTTCAACCCGCATTCCCAAACATTAATAATTTTCCAACCTTCTTTCTTTAATGCTTTAATGGCTTTGGTATCATTGGCTATGTTGCCATTTATTTTATCAAGCCACCAATCTGTTCTTGTTTTGGGTACAACAAAATATTTGCAGTTTTTATGTCCATGCCAAAAACATCCATGCACAAAAATTACAGTCTTGTATTTTGGTAAAACAATATCAGGTTTGCCGGGTAATTTTTTATCATGGAGCTTGTAACGAAATCCATTGGCATGCAAAAATTTACGAACGAGCATTTCAGGCTTTGTGTTCTTGCTGCGTATGCGGCTCATGTTGTAGCTGCGCTGTTCTTTGGTATGCACATCTGCCATTATGCGAAGTTAGTGTCTACCCTATTTTAAGAACCTATAAAAAAGCCGGACCAAAGCCCTGCTCTTAAAAAAATAATTAGTAACCTATTTCATTTTACTGGTATCCATATTATTCATGTGGCTCATGTCTGCTTGCGGCATCATCTTCATCATCTCTATCATATTTACAAAGCTCCAATGCTCTGTGGCTTTGCCGTCTTTATATTTTGATACTTCAATTGCGTTCAGGCTGTCCTTTCCTTTCTTATCTCCCTGATCAGTATGGTCAACAAAATCATCTGCTACCACGCTGTCAATTTTACTTATGTCGCCTGTTTCAAAAGCTTTACTTATAGCATCAGAAGCGGCCATATTTTTTTGTGCTTTATCATTATTGCCAGAAGTGCTTTCAGTCTTACTGTCACATGAAGTAAAAATGCAGATCAAGCCTGCAAATGCTGCAAAAAAGATTGCTTTTATGATTTGTTTTTTTGGTTAACCCTAAGATAAAAACTCTTTATCAATTGATGAAAAATTTCTATTTGTATGTAGCGGTTTGGTATTCAATAAACATTAACAACTATTAACATTTCCGGATAAAACTATGGCACTGTTTTATCGTCTATGTAGTAACTAAACACACAATTATGAAAAAGATATTTATAATCTCAGCAGCAGCATTATTTTTCGCAGCATGTAACACTCCCGAGAAAGACCTTGAAACAAAAAAAGATGTTATTATAACGGATACAACAGGAATGTACCAAAGCAACGGATCTACTGACGTGACAAAGAATGAAGTTATTGCGCCGGCAAAACCTGAGGTAAAAACAATTACAAAAATTATTTATGTTGACAGAACGCCAAAGGTTAAACACCAAACCGTAAGACAGGCAACTGCTGTACAAACACAGCCTGTTACCACTGTACCTACTGTAAATACTACACCCAATACAAATACATCTAACGCAGGTACACAAACCAACCCCGGCGAAGGAAGCGCAGGCACTCAAACAAGTACTGGTAACAATGGTAACAATGATATTAATACTGCCCCTACTTCTACTCCTGCTGAAAAGAAAGGATGGAGCAATGCAGCCAAAGATGCAACCATTGGTGGTGTTGGTGGCGCTGTTGTAGGTGCTGTGATAAGTAAGAAAAAAGGAAAGGGCGCTATCATCGGCGGTATACTGGGCGCTGCAGGTGGTTATATTTTGGGAAATAAAAAAGATAAAAGCGTTAAAAAAGATCTTGCTGACTTTTAATTTTTTAAACAATAAATTTTTCGGGTTATTAAAATAAAAATCCCGCCTGTTAATAAAAACAGGCGGGATTTTTTTGTGGGTTACTTTTTTATTTCAGAACCTGTTTGTGCGATGAATACCAAATGATCTTTCCATTCTTTAAACCATTGTCATCTTCGTAATAAGCAGAATCTACGCGGCCGCTTTTGTAAGTATCAATTTCTTTATACCATGTATTAATATAATCCATGCTGTCTTTAACTGAATGATTCTTCAGCCAAACATCCATTATAATTTTTACTGATGTCATAGTATCTCTTGCGCCGGTCCATATTTTTATAATAGAATCTGCACGGCCTTTAAATGTAAAACCATCTGGTGCATTTACATATATGCTGTCACCCATGGTACTCCTCAATCCTTTCATATCATTGTTTTCCCAGTATTTGTAAGTGTTAAGCGCCAGCAATAAACTTGAGTCGGGCACGTCGTTGGTGAACTCTGTTGCATAAGTAGCCTCATACGGTAATTTAATTGTACTTGCAGAGGAGGTAGCTTTGGTACTGTCCTTTGTGTTACATGCAACTGCATAAATAACTACTAAAAAAATTAAAATATACTTTTTCATTTTTGTTTGTTTTGGTTAAATAATATTTTTTATTGTTCCCGGTGATGGGCAATTATTATAAAAATAAATTCAGGCGATGAAAAAGGTAAGCAGTGTAAAAGAAATTGAAGATAAGATTTATTTATAATCACAGTATTTTAAATATCCCGCTGACTAATAAAATCCATGATCTACTTTTTCAATTCTTCCAGCATCTTTATTTCATCACCGGTGAATATTGTTTGCGCTGTAAGAAAGTAATTAATATAAAAGATATGGCTTAATAATTCCGCGCCAGTCTTTCACTTCTGTATTTATTTTACCATTCTTTATTTTATCAAATGCATGTTGAATGCCCAGCAATTTATCAAGATGTGCAAGCCCCGAAGGATTGGCTCTTGTTGCATACTCTCTTTCTTTTACATGCGAGGGATATAATTTAAAAATGGTTTGTAATAGTTTTATTCCTGTTGCCACTGAACGAAAAATATTTTCATCGCTTATAAAAAATTCAAGGCCGTTACAATTTTGTACGGCATACAATCCTTCAACAGGCGTGTATGAATATGGTTTACAAAAAAATCCTTCACATTTTTTTTGTGTAAATGCATGCGCCAACTCTTCGCTGTTTATCCACGGCGCTCCACAAACAGTAAAAGGTTTATCAGTGCATCTTCCTTCATTTACATTTATGCCTTCCAGCAATCCCATACCCGGATACAGCAAAGCAGTTGTGATATTTTTTATTGCAGGTGATGTTGGTGTGAATGATGTTGCAATTTTATTTCGTTGCCAGTTTGTAACGCGGATGATCTCTAATTGAAGCCCTTTAATTTTTGTTGCGGCAAAATATTTTGCCAGTTCACCAAGTGTGCAGCAATGCCGTATTGGTATGCCCCACCGGCCGATGAAAGAAGAACAGTTTTCTTCAGGCATTGGACCTTCTGCCAATAAAATATTTCCACCGATCGGGTTGTGGCGGTCTAATAAAATAAATGGTTTATTAAATGCAGCACACGCTTCCATCACATAGGCCATCGTCCACAGGTATGTATAAAAGCGGCAGCCAACATCGGGGATGTTAAATAAAATAATGTCTACGTCTTCAACATCTTTTTCTGTTGGCGCTAAATGATCACCATACAAACTTATTACGGGCAAACCGGCAACATCATCAATACTGTTTTGAACAAATGTTCCGTCGGCAGCATTTGCATTTAATCCATGTTCGGGTGAAAAAAGTTTAACCAGTGTAAAATCAGTTTTCAATAAAGCAACTCTTGTTTTAATTTCCTGAGATGTAAGCGCAGCATCATTGGTAACAAGTGCTATCCGTTTGTCTTTATATTTTGTTTGTTGCAGAAAATGATCAATGCCTGATAATATTTGCGAAGACATGCAATAAAGTTAGGCGCTAAAGTCTTTTGTCTTTTAAGCATGGTGATTAACCTTTAAAAATTTATCAGATTTTTTTTGATAGGGAAGTAAGCGATTTGGTAAAATAAAAAGTACTAAGCTGCTGTAGATACTTTATAGGGAAATAAAATTATTTTAGCCTTGGTAATTTTTTAGGTAGGCCAACTGCTTTTAGTAAAGCTTTTGCTTCATTGGCTTTTTTTACAAAAAAAGGGTGTTTCTCATAATTGCCAACCTTATCATCAACTACGGCAAATATTTTTTTCCTCTTTGAGTTGTTTTTATTTTTAGTTATTACTGGCATTGATTAAAATTACAAATTATTTTCTGCGTATCAAAAAAGCCTCATAGTTGTATGTTGTTCAAATTGCTCCCATTTGTTATCGGCCAATCCAAATACTTCAAAATCAGCATTGATTTCTTTCCAGTGATTAGTAATACCAATTCTGTAAAGCCTTGTTCTTGAAAAAGTGCTGCCTTTAGCAATAATCCAGACACCATGATATTGAATGGTAAAATCATGAATGGTTGCCGCTACTGTTGCCAACACCTTGCGGTTGTCGTTATTATTTGTAACAGCAATATCGCTGATTTCTCCTGTTTCTTCATCAAGGTCGCCAAAGCCAATATTAAAAACTGAAGTGCTGATTTGTGTAAACCGGATAATTTTTTTAATGCTGCCTTTGGGTCCTTCGCTAATGAATTCATAATCGAGTAAGCTATGATTAGTTTTGTATTGGTACCTGGGAAGTTGCATTATCTATACAAATATTTAAAAAATTATCAGCACAAAAAAGTAATTTTTTATTCTGTGTAGGTCTGCCATGTATGAATATAAAAGTAACAGCGCTAAAATCATTTTTTAAAAACCTTTCGCGGATTTCGTATCTTACAAAAGGTGTTTACTCTAAGTAAATCTTATGAGGCATATTTCACTATACTGCTGCTTTTTATTTTTGCTGTCATCCCACACACATGCACAGACAGTAGTTTCCATTAACATCAACAGCAGTATAAACCCCGTTACTGCAGCGTTTATTCATGATGCAATTGAAAAAGCAAACACGGAAAAAGCTGCCTGCCTTCTTATCCATCTTAATACTCCCGGAGGTTTGCTGGTATCTACAAGAGTGATAGTTACCGACATACTGGGATCGCCGGTGCCGGTAATAGTATATGTTTCACCGGCAGGCGCACACGCAGGGTCTGCAGGCGTATTCATTACCATGGCAGCAGATATTGCAGTGATGGCTCCGGGAACCAATATCGGTGCGGCTCACCCAATAACATTGCAGGGAATTCCTGATAGTGTTATGAACGAAAAAGCTACCAACGATGCTGCTGCATTTATAAGAACTATTGCTGAATGGAGAAACCGGAATATGCAATGGCCCGAAGAAGCAGTACGGCAAAGTGTTGCCATCACAGAGAATGAAGCGCTGCAAAAAAAAGTTATTGATCTTATCGCTTCCAATGATGAAGACCTGCTTAACAAAGTTGATGGTAAAATAATTCAGCTTAGTACTGCGATAGTAACATTGCATACAAAAGGCGCTGTTATTGAAGTGTACGAGATGGGGACATTGGATAAACTGCTTAATTTACTAAGCGATCCTAACATTGCATACATCCTTATGCTGATGGGAATGTTCGGGATATTGTTTGAATTATATAATCCCGGGGCCATCCTGCCGGGCATTGTAGGTGTTATAAGCCTGGTACTTGCATTTTATACAATGCATACTTTACCGATAAATTATGCAGGACTTGCACTGATCATTTTCGCTATTGTTCTTTTTATATTAGAGATCAAGATCGTTACCCATGGCCTGTTAGCGATCGGTGGCGCTATCTCACTTTTGCTTGGCTCAATGATGCTGATAAGATCAGGCTCATCACTTGAAGCAGTAAAACTTTCACAAACTGTGATCATAACTTCCACGATAATTACTTCTTTATTTTTTGTTTTTATTCTCGGGCTTGGTTTAAAAGCGCAGCGCAGAAAACCTGTTACGGGTATGGAAGCCATGATAGGATTGACCGGTGAATCACTCGGCACAATAAGCCCTTTGGGCAGAGTGCGTGTGAATGGAGAACTGTGGAATGCAGAATCTATATCCGGAAATATTGACGAAGGAAAAAGAGTTCGTGTTACAGAAATAAAAAATTTAAAATTGTTTGTGGAAGAAGTGAAGGGTTGAGTGGTTTAGAAGGTTTAGAAGGTTTCGTTGTTGAATAGATTTTATGTAAAAAAATATTTTATTAAATTTAAAAATTAAAACATGCCACAATTTCCTGCTATCGCCGCGGCCATTATTGTTTTTGTGCTTCTTATATTATCGAGCGCAATTAAAGTTCTTAGAGAATATGAAAGGGCTGTGATCTTCCGTCTGGGACGATTGATAGGAGGTAGTGGCATCAAAGGTCCGGGGCTAATATTGCTGATACCCGTAATAGATAAAATGGTGAGAGTTAGCCTGCGTACAGTGGTGATGGACGTGCCCACACAGGATGTTATCACAAGGGATAACGTTTCAATAAAAGTAAATGCAGTTGTTTATTTCAGGGTGATAGAACCGCAGAAAGCAATTGTTGGCGTAGAAAATTTTTTGATGGCAACTTCGCAACTTTCCCAGACTACTCTTAGAAGTGTGCTTGGACAATCTGAGCTTGATGAAATTCTTTCGCAGCGGGAAAAGATCAATCATAAACTGCAACAAATAATTGATACCAGTACCGAGCCCTGGGGTATCAAGGTTTCTGATGTGGAAGTAAAGCAGATAGACCTGCCGCAGGAAATGCAGCGTGCTATGGCAAAGCAGGCAGAAGCAGAAAGAGAACGCAGGAGTAAGATTATCTCCGCCGAAGGTGAGTTCCAGGCTTCTCAGCGTTTAGCCGATGCTGCAAAAGTATTAGCTGAACAACCAAGTGCAATAACCTTGCGTTACCTGCAAACACTTCGTGAGATTGCCACTGAAAAAACTTCAACTATTTTATTCCCTATACCGATTGATCTGCTAAAACCATTTTTAAACGCCGATAAAAAATCTTCTTAAAAACTATTTAGTACGTTAGGGTAAAGTCATTTAGTTAACCAACCAAGAAGGTTTTATAATTTCCTTCTCAATTTAAAATCCTTGAAAAAACCTTCTTGGTTTGCATCGTACATCCTTAACTTAATGACATTGAACGGTAGGGTTTACGAAATTGTTTTAATGATATTTTCCTCTTCGTTTCGGGTCTTCTAAAAATACCTGCAGAAATAATTTTTGTTCTGTTCTTATTAGATGAAGTGTTGGGATACCATTTATTGTCCTGTTTACAAAGTACACCTGGTGCTCAAGACCAAGGCCAATTGTTTTGCTGAGATTAATAATTACTCTTGGTTTAATAATGCCGATTGAACTATTGCCTTTTAAATTTTCATAATTGTGCAGCCAATAATAATAACCACTAAGGCCAAAGGTTGCGAATTTAAGATTAAGGGTTTCTTCTATCTTTCCTTCCAGGCCACCACCAAAATTATAATCTCTGAACAGTGATGTATCAGGCCCAAAGCTTGTGTTGTTGGCTGCCAGCGGCACCACGGCAAAGTGAACTGAAGAATACAGTTCAGATACTTTTAATATCGGTAGCCTGTTAATAATTCCTACTCCAAATCCTAATGAGCCCAGCTCAAATATTTGATTATTCCAATAATCAAAATACTGGAAGCCGCCTATGAGTGTTGCGTTCTCTCCTTTGATTATATTTTTTCCAAACAGCAATCCATAACCGGTAACGTTACCCAAAAATTTTCTTGATGATCCAAAAATTGATTCCGTCCTCAACCTGAATACATCAAAGGGTTTGCGGTGCCTTACTTCAAAAGGATTACCATAATCAAATTGCAGGTTGAGTGCAAAATTGGTAGTGCCTGTAAAAAATTTATTATTGTCATTGATCTTATGTATGCCGCTGCTTATGGTAACATTCAAAGGCTCTTTCTGATATACTTCTTTATTGGTTACCCTGAACATTTTTCCCTGTGTAAGCCTGTTGATCGCCCTTGCAGGATCGAGGATGCCTGCTAAAAGCTCACGCCAAAACCTGTTGGCGCCGGTTGTTCTGTCATCAAGAATATTGGAACTTAAGCGGTATAAAACTTCACCTAAAAATGCACCGCTGATGGGTGTGTTGATGATATCATTTTTTGAGGGGTGTGTATTTTCCCCAAAATATTCCCATATCAGGCTGCCTTCAACGGCATAGGGAAATGATTGCCAATAATTATATCCGTTGGAACGGGCAATATTAAAATAATTATTTCCTGAATATGGATGCGCAATAAAGTTGGTACCAAAGTGATCATTGTCCCATTCAAAACCTGCTCTTAAATTTTCTTTCCAGCTTTTTAAACTTATGTAAGAAAAATCATAATGAAAAAGATACCTGTTGGCAGCAAAGTTAATTGCGTCAGCGGCCACAACCTTTGCGGCGGGTATATACCAATGGTGGCGTGGGTTGTAAAGGGGATCATCATCAAGCAGGTCGCCATACATATTATGAGGCCTGTTATCAATGGTTGTGTCGTAGATCCTTCTGTCTTTTATGTTGGTATTATCGGGTTTTCCGAAGTTACTTTTGTCAGTAATTTTTGATGTATCGGTAACGGCTTCCTGCGCCATTGAAATATTAAACATTAACAGGGAAATGAGAGATAAAATTATTTTCACAAAATATAGTTTGAAAATATAGTGCAGCAAACGTGCCATAATGATGAAGACGATTGTATAATTTGGATGAACAGCTTTTAAATAATACATATCTTCTTATCTTCCCTCCCGGTTTTAAAAACACACTGTATGAAAAAATTATTTTTCCTTCTTTCATGTTTCATTTTTATTCTGCAAATAAATGCGCAGCAAAAACCCGGTAAGAAAAAAGAAACACAACCGGTGCAAACTGTTTCCACAACAGCAGAAATAGATTCCAGTTTAAGAAATTTAAAGTGGCGCAACATTGGCCCTTTTCGCGGAGGACGTTCGGTTACAGCAACCGGGGTTGTGAGAGATCCGCTTGTATATTATATGGGTACAACCGGTGGTGGCGTATGGAAAACTTTTGATGCCGGCTCAACATGGCAAAATATTTCGGATGGGTTTTTTAAAACAGGATCAGTAGGCGCTGTAGCTGTTAGTGAAAGTGATCCCAATGTTGTTTTTGTTGGCATGGGTGAGCATGCTGTTCGTGGTGTTATGACATCTTACGGTGATGGTGTCTACAGATCAACTGATGCAGGAAAGACATGGAAAAAAATGGGCCTCGATCTTACACGGCAAATTGCAAACATTCGCATTCATCCAACCAATCCTGATATAGTTTATGTTGCTGCACAAGGCGCATTAAATGGTTCTTCAGAAGAGCGTGGTGTTTACAAATCAATTGATGGCGGTACAACATGGAAAAAAATTTTGTATGTAGATGAAAGTACAGGCTGCTCCGATCTTAGCATGGACATGAACAACCCAAGAATTTTATATGCTGCCATGTGGGAACATCGCCGCACACCATGGGAAATTAAAAGCGGAGGAAAAGGAAGCAATCTATATAAATCAACAGATGGTGGAGAATCATGGATAAAGCTGGAGAAAGGTTTGCCTAAAGAAAAAGGTAAGATGGCAATTGCAGTAAGCAGGGCAAACGCTGATAAAGTGTATGCATTGATTGAAAGCGATACCGAAAAAGAACAAGGCGGATTATTTGTTAGTGATGATGCAGGCAAAAGCTGGAACAGGATAAGCAAAGATCATCGTCTTGTGCAAAGAGCATGGTATTATATTGAGATAGCTCTTGATCCGCAAAACGAAAATGTTGTGTATGCTTTTAATTCTCCCGGTTTACGATCAATTGATGGAGGAAAAACATGGAGCAACATTCGTGGTACACATGGCGATTATCACCAGCTATGGATAAATCCAAACAATAATAAGAACATGATCATCTCTAATGATGGGGGTGCTGCAATAAGTTTTAATACAGGCAAAACATGGTCAACACAAAACAATCAACCAACAGGACAGTTCTACAGAGTAAATACTGATAACCGTTTTCCTTATTATGTTTATGGAGGGCAGCAGGATAATACTTCGGTGATGATAGCAAGCCGAAACCTTGCAGGGTACAGCATTGGCGACGGGGACTGGTCGCCATCTGCCGGAGGCGAAAGTGCTTTTATTGCATTCGACCCCAACAATCCAAGATACTTAATGGGCGGCAGTTACCAGGGAACAATTGAATTATACGATCAGGAAATAAAAGAAAGCAAACCCATCATGGTTGCGCCTGTTCAATACCAAAGTCTGCAGCCAAAAAATATGAAATATCGTTTTAACTGGAATGCCCCCATTCTTAATTCACCCAACGATCCGAATGTTTTTTATCACGCAGGAAATGTTTTATTCAGAACAAATAATAAAGGCTGTCTCGTCCTAAAATAGGTTTACACATAAAAACGTAAATCATGGACAAAAAAGAAGAAATTATCAACGAGTATTTAATTGGCGGGATAACCTTTAGGTCTCTTGGCAAAAAGTACGGTATTAGCCGCTCAACTATC
>DATCOF010000129.1:0-6339 GCA_036564845.1 Chitinophagaceae bacterium | reverse complement strand
TAATTATAAAACTGATCAGCCGGAATTATCTGTGCCTGCGTTGGTGAAATTATATCAATCCATAAAAGCGCTACCGCAGAGTAACTGGACAAATAAAAAATTAAATGAAGTACAACAGATCATTGAAGAATGCAGTGCATTGTATGTTGAAGCAACTTCTTCGCAACAAAAAGTGGTGCAGGGTGATTCATTAAAAATAAATTTTGTTTTTAATGAACGTAAAAACATTTCTGCGCTTCTCAAAAAAATAAAGATCGAAAATTTTGATTCTACTTTATCTGCTTCTCTGCCATCAAATCAAAATGTTTCAATTGCTAAAACAATTATGGTTGCAGATAATAAAAAAATATCACAACCTTACTGGCTGGAGTATCCTTTAGTTGGAGGTACTTTCGAAGTGAGAGATCAAATGCAGATCGGCAAAGCAGAAAACGATCCTTCTTTTGAAGCAACTTTTGTAGTAAATATTTCCGGTGAAGATTTTAATATTAAACGACCCGTGCAATACAGGGTTATTGATCCGGTGAAAGGAGATACTTATCAGCCTATTCCTGTGCTGCCAAAAGTTGAATTGAGTTATACGAAGGAAAATTATTTGTCTATAAAAAATCAAAATATTACTGGGATAAATTATGTAAAAAAGAATTTGTCGTCTGTAATAAATTATACTATCGAAGAGAAATTTTCTAAAAATTGGATGTTAGTTAAAGATATTCCAACTGTTCCTCAACAAACTATTCAGAATGTTTTTATGCCTGAAAATACTTTGGAAAATATTAGTGAAGAAATAACTTCTAATATAAAATCAGGAAATGAAATATATGACAGCTATACTAAAACAATTTCGTACGATCACATTCCAACGATAACATATTTTCCAAAAGCAAAAGCTAATCTTGTAAAGCTCGACATTAAAATTGTTGGTAAAAAAATAGGCTACATTGTTGGAGCAGGAGATAGAGTGCCGCAGGCTTTGGAGCAAATGGGTTATGAAGTAAAAACCTTATCAGAGGCTGATCTTACTGATGATAACTTAAAACAATTTGATGCAATCGTTACCGGTATAAGAGCCTATAATATTTATGAATATCTAAGCAACAAAAATGATGTGTTGATGCGATATGTTGAAAATGGTGGAAACTTAATTGTTCAATATTTAAAGAGCAACCAGGTCGGCAACAGACGAGTAAAAGTTGGACCATATCCATTTATGATAGATGCCGAATCAAGAGTTACAGAAGAAGATGCAAAAGTAAATTTCTTATTGCCTGATAACCCTATATTAAATTATCCAAATAAAATAACAGCAAAAGATTTTGAAGGTTGGGTGCAGGAGAGAAGTACTTACCAGGCATTGCAGTTAGATCAGCATTATGAAACACCGTTAGGCATGAATGATAAAAATGAAAAGCAAAGTAACGGCAGTCTTGCCATTGCAAAATATGGCAAAGGAAATTTTGTATATGCATCATTGGTATTCTTTCGGCAGTTACCTGCCGGAGTTCCCGGTGCTTATAGATTGATGGCGAATTTGATTGCGTTGGGAAAGAGCCAATAATTAAATATTTGTAACATAAAATGCAAAACGAAAAATCATATTGGCGAAACTGGTATTTGGTTGTATTTATATTTTTAATTCTTCAGATCGTATTGTATTATTTTATAACTGTTCATTTTAAATAATTATGAGCAGCATCGACTGGATAGTACTTTTTACCACGCTAACCGGTATCATTATTTATGGCATTTACAAAAGCCGTACTTCTAAAAATTTAGATGGATATTTTTTGAGTAACCGTTCCATGCCATGGTACCTCGTGCTGCTGAGCATAATGGGAACACAGGCAAGTGCTATCACTTTTTTAAGTGCGCCGGGGCAGGCATACACAGACGGGATGCGGTTTGTACAATATTATTTTGGTTTACCGCTGGCAATGATAATTATATGCATTGTGTTTGTTCCGGTGTTTAGAAAACTAAAAATTTACACAGCTTATGAATTTTTAGAAGAACGGTTTGATGTAAAAACAAGAACCTTCACATCATTTTTATTCCAGGTCTCACGCGGACTTTCAACAGGCATTAGTATTTACGCACCTTCTCTTATTTTAAGTTCGTTGCTCGGCTGGAATATTTATTGGACAAATATTATAATGGGAGGATTGCTTATTATTTATACAGTTAGCGGTGGTGCAAAAGCAGTTGCCTACACGCAAAAATTACAGTTGATAATTATTATTACAGGTATGGCGATTGCCGGTTATATGGTTGTGCATTTAATGCCTGCTAATGTTGGCTTTGCTGATGCTTTACGGATAGGAGGAAAGAGTGGCAAAATGAATGTGATAACAAATGGAATGACGAGTAATGGTTTCGATTGGAAGGACAGGTACAATATATGGAGCGGATTAATTGGAGGATTATTTTTAGCGCTTTCTTATTTTGGAACTGATCAAAGCCAGGTGGGGCGCTACTTGACAGCGAAAGATAATAAAGAAAGTAAACTCGGATTGTTGATCAATGGGCTGGTAAAAGTGCCCATGCAGTTTTTAATATTGCTGATAGGTGTGCTGGTATTTTCTTTTTACCATTATAATAAAGCGCCTATTTATTTTAATGATGTACAAATTGAATCTGCGAAAACAACAATAAAAAAAGATTCACTTATTAATCTTGAAAACCAATATGCTCTTCTTGCTGCTGATGATGATGCAGGGAAGTCTTCCACTAAAAAACAATATAAAGATGTTTTAAAAAGAGCATTGCCTGGTGAAGACGTAAATGATACCAATTATATTTTCCTAAGGTTTGTAATTGATTATTTGCCCAAAGGATTGATAGGACTTTTAATTGCTGTAATATTTTTGGCTGCATGGGGAAGCATTGCTGCAGCATTGAATGCGCTTGCATCCTGCACCGTTGTTGACATTCACAAAAAATTTATTAATAAAGAGCTAACGCCAAAAATGGATTATCGCATTTCTAAATTATACACTCTTGCGTGGGGAATATTCAGCATAGTGGTTGCAGAGTCTGCAAGTAATTTGGGCAACAGCCTTATTGAAACAGTAAATATTTTAGGCTCTTTATTTTATGGAGTGATCCTCGGAATATTTTTAGTTGCCTTCTGGATCAAAAAAATTAAAAGCCATGCTGTTTTTTATTCTGCAATAATTTCAGAGCTTTTGGTGATCTTAATTTATAAAGCAGATATAATTTCTTTTTTATGGCTTAATGTAATTGGTGCATTGCTTGTAATTCTATTTGCAACTATATTCCAAATATTTTTTAGTGGGTTTGATGGGGATAAAATAAAAACGCTTCCTTAAAATGATTAAGGAAGCGCTGTGATGTCGTCAGACGGAGACCGTCATACGAAGGTCATTTTAGTTCGGCAAGCAGCTTTTTATTCAGGCGCACATAATCATCATTTTTTTGCTCCTTTGCTAATTGCATAGATTTTTGCGAAACAACTTTAGCTTCGTCTTTTCTTCCCAACTTAACCAAAGCATTTGCTTTTTGATAGTAAATAAAAAATCCGTTTGGATTTTGTTCAATGGCTTTATCAAACCAAAGTAAAGCCTGGTTTATATCTTTACCATTTTCCAGGTAATACGCTGCGGCCTGAAAATACGGACGGCTATCTTTCTTCATCACATCATCAATCTGCCCCATTATTTTTTTATCAATGTCAGTTGTGATTGGAACTGAAACTGCTGTTCTATCCCACATTATCTGCAGATCAGTAGTGGTTGGTTTTACATTTGCAAATTGCATCGTAAAAGATTCAACAATCTCATTCAATTTCATAGGTTTTACTTTAACCCTGAAAATATCATCGGGTTGTTTGTAATCGGTTCCCCAGTTTGCAGATCCTTTGTTGATAATTATTTCCCACTCATTTTCATTAGGAACAGTGTATATCGCGTATTCGCCTGCTTTTAAAGGTTGCCCACCAAATATTACATCATCATTAAATTTAATTCGTGTAGCAGAATTTGCGCCGGTACGCCAAACTTTATTCCATGGCACAAGATCTCCGAAAATCTTTCTCCCTTTTATACCCGGCCGTGAGTAAATTAATTCTATAGACGATACTCCAAAATCCTGTTTAAGAGTTTGTGTAGGAGAAGGAGCCGGTGTATGAAGTTGTGCAGATGCAATTGTTGCAATTGCAATAAAGCAGATAATTAAAAATTGTTTCATTGTTTTATTGTTTTAAATGATGATTTTGTAAAATTAATGTTGAAAGGTATAAAACAAAAATTCAAAAAAATTACAAATGCCTGACCTCCCTCTCTGAAGGAGAGGGAATGAGGGAGAGGTTATTCAAAATAGATCTTTATTGTTTGGTAAAGCAACCTGTTTTGCAGGTACTGACTTTGTGTATTTAGATTTTCGGTGTAGCCCTGTAATCCGAATAATCCTGCCGCATTCCCTTTATTGATCGCTATTTCAAGGTATCCTGCAGAATTAAATAAAGCAAGTTTTTCGCTTTCAGTAACATCAGCGTATGTATCGCTTATCTTGTCAATGATCTCATCTCTTTTAAAAACAATTTTAAAACTTCTTCCGCGTCGTTGCTCTTCAAATTCATCTTTGGTAATGTTGATGATCACGTTTTCAAAATTATCTATAAAAATAATTTGCCCTTCTATCCAGTTATTACCAAGTAACGGGCGCAATGGATTTTTTACTCCGATGGAAATATTTGGATCGCCAATATTTTCAAATTTTTCTCCGGCAAGAATTTGGTCGAATGCTTTTGCAAATACCGAAGCACAATACAAAGTATTTTTTTTTGCTGATTTATTTAAGGAGAGCGCAACAATATTTTGCGGCGCCTCCTCCAGCATCATTGTTATTAGACCATTATCGGCACAACCGATGTATTGGTTATTATGATTTATTAATAAAAGATGCTCCGGCCGCTGATCAAATAAATTTACGAGCACAAGATGAAAAGTTCCGTCAGGAAAATTTTTGATCGCATTTCTGCACACATAGGCAGCCTGCGGATAATTAAATGGAGAAAGGTTATGCGAAATATCTACAATGTTGAAGGTTGGATTTATACTTAGCAGTTGCCCCTTAATTGCACCAACAAGAAAATCCTGCGAACCTATGTCAGATGTAAGTGTTAGTAAAGGCATTTTTAAATTTGAGATGTTGAAATTTCAGCGTTCAGATTCGTTTTTAGAATTTATAGTGTCATCAATTTTCTAATTGGAAATTTCAAATTATTTTACAAGCTCCCCGTTTTTAAAAAAATGTTTTCTCACCAGTTTATCAGCCCACTTCGGAAAAAATTTATTCAGAAATACTGTTTGTTTACCTGTAAATGTTAATACCAAAGTACGTTTTCTTTTTTCAATTGCTCTTATGATATGTTCAGCGCATTCTTCAGCAGTCATCATCTTTCCTTCATCCATTGTTGATTCGCCTTGTGGCTTTGCTTCTTCATTCAGTGCCATGTTCCTTATGTTTGATGCAGTAAAGCCGGGGCATACCCACATCACATTTACACCTGTATCAATTAATTCTGTACGCAAAGCTTCAAGCCAACCGTTTACGGCGTGCTTACTTGCACTATAACCACTTCTGCCCGGTAAACCCCTGTAACCTGCGATTGACGAGACTCCTACAATAGTTCCCTTTCTTTTTATTATTTCATCCAGGGCAAACTTAGTGCAGTAAACCGTTCCCCAAAAATTAATGTCCATTACTTTTTTTAAGGTAGCGAGGTCTGTATCTTTTACAAGCGCTCTCATAGAAATGCCGGCGTTATTTATTAAAATATCAATGCCGCCAAAAGTTTCTATTGTGCCGGTAATAAATTTTTTGCAGTCTTCCTCCTTGCTCACGTCTGCAACAACAGTGTGTAAATATTTGCCGGCATTTTGTTTCTGCAGATTATATAATTTATCCTGGTTTCTGCCGCAGGTGGCAATTTTTGCTCCCCTTTTAATTAGCGCTTCTACTAATGCTTTTCCTATCCCATCGGTTCCGCCGGTGATTGCAACTACTTTATCTGTAAATGAGTATGGCATATTTAAATTGTGGACAAAAATAGGCGAGATGAAGTTTGTAAAAAACAATAATTGGGATATTATTTAATAAGTTTACCAATTATCTTTTTATTAAAATTTGATGCAAAACGTTTTTACCTT
The DNA here is from genome assembly GCA_036564845.1 of Chitinophagaceae bacterium. GTDB lineage: Bacteria > Bacteroidota > Bacteroidia > Chitinophagales > Chitinophagaceae > Ginsengibacter. The sequence continues at coordinate 169 of DATCOF010000129.1, read as the reverse complement.
ATTTTTGCACTCCTTTATAAAAAAGGCAATGATTCGGTAGCTCAGTTGGTAGAGCAATACACTTTTAATGTATGGGTCCTGGGTTCGAGTCCCATCCGGATCACGCATTAAAAAAGAAAGCCTTGTAAACAGTAAGTTTGCGAGGTTTTTTATTTTCTGGGGTAAACAT
>DATCOF010000128.1:0-8694 GCA_036564845.1 Chitinophagaceae bacterium | reverse complement strand
TATATCTCCGCAGATACAGGTTTGTTTTTTAGCTAATAATTGTAAGATGGCAATTCGTGCAGGATGCGCAAGCGCCTTGGCATATTTAGCCAACTTGTTGTGCTTAACTGTAAACTCTAATGATTTTGTTGCTCCCATAATCTTATCGCAATATTACGATAAGTATTTAAAACAACAAAATTTTGTGAAAGGTTTTTTAAAATTTTATCCGACAATAGGTGATGCTTATAAGTCCATAGTCACAGACTATGGACAGCAGTTCTTTTATTATTTTAAAATACTAAGGACAGCGGAGACAGCAGTTCTTTTATCATTATAAGATACTAAGGATAGCGGGGATATTGCATTTAAATTATACCTACGCTTTCTAGCCATTCATTCCATATTACATCGGCAATTTCTTTTGCGCCTAATTCTTTACGTGTACCTCCAGAAAAATAATTATTTTCCGTCCAAAACAGATGATAATCATCAAATGCCAAACTAAAGGTTTTATTAGAAGGTCTATTATTTTGTATTATTGTATAATTTATTTTTTGTTGGGAAGGAAGGGAAAAAATTGAGCTATTATTTTCAGAGTCGATAGAAATATGAAGTTGTGCTTCTGTTGCAATCTTATTTCTATTGACTAGCAAGTATTGAAATTCTTTATTGTTATCAATCAGTACTCTTGTTTTTATATTATCTATCTGAAGTATTTCATCAAGGTATCTTTTAAGGAACTCTTTTACATCATGTAAAGATTTTTCAACAAATTCCATTTTTTCTATTGAATCAAAATCTTTCTGAACTCTGTAGTTTCTTGAAGTAGATTTTTGTGACGATTTTAGTCCTATTTGTTCTGTTTTACTTTCGCCTTCTGATTCAATTAACCTTCTTAAATTTTGGATTATATCCAGAAATGCGGTGTTTTTATTTTCCCATGTACTAACTGCTTTTCCATCCTTAGGTAAAGCCTTAAATTCTTTGAAAGGGGTATTAAGCCAATCACAGGGTTCCAATATTACTGGTACGATTATTAATTTCCTTTGCTTTTCCATTTCTAAAGCCTTTTCAAATTCTTTTTCATAACAGTAATTTGATGCTAAATAATCAGGACTTAATAAAGCTATAAATAGTTTTGAATTGCTAAGCGAAGAAGAAATATTTTGATTTAATTTCCCCCCTGCAAGAATTTCTTGATCTGTCCATGCAGTAATAATTCCATCTCTTTGCAATTGTGCCAAATGTTTATGCAGCCTATCCAACATTTGATTATCCAGATGACTATATGAAATAAATGCATTCATTTTTTTGATTTTATTATTCCAACCATTTTTTTAAAATGGCCTGTTTTTGTCCAGGCGCATTATCAATTACAATTTGTGAAGTGGCTATTTGTGCTTCCAATATTTCTATTTCTTCTACTAATTGTTGCTGAATTTGTATGGACGGAACTGGAATTTTTAAATTTTCATAAAAACTTATTGGTACTCTTCTATGTCCGCTCGCCCCTGTCATTTTCTTTTCTGCTTCATCTCTTATTTTTTGTCTGTTTAAATGATAAAATAAGTATTCAGGTAAAATTTTATCAGATACCCTAAAAACATGAAACTCTGAACTACCTAACGCTATTGCATTTGTAAGGCTTTTAGCCAATGCACATTTCCCATTTTCCATGCAAGGCGTAATCTTTGCTATAATGATATCCTCCTCTGCGAAGTAAGTATAACTTCCTTTTCGAAGTGATTTTAATGTTCTATCTTCTTTCTTTTCTATGTAACCTTTTTCGTTAACTGAATCCATGTCAACAAATGAAACCGACATATTATTGTCCAAATCTTTAATCTCAGTTTTCGATGGATTAGTTGTTACAATTTGACTTAGGCTAAATAGAGGAAAATTATTTTTAAAGCATTCTTCAATTTTTTTATTTATTTCAGCTTCAACATTATTCGCTGCTTCTAGTGCTTGTTTTACACTTTTATCCACTGAACGACATTCGGTAATAATACTCTGTTGTACTTTAATTGGTGGGATTGGAATTTTTACTTCGCTCTTTAAAAATTCACTATTCAAACTTTTACCAAATGCCTTATTCCCTACATTTTCCAAATCGATAACTTTTGAGTTGAATAATTGGAAAAGATATTCATCTATCAAAAGTTTTTTATCAACAGGAATTAATCCTGCAATAGCTTCATTAGTATATAGGTTAGTACCAGCAATTGCAGTTTTCCCAATACTCAATTTAAAGCTCAACAATGTTGTTCCTTTTGGTATAAGTTTTACATTTGAATTTTTAATTCCTTCATTAGTTATTTTTTCTTTTGTATCTGTAATTTCTTGGCTCTTCATTTCTGAAATTGATACCCAAAGATTATTCCCCTCAAAATATGCCTGATTATTTCTTGGCGGTGTTCCACCAATCAAAATTTTACAAACTTCTCCTAATTTTTTGATCTCCCATTTGCTCACAAAAATTTCGGTCTTTTGTGAAGACAAGGAGATAGCTTTATTAAAATCCTTTCTATTAAAATCTAACATATCCTGAAGCCTTACGATATGTGCAAACTCATTAAGACTTTCCGGAATTGTAAAAGATATTCCTATATAATTTTGCTGTATGTAGTAATTAAGCTTTGTAGCATCCTCTTTCTGTGTAGGATTATATAACGGAGTTTGAATAGAGTTTAGCTGAGCCGTCACAAGAGCAGGTTCATCGTCACTCTCTGGTAAATGTGCTGCATTAAAATACTTAATTCCTTCATTACCTTTTGCAGCGCTCCACTCATAGCCTAAAAACTTTTTTGCAGCTTTATTATCAGAGGGGCTTTTTATAATTAGGACAGGTACTGAATTGCTATGAACCAATAAAAAGTAATAAACCTTTTCTTTTTCTATTTGTTTTACATGGCGAAAAAGTAATTGGTTCAACTCAACTTTTTGTGCTGCTACATCCAATCGTTTAAATACAGCTCTTTTCTGAAGGTTCTTGACTTCTGTGCGGTTATAAAATGAGTTTTGATAATCCTGCCACATTTCACTTTGCTCTATTGTTTCGTTTGGAGATTCGTCTATCCATAATTGTTTGTAGTCATTGAAGGCTATGCCAATGTGCTCGCAATAAGCTTCTGCCAAATGGAGATCGTTAAACAATTTATTCTTTTTATTGCTTGGGTTTAGTTCTTTATCATGCAGCCAACTTTCAACACGGTTTTTATAGTGGTCTGCTTCAGCAGGTTCTCTTTTTCTTCGTTTTAAAAAAAGCGTAACAGTGTTAGTACCAGTTTTACCAAATGTACCACTACCAAGTTCTGCAATAGCTATAATGTGGAAATACTTTATTAATATCTCTCGTGTGCGTTGGTATAATTTTGCATCATTACTTAAAATGGAAGAGGGTAAAATAATAGCAGCAATTCCATCGGATACTAATAATTGTTTTGCACGTTCAATGAAAAATGTTTCAATGGCGTTATTAGTTACGATGCTTTTATTATCTAAACTGCCTAACAGCTCATAGCTCCGTTTCTCGGGCATTGTAAGCGTTTCAAGAAATCCTTTTACACTATAAGGAGGATTTGCCACAAGTATATTATAAGTTCCGTCTTCAATATTTGCATTACGAGCTAATGCATCCGCATAAATTATGTTAATGTCATCCTGCCCATACATAAATGCAGAAACCTTTGCCACTTTTGATAACCGATATTCTTTTTCTAGACCTGTTATATTCCGGTAATATTGTTTGATTTCAGACTTCTTATATTTTTCAACTAATGGTTTCAATTGTCTCGCCAGTTCCGTAAGGAAATGACCGGCACCACAGGCATAATCAATCGCTTTAGGTGGTTGTTCGCTATCTACAATTATTTGCTCTAGTGGCAAAGAATTCATAATAAATTTTACAATAGGCATAGGTGTAAAAAATTGACCTTCACTTTGCTTTACACCTGCATCCAAAAATCCCTCAAACATATCGCCTAAAAATTGATTGTTGTGTTCATCGCTATCGTTTTTCAAATGAATGTCCTGCAGCATTTCCACTATGCGTAACAGAATAATTGCATTTTGATAAAATAGTTTTTCATTGTGCACATCGATAAAAGCAAAATCATTATTAGTAAAAAATTTCAGTTGCTTAAAATATCGATTGATAGTTTCTCTGGTGGCATCAGGATCATCTTTAATGAATGTAAATGCCTCATCAATTGTTTGTTGATTAATATATGTTACATCTTCACCCAAGAACTGTTTCATTCCCTGCTGATACAACTGTTGTAATCGATCCTGTAAATCAAAGTCTGTATCATATGCCATTCCACGCCAATAAAATTTCAGATTAGAAGGATTTTCTTTTTCATCTACTACTTTGCAGAGGAATAAATTCACCAGTTTATCAAACGCATTTTCTCTGCCCGATACATTGTATTTGCGTAAGATGGTAGCAAACTGATGATACTTTTTTTGAATATCGGAGGGGCTTATTTCTTTTAAATCATTTATGCTGTAATTTTTCTTGCCTAATTGAAAGGGCGGACTATCTTCTTCTAAAAACCCTTTGGTAAAAGCTTCCTGTTGATATGTATTTTTCCAAACGTTGAATTTTTCATCATATCGAGTTGCTTTTTGTATATGTAGGAATATCTTCTTCTCCTAATGTTTGTAATAGGTTATCATTATCTACTAAAGGGATAACATAATAAAAATGTTCCAGATTATCATTTTCGAAATCGCTTGTGTATAAACAAATCAGTTGTGTAGATCCTTCTTGCTGTGCATAAGAAAAAAGCTGAGAGGGATATTGTAAGCCCCCATTCCATGCATCATCAAATTCTTTTCCGGCGGTTTTACATTCTATAATTCCAAAAACTTTACTTTCATTATCACTGATAACAATATCCGCTCTACCACCACTAGCCCCATGTCCTAATTTCCATTTTGGTTCCAATGTTAAATGTTCAGGTTTATATCCTATTGACAAAAGCCTGAGCACACATTCAAATACTACAAAATTTTCATTGCTTGAAAAGTTGCTAGTAAAATCAGCTTCAATTTTTACACCTTTTGGATAAATGAATTTTTCATTATCGAAGTCTGCCTGTATTATTTCTCCATTTATTTTTTTAGAATAAACATCGTCTTTGTTTGTAAATCCTAATGATTCTAATAATTTCCGAAAGTTATTTTTGGTAATCATGAATTGAAATATAAAACAAAGATAGTCGCTGATTGTTTTCTTCAGCCTTTAATATTTGGAAAGGGATTTTATTAATTGCACTGTGAGGTGCTATATTGTTCACGGGCTACGAGATAGAGCGGAAAGCCCATAGTTGAAGGGTTTGTGCGAAATAGTTTGCGGAGAGGACTTGCAGCGATAGCCGGAACAAAAGATGAGTAAGGATACATTGATGAAAGCCTTGAATTAATCACGACCGCATCACACCAATCTTACTTCCATTCCAGCCGGGGAATAAAACCTTATCGTTATTTATTTTAAGATGTTTGTCTGCAACTTCGCTGAAAACACTTCTGAAATCTGTTGTTACAGGAAGGTCTCTGCCATCTTCCAGATTCTCTACAGATAAAGGTTTCATGTTATTATATACAGTGCCGCCGTTAACATCATTGCCTAAAATAAAGTTGCACGAAGCTCTTCCATGATCAGTTCCACCAGTTCCATTTTGGCGAACTGTGCGGCCAAATTCTGTCATGGTCATAAGCGTAACATCATCCTGGTAAGTTGTTCCCATATCATTCCAAAAAGCGGTAATACTCCCGCTAAGATCATTTGCATTGCGGGCAAAAACTCCCAGTTCTGTTCCCTGGTTAAAGTGCGTATCCCATCCCCCGGATTCAGCAAATGCAACTTCTAATCCTACATCCATTTTTATTAATTGTGCAACTTGCTTTAACGCATTGCCAAGTGCAGTGCCGGGATACACAACATTATTTTCCGGTTTATAATTTCGTATATCAACTTTTTTAAGCATGTTAACTGCGTCAAAACTTTCCTTGCCTGTTTCTTTTAATAAACTTGTGGAAGCCTGGTCATACAGATCTTCAAAACTTTTTGCAGCCATATTTGCACCCATAGGATTTCCTTTTAACTGGATTGCAAAATCCTGCAAATTATTTATTGCAATAGAAGGATTGTCACCATAAAAAGAACGCGGCATTGAAGAGGTAAGACTCACTGCCCTAAATGGTGTTGCATCATGCCCCATCAATCCTACTGCACGGTTTAGCCAACCACTGCCTGTACCTTTATCAAATGGGGTTCCTGATTCCATGTAATCCTGTGCATCAAAATGAGAACGTGTATTATTGGGAGAACCAATGCCATGAACGATTGCGAGCTGCTTGCTCCGGAACAATGGTTCAAAAGATTTCATGCCGGGATGCAAACCAAATTTTCCGTCAAGATCTATCAAAGGAGTTGTCTTACTATCTTTTGCAGCAGACATAAATAATGTTGGTCTTGCAGCCTGCAGGTATGTGTCAGTAAATGGAGTTACGGCCATCAGTCCATCCATCGCACCTCTTTGAAAAATGCAAACAAGCACTTTTTTCTTTTTGTACGGACTGAATAGTTTACTGCTTTCGGCTGCACGAGCCATAAATGTTGGTACACCCCCAACACCTATCCCGAACATTGCAAGTCCGCCACCTTTTAAAAAACCTCTTCTTGATACCATAAAAAAAGTTTAAACCCTCTAAATCTCCCTAAAGGGAGACTTTCGAAAGTTGTTATTAAATAGATTTCCTTTTAGAATTCTTTTTATTAAGCCCCTCTAAATCTCCCCGAAGGGGAGACTTCCGAAGGTTGTTATAAATTAATTTTCTTTTATTAATTCGTTATTCTTAATTAGTTTATTTAAAGACCAATCAAATATTTTTCATTTTAAACTGTTCTTATAAACGGCCCAAATGCAGCCTTCGCAAGTCTCCCCTTTCGGGGGAGATTTAGAGGAGGCTTTATTTTCTTTGAAATTCCGGTGAACCAATAAGTATACCCACAACCTGCGAAAGCATTGAATTATTGCCCGCCGCTGTTATAAGTGCATTGTTATTATTTCCTTTCTTCAATCCCTTAAACCCTTTGCCACCGGTATTTCCAATGCCATCGGTCATATCATCATTCATTACAGCTTGATTATTATTAGCCATGCTGGTTTGCGGTACTGTATTTTTTGCAGCAGCGTTATTAATTTTATTTACCAGTTCGGGGTCGTTCAACATTGGCGTTAATCTTTTAACTGTTTCATCAAGATTACGTTCGGGCATAATAAGTTTTCCATAAGTTAGCAACGCGGCCGTGGCGCTTTCAGGTTCATGACGATTGTTCAAAGCCAGCAGATCCAGTTTTGTACCTCCTATTCTTTGTGATGCAATTGCCAATCCAAAATTCATACGATTAAGCAAGGCCCCGGTATTTATCCAGTACTGTCCTTTATCAGGAAACCCTGTAGGTGCCTGGTAGAAGTACATTTTTTGTCCCATTTTATCTGCCCATACAAATAATTGGTAAGGTTGTTTTATATCAACATTAAGCGCACGAACAGCGCTGATAGCAAGCTCAAACGGTGATTTTGTTTTTGCTCTTATAACATCTTTACTCCAGAATTCAGGAGATGTAGTCATTGTTATTAATACCTCTTTTATATCGCCATCTTTTTCTGTAAAAATTTTAGCCATTTTATCAATAAGACTTTGCGGAGGATTATCGCTTACAAAACGCACTGCCAATTTTCTGCAAATAAATTTTGCAGTAGATGGATGATGCGCCAGCATTTTTAAAAGCTGAACTCCTTCTTCGTATCCACCATTGGCAGCAAAGGTTTTTCCTAACACAGTTTTTTCTTTATTATCGTGCCTGTTGATGGCGAATAAAAAATCTCCTTCGTGAACAAATCCACGCTCAGTAAGTTTATCTTCGCCAACTTTTTCAATAATTTTTTTATATTGACTTCCCGGCCCATAATCACTTATAGGATATAACGTCCAGCCTGTAAGCACGCGTGCAGCCTGTGTTACATCCTGCTGCGTATAACCGCCATCAACACCCAATGTATGCAACTCCATTACCTCTCTTGCATAATTCTCATTTAGCCCCTGTGCTTTTTTAGCATTCTGTAATTTTTTAAATTGATTTTTTTTTGTTGAATCTGCCATCATCTGTTTCTGCTTTTGCTGGATCATTTGACGCAGTCTTTGATTTTGCGGAAGATTTGCATTTGTATTTTCGCCGGAGCTGCTGAAGTTATCAAGATATAAAAGCATTGCCGGAGACTTAGCTGTTGCAAGAACAAGATTTTCAAATTTTCCAAAAACATTCGGGCGGATAACGTCACGTTCATAATCAGGAATGTACTCGGCGCAATCATTCTTTGTGATAGAAACATTAAAATGATTGAACCAGAAATCAGTAAGCATTTCCTGTAACTGGTTATTGCTGTATGCCGCTCTTAAAACTTTTTGATTAATAAATTGGCGCAGGAGTTCCTGTTGTGGCCTTAAACCTTTCTGCTGCATGTACGACTGCAACTGTTCGCGGTATTCTTTCTTATCTATCTTAACAGAATCCTTATCTACTCTTCCGTCTTTTATGGCCATTCTTAATACCTGGCCGGGGTTGGGGAATGTATTTACTATTTGCTCATTACTTAATTTCAATGCATCATAGCCAGATAACTTTTGATCAAGAGAGTC
>DATCOF010000127.1:0-5992 GCA_036564845.1 Chitinophagaceae bacterium | reverse complement strand
CATCAGGTGTGTTCAATGGAAAATATCCTTTTTTAAAATTTACTGCAAATATTGACAGCATTAGACCGCAGGCGCTGCATCTTACAACGCAGGCAATAATTTATCATGGAAAAATTGAAGGTGATCTTACCAACATTAACCCCGATAGTCTTAATGGAAATGTATTGCTTACAAAATCCATTTTGGTAACCAATGGAGAAAGAACGCAATTGGATTCAGTAAGATTATTTGCAGATAATTCAAACGGTCAGCAACTTATCCGTGTACAAAGTCCTTTTATGTTTGCAGAAATTAAAGGAAGGTACAAGCTTACACAAATGGCTGATATCATTCAACAATCTATCGATCCTTATTTTTCACTCACCGGCAAAAAAAATACAAGCAAAGTTGATGATCACGATTTCACCATCACTGCAAAAGCATTTGATAATCCTGCGCTGCGTGCGTTTCTTCCCGACCTTAAAAAAATTGATTCAATAAATATTGCAGCCAGCTTTTCTACTGCAAGCGGAATGAATGCTGCTGTTAGTGCGCCACTTATAGTGTATGGAACAAACACTATCAATGATATAAAACTGAATGCTGTTACAAGAAATAACCAGATAGAATACAACACTTCTTTCTCGCATTTTAAAGGTGGAACATTTGCAATGTTCTCAACCAGCCTTCACGGCTCCATTTCAAATAATCTCATCAATTTTTCTTTACACCTTAATGATCCAAATGCAAAAAATAAATACCATATTTCCGGAACATTTAGCCAGCCATCTTCAAACAATTATAACTTCCAGATAAAACCAGATAGCCTGGTGCTCAACTATGAGCCTTGGAATGTGAATCAAAATAATCTTATCCAGGTTTTGAATGGAGATCTTGTAGCCAATCAATTTGTATTAAGCAAAGATGTTCAGCAATTAAGTTTGAACAGTGTTGGCAGCGGCATCAATCGCCCACTCAGTATCGACTTTAAAAATTTTAAAATAGCAACGCTAACTGCATTGGTTCAATCAGATTCAATGCTTGTAGATGGAGAACTTAATGGCAACGTGTTGCTGAAAGATTATAAAACCCAGCCAACTTTTACAAGCGATGTTGTGATAAATAATTTAAGTATTTACAAAGACACATTGGGCAATGTTACTGCCCATGTTATAAACACTACTCCGAATGTTTATAATGCAAATATTGTTCTTACAGGAAGGGGAAATGATATGAAAGCTTCCGGCGTTTATTATGTAAAGCCTGGTAACAACAGCAGCTTTGATTTTACTGCTGACATAACCACGCTTCAAATGAAAGCCCTTGAAGGGCCATCGTTTGGTGCAATAAGAAATGCTTCAGGAAGCCTTAGCGGAAACATAACATTAAAGGGAACTATGGATGATCCCATTCTTCGTGGTACAATAAATTTTAATAAAACAGCTTTTAATCTTAAAGCAATAAACAGTTATTTTAAAGTTGACAATGAAAGTCTCACGATCGATAACACAGGTTTTGCTTTCAACAATTTCATCATACAGGATACTGCTGATAACAACCTTGTAATTGATGGCCGCATAAACACAACTAATTTTAAAGATTACGCATTTGATCTGAAAGTAAATGCTGATAATTTCCAGGTATTAAATACAACCAAAAAAGACAACAAGCTTTTTTATGGCAAGATGGTGCTGACAACTGCTCTCAACATAAGAGGCACAAATGACGAACCCATTGTTGATGGATCATTAACAGTAAACGACAAAACTAAATTCACTTTTGTTATGCCACAGGACGAGCCCGGTGTGATAGACAGAGAAGGTATTGTAAGGTTTGTTGATCTTGATGCAACAACTGAAGATTCATTGTTTATGTTGCCGTATGATTCTTTAAATATCTCACGCCTTGTTGGCTATGATATTTCTACCAACATCACCATAGACAGGAATGCAGAATTTAATTTGATTGTTGATGCAGCCAATGGCGATTTTATAAACATGAAAGGGGAAGGCTTGTTGAGCGCAGGTATTGACCCCAGCGGAAAAGTAACATTAGTTGGTTCTTATCAATTAGATGAAGGTTCTTATGAATTATCATTTAATTTTTTAAGAAGAAAATTTGATATACAAAAAGGCAGCAGAATTTTATGGACAGGCGAACCTACCAAAGCAGACATTGATGTTTCTGCAGTTTACATCGCCAATGCATCACCGATCGATCTTGTACAAAACCAGATAAGCAACGATGTTGCAGTAAGAAATACCTACCGCCAAAAATTACCCTTCGAGGTTTGGCTAGCAATGAAAGGAGACCTGATGAGACCTTCTGTTGCATTTGATATAAGGTTGCCGGAAGATAAAAGTTACGTGGTATCAAAAGATATAATCTCTGCAGTGCAAAATAAATTATTGCAAATACGGGAAGAGCCGGGAGAAATAAATAAACAGGTGTTTGCACTTTTATTGCTTAGCCGTTTTGTAAATGAAAATCCATTTGATAACAGCAATGGTGGTTTAGATCCCCAGGAGTTTGCGAGAGAGAGTGTAAGTAAATTTCTTTCAGAACAATTAAACAGTTTAGCCGGCGGATTGATTGCAGGAGTTGATATTAATTTTGATCTTATCACTGCATCTGATTATACCACGGGAGAGAAACGCAACCGGACAGATTTTACTGTTGGGCTTACCAAACAACTTTTGAGCAATCGCTTAACAGTTACTGTTGGCAGCAACTTTGAGCTGGAAGGCCCAACTGTTCCAAATGGAAAAGGAGCAAATAATATTGCAGGTAATGTTACCGTTGATTATAATATTAGCAGAGATGGAAGATATGTGTTACGGGTGTATCGCAAAAATGAATACGAAGGTGTTATTGAAGGTTATATCATTGAAAGCGGCGTAGGCTTTATCATTAATGTAGATTATGATCACTTTAAAGAATTACTGCAAAGATCAAAACAAAAGAAGAACAGCAAAACCCCGATAACAACACCTGCATCTGATAAAATGAAAACAACGGATCTTAACCCTGATAAGCGCACCAAGTAAAAGAAATTTTAATGGAGACTATTTTAAAAATTGCATTTCTTATTTTAATTATCTCGGTTGCTTCATGCAGTAATACCCGGCTGTTGCCACCCCGCGAAGCTTTGTACACTGGCGCTTCGGTTACAATAAAAGATAATGGCTCTGCAAAAATGAAGAAAAGCCTGAAGGATGATCTTACTACTTTAACCCGGCCAAAACCTAACAGTAAATTTTTAGGAATGCGGCTTAAGTTATCTTTTTTCAACATGGCTGGCAATCCAAACAAAGGAGGTTTTATAAGAAAATTTTTTAGAAATATTGGCGAGCCTCCTGTTTTATTAAGCGATGTAAATCTTGAGAACAATAGCAAAGTGCTGAGAAATTATCTTGAGAACAAAGGATATTTTCATGCAGCAGTAAGTGGCGATACAACCGTAAAAAATAAAAAGGCACATGCAACATATACTGTGCTGGCAGGCACTCTGTATACAATAAAAAATATCGAGTTCCCCCACGATACAACTAACCAATTGGGAATGGCTATAAAAAACACTGAATCCAAAACGCTTTTAAAACCAGGTGCCCCATTTGACCTCGGACTGATAAAGGATGAAAGAATTAGAATAGATGCGGCGCTTAAAGAAGCAGGATATTATTTTTTCAGTCCTGATTATATTTTAGCAGATGCTGACAGCACCATTGGAAATAATATGGTTAATTTATACATCACTATAAAAACCAACACGCCGCTTGCTGCAAGAAAACCTTACTCTATTAATGAAATTTATGTTTACTCTAATTATACATTAGCCACTGCTGCTATTGATACTTCGCATACCAACGAAGAATTTTACAATGGATATTATGTAATTGATAAAGACAAAATGTTTAAGCCAAATTTATTTGAACATGTAATGCAGTTTAAGCCTAACGATCTTTACAACAGGAAAGCACACAACCTTGCACTTAACCGGTTAATAAACCTTGGCGTGTATAAATTTGTAAAGAACCGTTTTGAAGTTGATCCATATACTGATGCACTCAATACTTTTTATTATTTAACGCCGCTGCCTAAAAAAACATTACGTGCCGAAGTTTCCGGCAATACAAAATCCAATAATAATACGGGATCAGTGTTTAGTGCCAGCTGGAGAAATAAAAATTTTTTAAGAGGGGCAGAAGTATTTGCAGTGAATGGATATGTTGGCTCTGAAATTCAGTTCAGTGGCAGGCAGCAGGGGTTTAATACCAATAAGCTCGGAGGAGAAATCTCTATCACAGTTCCAAAATTTATCATCCCGTTTTTTATATTTAATACAAAGGGCGCATACGTTCCAAAATCGTATGCACGGATAGGCTATGATCTGCTTAACAGAACAAAATTGTACACACTACATTCTTTTCGTGCCGACCTTGGTTACACCTGGAAACCTACTGTGCGTAAGGAGTATCAATACAACCCCATTTCCGTAAATTATGTACAACCGATTAATGTTACACAAAGATATTTGGATAGCATTAACGGCATAAACGGCAGGCCCGGGGATTTTACATTAAAGAAAGCAATAGAAAAACAATTTATTATTGGCTCCAATGCAACCTATAGTTATGATGAAATAATTGATGACCCCAGGGGAAGAGGATGGTTTGTAACAACCAACCTGGATGTTTCAGGAAATATTATGGGGTTAATAAAACATCCTGATCTAAAGAACGGCGATACAATAAAAATATTTGGAGCACCGTATGCTCAATATGTAAAAACAGAAGTTGATGCCCGCATGTATTCACGGCTTGGCATTAAAACAATTTGGGCAAACAGGATTGATGTAGGTATAGGGATTCCGTATGGAAACAGTTACCAGTTGCCATTTATAAAACAATTTTTTATTGGCGGTACTAACAGTCTTCGTGGTTTTAGAAGCAGGACATTAGGACCCGGAATTTACCGGCCTGCAAATGCTGACAGCACCAACTTTTATCCTGATCAGTCCGGCGATATTAAGCTGGAAGTAAATTCAGAATTCAGGCAAAAAATTTCAGGAATTTTGGAAGGCGCTTTCTTTGTTGAAGCTGGAAATATATGGCTTAAAAATAAAGATGCTTTTAAGCCCGGAGCAGAATTTACAAACAAATTTTTAAGCCAGCTTGCCGTTGATGCAGGCATTGGTGTTCGCTTTGATATGCAAATTCTTTTGCTTCGCTTTGATGCTGCAGTGCCTTTAAGAAAACCGTGGCAACCTGCCGGGCAAAGAGCAACTAATTTTAGTTGGAGCAACCTCGTATTTAATTTCGCAATTGGGTATCCGTTTTAAATAAAATTTCACGCAAAGATTTATAAGAAGCAAAGCCACAAAGTGTTTTCCTTAGCGCCTTTGCGTTACAAAAAATATTTTATTCTGTTATTACAGTCCAATGTCATGAACAGATTGTTGGAAACTTCACCAATAAAAACTTTGCTCATTAAAACAGTAAAATTTATTTTTGACAATTTATCATTATCGGAGAAGCGATAAATAATGTAGGAAATGATACTGTAGAGAAATACAATTATAACTGGTATAAAGTGCTTTTACGTGCCTTGATTCCTGAATACATAAAAAGCAATATTTCTTTAAATCAATTCATGGCTTAAATAATTTCAATAATGAAGAAGGAACTAATATTAGAATTATTCCAAAAATTTGAACAGGCATCTTACACATACCAAAACGTTGAATGCTGGAGTGCAAGAGAATTACAAATCATTTCAATTATGGTGAATGGAGAAATTTTTTAAAAGTAATTGAGAAAGCCGAAATTGCCTGCGAAAGCAGTGGCACTAATGTTTCTTATCATTTTGTTGATATCAACAAAATGATAGAATTAGCAAAAGGCGCACAAAGAGAAATTGAAGATGTTGCGCTTACAAGATATGCATGTTACCTGGTAGCACAGAATGGCGACTCTTCAAAAAGTGAAGTAGCTTTTGCGCAAACATACTTTGC
>DATCOF010000126.1:0-7787 GCA_036564845.1 Chitinophagaceae bacterium | reverse complement strand
AATAAACTGTTTTTCTCTTTCCGCTTTCAAAATCTTTAAAAATAAATGCACCTAACCTGTCAAGTGAAGCGAAGAATGCTTTGCCGTTATTTGTTTCAGTAAACTCTGTTACAAACCGCTGCAGGTAAGGATCGCTGGCTATCATAAAAGTTGTGATAGGAATTTTTAATTTCTTGCATTGCGCTGCAAGGTTCATGCAGCGGCTTAAAATTCTTCTGTCAACCCCGAAACTGTTTTTATAATATCGCTTGCCAACTTTTAAACACGTTGGCTTGCCATCGGTGATCATAAAAATTTGTTTGTTGGGATTTTTTCTTCTTCGTAAAATATCCATTGCAAGTTCCAAACCTGCAACGGTGTTTGTGTGATAAGGACCAACCTGCAAATAAGGAAGATCTTTTATTTCTATTGACCATGCATCGTTTCCAAACACCACAATATCCAAAGTGTCTTTAGGATATTTTGTTGTGATAAGTTCACTCAATGCCATTGCAACTTTTTTTGCAGGCGTTATCCTGTCTTCTCCATACAATATCATGGAGTGAGAAATATCGATCATTAAAACTGTGGAGGTTTGCGCTTTAAAATCTGTTTCTCTTATTTCAAGATCATCTTCATGCATTTTAAAACTATCAACACCATGATTGATCTGCGCATTGCGGATGGATGCAGTAAAATCTATCTGCTCTAAAGTATCACCAAATTGAAAAGGCCTTGTCTCCGGATTTATTTCGTCGCCACCACCGGGTTTGAATGTATTATGATTTCCCTGCTTTGTTTTTTTTAGTTTGCCAAAAATTTCTTCAAGGCTTTTTTTTCTGATTCCCTGTTCTGTTTTTGGAGTTATTTTAATTTCTCCGGTTTGTTTATTATCATCGATGTATCCTTTGTCTTTAAGGTCTTCAATAAAATCACCGATGCCATATTCTTCATTGGTGAGATCATATTCTTTATCCAATTCTGTAAGCCAGCTTAATGCTTCTGCTACATCGCCGCTTGTGTAGGTAAGCAATTGCATAAAGGCATCAAGCAATTTTTCAAACGAAGATTTGCTATTTTGATTGGGATCATATTTTGAAAAATTAAAACCGTGCATAAAACAATTTCTGATGATTTAAAATTGACTTCAACCTTAAATGAAATGTAAATTTACGAAAGAAATATTCTTGCAGATTTTGGTGGTTGTTAAATAGTCTGAACCACGATTGTCTGAACCACGATTTGGGTAGATTATTGGATTAAAGAGATTTAAGATTATTATTTCGAAGTTTTTACATTTCTATTTTTTCTCCTTAATCTTTTTAATCCGCCCAAATCATGGTTCAGAAATATTTATTTCTTTTTCGGATTTACAGCATCAGCTTTGTTGGTATCTTTTGGCGTTGGCAAGTTATTAATAACAGGCTTTTGCGTTTCAGGATTTAGAACCGGTTTTGGCGCTGTAAAATATTGCTGCATTTGCTGTATCTGTTGTAATATCTGCATGCATCTTTGATTGTCAGAAACAAGCGCTCCCTGTTTATCATCATCAAGCGAGTTAAAATAAGCTATCTCCTGTTCCAGGTCTTTGCGAACACTTGCATAAACTTTATTTGCCAAAAGCGTATCGCCGGCTTTGTATGCAGCTAAAAGAAATTGCCCTGATATCTGGTTATGCCTTTGATCGCGGGAAACCATTCCGTAAGGAAAGTTTTCCGGAAGCATCATCTTATCACATTTCTCCAACAATTTTTTTGCATCTCCCTTTCTTTCATTATCTGCAAGGTTTATGGCTGCCAATGCGAACTGCATCCTGATAGTATTAAGATGTCTGCGGTTTTCTTCATCATAATAAACACCATGCTTATCAGCATTTCCGAAAACAAATTTGGTAAGCATTTTATCAACCACCCAATTGCGGTTAACATCATTATTCACCAGGGGAACCAGGCGATAGGTTAAACCATCGGTTCTTAAATATTTTCCAAAGCCTAGCTCATCATACGGAGAAGTAAAGTAAATTGGACGCTTCCAATGGTTTGCTGCAATGATGTTAAGAATGGCTGCATCATTTTTTCCAATAACATTTTTAGGCATGGTGAATGTAATATCGCTCACAACGCTGTCATCAACATTTACTGTTCCGTTTTTGCGGACAAGATCAGCGTCAACAGGAACTTTTACATTTTTAGTTGGATAAACATTAAGATATTCTTCCTGCCCCTGCGGTAAATACATTTTATTGGGATCATCGCTTCCGGCATAATCCTTAAGCAATGTATCAAGACTCAATGGTTTAGTTTGATCCACTTTGGAACCCGGCAATTCAGGAAAGAAATAAACAGCGTCTCTTTTGCTTCCTAATATCTGGTCCGGTGTCCAGATAAGATCAATGGGATCACTTTGATTTACTTTATATCTTAATTGATTAATGTACCAATCAGTTCCTAATAAACTTGAGTTGATCACACGGATATCCCTGCGCACACCTTCTACTTCCTGCGCATACCATAAAGGATAAGTATCATTATCACCGAAGGTTATAAGAATGGCGTTAGGCGCACAACTTTCCAAATAATCAATGGCAAGATCTCTTGCTAAAACTTTTTTGCTGCGGTCATGATCATCCCATTCCTGGAATCCCATAATAACAGGAACAGCCAATGTACATACTCCTGCTGCAACATAACCGGCCATTTTGTTATCCATTATTTTGTTCAGCATTTCTTTTACATACAACACACCAATGCCTATCCAAAATGCAAAAGCATAGAACGAACCTACATAAGCATAATCCCTTTCACGTGGCTGGTTGCCTGCCTGGTTTAAATAAAATACAACAGCAAATCCTGTAAAGAAAAAGAGAAGACCAATTACAAGCGTGTCTCTTTTATCTTTTTTATATTGATAAATAAAACCAAGTATTCCTAAAATTAAAGGCAGTGCAAAAAGATTATTATTTGCCTTATTATGTTTTAAACTATCCGGCATTTTACTTTGATCGCCAAGACGAAAATTATCCCAAAATGGTATGCCTGTTTTCCAGTTTCCATCTCTGCGGTTGCCTACATCAATTCCCTGTACATCATTTTGCTTGCCTGCGAAATTCCACATAAAATACCGCAGGTACATCCAGTTGGTTTGATAACCTATTGCAAACTTTATGTTATCACCCATCGATGGCTTTCCCACGTAGGCGCCGGTTTTAGGGTCTCTTGAAACATTGTCAGTAAATCCAAGATAATAATCTGCATGTCCCTGGTCGTTACTTGCATCCCACATTCTCGGGAAAATATGTTTGTCTTCAGGAGCATATTCTGTTTCGTATCTTCTTCCTTTCTTTTCGTATTTGTCTTTCCCTTTTACATATGTGTCTATAGGATTTTGCGCAGTAACTTCTGCGGTAAAATCCTGTCCGTATAAAATTGGCCAGTCACCATATTGCTCACGGCTTAAATAGCCAACAAGACTCACGGGATTATCAACATTAAACATGTCAACGGATGGATCAGCATTGGAACGGATAAGCGTTGTATAATAAGTAGAGAAGCCAAGAAGTATGAATGCAAAACTCCACATTGCCAACTTTAAAAAGTTCCAGTTTCTTTTGTTGGCAATTCTTATGGTATAAAAGATAATGACAGCCATCAAAATAAAGAAGAACGAAAAGCCTGAGAAAAATGGCAGCCCCAAAGAATTTTTAAACCAGATATCAAACTGGCCTGCTAATTTAATTGACCATTGTATCACCGGTATTTGTACAATGCCTGTAACAAGACAACCTACAATAAAAGCATAAAAAGTTCCCCATCGGGTAACCTTATATCTTTTAAAATAATAGATCATTACAATTGCAGGAATAGTAAGCAGGTTCAATAAGTGAACACCAACTGCTAAACCAATCAGGTAAAATATAAGAATAAGCCAGCGATCTGCTCTTGTAAAATTTCTTTTGATGTTTTCTTTTTGTTCCTGTGTTACTTCATGTTCCCATTTTAATATTGCCCAAAATACGATAGCAGTAAAAAAGGAAGACAAAGCATACACTTCACCTTCTACAGCGCTGTACCAAAATGAGTCAGAAAATGTATAGGCAAGTGCCCCTACAACACCTGCTGCCATTATGCTGAAGACCTGGTTGCCGGTAAATTCATTTTCATGATTCTGAACAATTTTTCTTGCAAAGTGTGTAATGCTCCAGAATAAAAATAATATGGTGAATCCACTGGCCAAGGCGCTCATAGTATTAACGCCAAGCGCTGCATGATGAGCATCAAGAGGAATAGTGAACAGCCGCCCAAGCAGTACAAATAATGGTGCGCCGGGTGGATGTGGAATTTGTAGTTTGTAAGCGCTGGAAACAAATTCTCCGCAATCCCAAAAACTTCCTGTTGCTTCCATCGTCATCAAATACGTTGTGGATGCAATAAGGAAAACGGCCCAGCCAGTAATGTTGTTGATCTTTTTAAAGCTCATATTTTGGTTTTGTAAAAGAGCAGCAAATATAAAACTATGATGCATAGAAATACTATCACTAAATTATTTTGTTGAAAAAGGAATGTTAATAGTCAATTGTCAATGGTGAGGGAGAGTTTGTTGATTGTTGTTTATAAATGCTATCTGTTTATTTTTACGCAAAATGAAAAAGGCTTTTATCCAATTACATGTTGCTGTTTTTTTAGCGGGGTTTACAGCGATCTTAGGGAAACTGATAACGCTGCATGAAGGCATGTTGGTTTGGTACCGAATGCTGATAACAGCAGTTACACTAATGGCTCTTTTATACTTTAGAAAAGAACTGCAGAGGTTATCATTAAAAAATACTTTTAAATTATTTGGTGTAGGCGCTATTGTTGCTTTGCATTGGGTAATGTTTTATGGAAGTATAAAATATTCCAATGTTTCAGTTTCTCTTACATGCCTTTCTGCTATTGGATTTTTTACCGCTTTTTTAGATCCGATAATTATGAGAAGAAGGATAGACATTGTTGAAGTTTTTTTGGGTGCGCTTGCCATTGCAGGTATCTATTTAATTTTTGATTTTTATCCCCAATATAAACTCGGGATTTTATTTGGTATTATTTCAGCCTTGCTGGCAAGCCTGTTCCCAATTTTTAATAAAAATCTTTTAAAACAATTTTCTGCAAGAACGGTTACGTTGTATGAGATGTGCGGCGGATTTATTGCGCTTACTTTTGTTTTACCGTTCTACTTAAAAATGTTCCCGGCAAAATATTATCTCCCAACAGTAAGCGACTGGCTTTGGTTACTGGTGCTTGCATGGATATGTACAGTGTTCACTTTTATCCTTGCATTAAATGCGCTAAAAAAAATATCTCCTTTTACGGCAAACCTTGCGTATAATCTTGAGCCGGTTTACGGGATCATTTTAGCTTTCATCATCTTTCATGAAAACAAATATCTGAGCGCAGGTTTTTATTACGGTTTAGGCCTGATATTACTTGCAGTGATTTTGCAAATGCTTAGAGTTATAATAAAAGCAAAAAGTGATAAAAGAATTGACATGGAAAACAAATTTCTCAATCCCTGAGACAATAGTATAATTCCTAAGCAGAATTACGGTAGCATTTTTTTGATAAAATAAAACTTTCTCTTTCCGCAATATTTTATAATAATTGCACGTTACTTAAAAGGTTAGTGGCTATAATGTAGAAAACAATTTAAAAATCCAGATATGCTAAGAAACCTTATACTCCCCATTGCTGTTTACAGATTAAAATCCAAAATGCATGCAATAGAATTTCGCATCAAAAAATTGGAGTCACTCAATTATCTTGATCTTAATGGAAGAAAAGAAATAGTGCAAATGAAAAAGATGCTGGCTCATTTACATGATCAGGAAGCTGCTCTTCATTTTTCTTTAAGTCTGTAATATTTTTCGTTCTTCTCAAACGGCTATAATGGCTGTGTTATTTTTTACCCCCTACTGTTACAGAAGTTGATTACATTTAGAAAGTAATAAAAATACTTATGTCATCAACTCATAAAGTTCCTAAAAAGATAACCGCAATTTTAGCGATCGTTTTCCTGCTGCCTGCATTATACATTTTTGTTTTATGGATAAATGTTTATAAGCAGGATCTTACTCCGGCACAATTAATTTTAGAATTTACTGATCATTTTCCTTCCTTCATTAGCAGTTACAAAGTGATAATTTATTTCTCCATGATCTGTTGCCTTATATCGATGATATTGGCAGCTAAAAGTTTTAAACAGAACTTACTTTCATTAAGAATTGCAATGTGGCTAACTGTAATGGTTGCCTCCCTTATTTTCTTCGTGGATATATTTCAGTTATTGTAGAACATTCAATCGATAGATGTGAAATGTGGGATGTACGATGTGGGTGTGACGATGTTTGCCTTGCTACTTTCTACTTTCTGCCTATTTGTATTCATATTGGATGCTTCCTAAAAGCCTTTTTTCTTTTGAAAAACATTTTTCACTTTCACGCAATCTTCTGTCGTTATAACTATATCTCCAGGTGAAATAATTACTGATATTATCATCTGTGGAAATCATCTGTTTTATTTGCCCCGCCGGATTGTATTCATACATATAATCGGGCAGTAAACGTTTTGCTCTATCATTGTAATGCACCACATCTGTTAGCCGGTTTTTATCATCATAATAATAAAGATATTTTCTTCCTTTTACGCCGCGTATTATTTCTTCTTCGTCAATAATATTTCCTTTATCGTCTATCGTGAAATTTACAGTAGATACATCCGCATTATTTTTTTTCCTTATCATTTTCTCCGGCTTTCCTGCTGCGTTATACGTGTATTGATGTGTTTCAGTAATGCCGCCATTCTCATCATTCGCTTTGGTAAAATTGGTTACCATAACAGTGTGTCCTTTATTATCATAAGCATATTCAACTCTTGATAAAGAAGTTTGTGTGCTGTCAACTGTTTTAATTAACCATCCACGTTCGTTGTAATAACTAACTAATAAAGATTGCTGGGTAATAATTGATCGTGTTACTGTTTCAGATTTTGTAAAATCTCTATCAATTTTTCTTTCACAAAAAAAATCCTGGCTGGGTTCACCATCATCTTCAAAACTTTTTACAAAGACTGTCCTGATATTTTCATTTTTTAAAATAGAGAAATCTTTTGTCAGCTGTTGTATCGTCCAAATGTCCTTATAAAAAAATTGCGCATTTGCTGCAAAAGAGATAGCGATCAACAAAGTAATTCCGGAAAAAATTTTAGAGAAAAGGCGAAACATTTTAAAATTGGATTTATATCGAAAAATAAACGGTGTGAATTTGATTGTAAAATATGCCAATAATACGGGATGCAGATTTTCTTTATTATTTTTAACCAGATTTTATAAATCAAAACCCACAGCATTTGTCACACTTTCCACAGCGAAAAGAAAAAAATTGTTTGAATTGCGGGACTGAAGTTACAGGTCGTTTTTGCCATAACTGTGGGCAGGAAAACATTGAACCAAAAGAAACGGTGTGGCACCTTGTGTCACATTTTTTTGAGGATATGACGCATTTTGATGGAAAGTTTTTTACTTCTTTAAAAGACCTTGTTTTTAAGCCCGGCTTTCTATCAAAAGAATACATGATCGGCAGAAGAGTGCGGTACCTTAACCCGATCAGGATGTATTTATTCACCTCTGCAATCTTCTTCCTCATTTTTTTTTCGCTGTATCAAATAAATGAAAAGGATATGAAGGTTAACTCGGTTTTTGGAAGTAAAACCTATGAGCAGATATCAAAAATGGACCCGGCAGAACTCAGCGGGTTCACTAAAAAAATAAATGGCAAA
>DATCOF010000125.1:0-23278 GCA_036564845.1 Chitinophagaceae bacterium | reverse complement strand
CAGGCAACTTGCAGCCAATACCGGATCGAAAATTCTTGCCGATCTTATTACGGCAGATTTTAATGATCCCAATCTTAGAGATGTGCGTGGAGACTCTTCATCAGTTCGGAGTACCGATAATTTAATCTGGAAATATACCGGCCTTGATCATGATGTAAAAACGGTAAGAGCATCAACCCAATATTCTGCCCATTGGTTTGTATACCGGTTTGCTGATATTTTGCTTATGAAAGCAGAAGCTGCCAATCAGCTGGGTAATGGCTCCAAAGCGCTCGAATTAATTGCGCAGGTAAGATTCAGAGCAAGAGCATTAGGATTAACGAATTCAAATCCGGGAGCAAATGATAAAGATGGTATTGCTGATTTTATTATACAGGAAAGAGCAAGGGAATTTGCTTTTGAAGGTAAACGCTGGTATGACCTGCTAAGAAATGCAAAGCGGGATAAATACAGGCGACTAAATATCTTAACTGATATGGTAAGTAATACAGTACCCGCAGACAGGCAACAGTCTGCCATAGCAAAATTTAAAGATTTTAACAGCCATTATTTTCCGATATACGCTTATGAATTGCAAACCGATCCGCTATTGGTGCAAAATCCTTTTTATAAATAAATTATATGAAAAAAATTATTGTCGGCGTTATATTTATTGCAATAGGCTTTATTTTTATTACCAGCTTATCCAGGTGCCGTAAATTAAATATTGAAACATCAACAACATCCGATTTAAATATTTATCCTTATCTGCAAACCAATGCATCCCAATTTTCTGAGTGGGCTAAAATCGTTGATAAATCAGGGTATGCAGGGTTTTTAACTGCTTATGGAGCGTATACCATGTTTGCCCCTACAAATGATGCTGTAAAAACTTATTTATCAGAAGTAAATAAAACATCAGTTGATGCTTTTACCGTAGCAGAAGCCAAAGACCTTGTTGCTTTTCATTTACTGCAGGATACAATACCTACCAATCTTTTTAAGGATGGCAAACTTCCTACGGTAACAATGTTTGGTCAATACTTGGTAGTGTCTACGGTAAATACAGCAGGTGTTTCAAGCATTACAATTAACCGCCAGGCAATAGTTACACAGGGTAATATCATAACAGGTAATGGCTATATTCACGCAATAGATCATGTATTAAAACCTGCTACAAAATCAAGCGGCCAGGTAATTTCGGACAATCCTAATCTCTCAATATTTAAACAGGCATTGGTAGCTACCGGATACTATGATACTATAGATATTATTAACACTTCAATTCCTAAAAGATTTTTCACAGTAATTGCTGAAACAAATAAGGATTTTGCAGATTCAGGTTTTGCCAGTTACACTGCACTGTTTAACAGGTTATCAACTACAGGCAATCCCAAAGATCCCACAGATAGCTTACACATTTATGTAGCCTACCATATTCTTCCGGAAGCAAAATATCTTGCTGACATTGCTTCTGCCAGTTCTCATGCAACATTGCAGCCATTAGAGGTGATCTCTTCAAAACTGGTTGGAGAAAAGATTATATTGAACGATCTTGACTTTAATGGTGTACATGAGCAGGGTGTTGAGCTTGATAGGGCTACAAGTGATGTATCAACTACAACCGGCGTATTACATATGTCACTGGCCCACTTCCATCCTAAAGCACGTACTCCATTCCCTGTTTATTGGGATGTGGCAGATTTTCCTGAGGTAAGAAAACTGTCGTCAGTATTCAGAAAATCAAATATTAATTTTGCGTATGGAAGTATAAAAGATATCAACTGGAATAACCCTGCTAATTCGTTGGCTGGCGACTCAAAAGCTACTGGCTATACTTATACCGGAGTTAATAGTTCAAACTTTTTTGTATACTATGGTGATTGTTTAAATATGGGAATGGGTACAACAAGCAGGCATAACTGGATAGACTTCCGGACGCCCCTACTTGTAAAGGGCAAGTATAATATATGGGTATGTTACAGGACGGCGAAAACTTCAACAGGTTCTAATATGCCTATAAATGTATATTTCGACGGGCAATTAACATCCAGAACTTTTAATTTTTGTGTAACCCGGCCAACAGGATCTGACGGAGAACTTCTTGCGCTGGGTTGGAAGATATATACTGAAAACACAAGTACACTTATGGCGGGTAAATTTGTTGGTGTAGTAGACGTAACTACTACAGACAGGCATATGATAAGGTTAGAGGCAAATGCCGCATCCGGTACAGGCCAGCCTTCTAATTATCTGGATATGATCCATTTTATCCCTGTTGATTGGCCAAGCCAATTTTTACCTCGTTTTAGAACGGATGGAACCTTGATATATTTCTAAAGAATTAAATATTAAAATTAATATAGTCTATAAAAAAAAATTCTGATGCAATTTATAAATAGGAAATTATTTTTTACTCTTGTTCTCGCCATTACATTTGTTGGATGTAAGAAAATTAAAGATGTTGTTGCAGATCCTGTTCTTACCCAGAACCTGGCGGATATACTTTCATCAGATCCTACATTAAGTAAGTTTAGTGATTATGTTAAACGCACAGGTGTTGATACATTATTACGTTCTTCTAAAACCTTTACTGTATGGGCACCTAACGACAATGCTTTACTATCGCTTGACCCGGCAATAGTAGCTGACGCTGCCAAGCTTAAAGCTTTTGTGTTAAATCATATAGCATTCCAAACCTTTTTTACAAGAGATGTTCAAACCTATATCAGGGTTCCTATGCTCAGTGGCAAATACAATAATTTTACAGGGAGTAAAATTGAAGATGCAACCGTACTTGTTGCTGATAAGGTTGTAGGCAATGGGGTTTTGCATGTAATTGATAAGCCATTATTAGTATTGCCAAATCTTTGGGAATATATTACCAGCACAGCTTCTCTGTATCTACAAAATGGATTTATATCAGGATTAAACTTTTCATCTTTTGATCCTTCACTTGCTACCATAGATAGTATCAGTGCTTTAACAGGTTTGCCTGTTTATCATCCGGGTACAGGGGTAGTAATTAAAAACACTTTTAATGAAAACGCTTTTGATACAAGGAGGGAAGACAAACAATACACTTATTTCATTATAGCTAATGCAAACTTTACTTTAAAAGCAGATGAACTAAAACCATACTACCAAACTTCAAGTAGCACCATTACTGATAGTTTAGATAAATGGAATATTGTAAAAGATCTGATTGTAGATACTTTATATTCTACTGTTGCCTCTTTGCCAAATACCGTTTTATCAAAATTTGGTATTCCATTAACGATAAACCCATCTTTAATTATTGATTCAAAAAAAGTAAGTAATGGGATGGTATATGTTTTAAGCGCTTCAACAACTACACTTGCATCAAAGTTTACTGAAATAAGAATAGAAGGAGAGAATCCTGCAGGATTCTCCAGAACTGATAAAACCGGTAATATCAATCTTACCCGGATAAGGAAGGATCCGGTTACAGGTTTAAATTATACTGATATATATATAACTGCTACAAATATTACCGGTACCGGTGTAATTGGTTTCTATTCTTATTACAGGCTTGCTGGAATGCCTTCAATGAAATACAATGTTTATGCAAGAGCGGTAAATGATTTTTCAACCGCTGCTGTAATACAAAATATAAGCGTCAATTATGTAGTTTCTGATTCACCACCGATATATACTGCACTTTCCAGATTCCAATATAATGTTCCCTTAAGTACTGCTGCAGGTGCATATAACGAAGTTTTGCTTGGACAATTTACATCAACAATATTTGGAACATTGGAGATGAGATTGATACAAAGTGGAGTAAACGGTGTTGCTACAAATACACCAAGTGTATTAGATTATATCAGGTTAGTTCCGGTACCATAAACTTTAAAATAGATCAATTATAAATAATATGCAGTTATCAAAAATATTAATAGGCTCATTACTTCTTCTGATGTATTGTAGCCTGCAAGCCCAGGATAAAGATTCGGTAGTTGTTATTAACCTGCATCCTTCAGGAGATACATTAACTGTTTCCGGAACGGTTAAAGATGCTGTTACAGGCAAAAGCTTAAGTGGCATTAGGGCTACTTATAATGATTATTCGGCTGCAATAACTGATAGCGCGGGTTTATTTACTTTAAGGGTTCCATCATTGGGTGTTTCTATACTTTTAGAAGGTGATGGATTTCAAACAAAACAAATAGCTTTAAAAGGAAATACCAAAATTACCGCAAGTTTATATGAGGATACTTATACATCTTTTTATGATCTTGCTAATCTGCCTGCCGGACCAGTTATAAAAAGCCAGATACCTTACGCAGTAACATCTGTACAAACTGATGGTAATTTTAGTAAGATCATTGAAACACCTTCCACTTACTTACAAGGCCGTGTAGCTGGGTTAAATGCTACCAGGCGTTCAGGCACTCCTAACATTGGAGCAACAATGTTTTTAAGAGGAATATCTTCTTTATATGCAACCAACCAACCACTGATTATTGTTGACGGAGTGATTTTTGATAATGCAGATTATGGAAGTATTATCGCCGGCCATTATACTGATCCTTTATCAACTATTGACGCCAGAGATATTGATAATATAACCGTGATAAAAGATGGCTCTTCCACTTATGGAACCAAAGGCGCCAATGGTGTGATAATAATTACAACCATTCGTGCAAAAGAATTAGGTACCAAAATAGACTTTGCCATTTCAGGAGGTAGCAATTTTACTCCTGATAAATTGCCGGTTTTGGGTGCTGTAGATTACAGGATATATCTTTCTGATGTATTAAAATCACAGGGGTTAACAACTGCTCAAATACAGGCACAGCCTTATATGAATGATAATCCCACTAACAAGGATTATTACAGGTATCACAATAATACGGATTGGCAGGATATGGTTTTAAAAACCAGTTCAACAAAGAATATTTATCTTAAAGTTGCCGGTGGTGATAACATTGCAAAATATGCACTTTCATTGGGGTACATGAAGAATGGCGGCTTAGTTAAGAACACAGATCTAAGCAGGTATAACATGCGTTTTAATGGCGATCTGAATCTTAGCAAGCGGATGACTGCAACTACTGATCTAAGCTTTACATACAATGAGCAAAATATCAGGGATGAGGGTACAGCTTATAAGACAAACCCGATATTCCTGACACTGGTAAAATCACCTTTCCTGCGTTATAAAGAAGTATCCGATCAGGGTATTGAATCACCAACACTGGCAGACAGGGATACATTTAATATCAGTAACCCTTCGGTACTAACTGATAATGCTTATGGCCTTTCAAGGAACTACAGGTTTTTAGGAGCCATTGGATTTAACTACCAGTTGTCCAAATCATTTACACTTTCTACAACAGTGGGGATAGTTTATGATAAGGTCCGCGATAAATTTTTTATTCCACGCAAAGGAGTTACAACTGACACTTTAACTTCTGATATAGCACTAAGCCGCTCGGGTTCTTTAGTTAAATCATTTTTTTCTTTATATAATGATACCAAATTATCTTTTAGTAAAAGATTCAATAACGTAAATAATCTTTCTGCGCAGGTTGGATTAAGGTATCTTAAAAGCAAAGCAGAACAGGATTACGGCTTAGGATATAATTCACCCATAGACCAGTTAACAAGTATACAATACGGACAAAATACTTTACGGTCAATAGGTGGTTCAATAGGTGAATCAACATGGCTCAATACTTATTTTGGTACTGATTATAGTTACGCAGATAAATATATTTTATCATTTAACGTAGCGATGGATGGCTCATCAAGATTTGGTAAAAATATTCCTGGCGCACTATCTGTCGGCGGCAATAAATTCGCCGTACTTCCATCTATTGCCGGAGCCTGGTTAATTTCTTCTGAAAAATTTATAAAGGGCAGTTTTTTTGATCTTTTAAAATTGAGGGCTTCTTATGGTTTATCAGGAAATGATGATATCGGAAATTATACAGCAAGGCAAACTTATGTTTCTCAAAATCTTTTAGGGTTACAGGGGCTTGTAAGATCGGGCTTTGCCAACGATCAGCTTCAATGGGAACAGGTAAAAAAATTAAATGTTGGCTTAGATGCTGCAGTATTAAATGAAAGATTAAGTTTTAGTATTGATGCTTATCAAAATAAAATTGATAAGATGCTTGTTTACGAATCAATTCCTGTTGCAGCAGGTTCAACTTCATCCACTGTTGTGTCTAATTCAGGTGCAATGAAAACACAGGGAGTAGAAGCATCTGTAAATGCAAGAGTAATAAACAAAACATTTAAATGGGACCTCGGATTTAATATCGCCAAAAGCACTTCTAAAATAGAGAGGCTTCCTGTAAATAATTTTCTTACAACTTTTGCCGGCGCAACATACATTACGGGCATTGATAATGTCCCTAATCTTTTTTATGGATACAAAACCAATGGTGTATTTGTTTCAGATAATGTTGCAGCGCAGGAAAATCTTTCAATAAAAAAAGCAGATGGTTCGTTGGTTGGATTTAAAGGCGGCGATGTTCGTTTTATTGATGTAAATAATGATCACATAATTGATGAGAACGACAGGCAGATAATTGGCAATCCAAATCCTGATTTTTTTGGTGCCATCAGCAACCGTTTTGAATATAAAAGATTTTCTTTAGAGGCTTTACTAACTTTTGTAAAAGGAAATGATCTTTATAATTATACCCGCAACCAGTTAGAAGCAGAGTCAGGCTATAATAATCAAACCACGGCAGTGCTTAACAGGTGGAGAAGTAATGGTGATGCTACAAACATTCCCAAAGCAACATTTGGTGATCCAATGGGAAACAGCCGTTTTTCTGACAGGTGGATAGAAGATGGCTCTTATCTCCGCTTAAGAACAGTAACCCTTTCGTATAATATGTTATTTAAAAAACAGCGTGGATTTAAATATGCAGTAGTGTATCTAACAGGAAATAATATTTTCACCTTTACTAAATACAAAGGATACGATCCGGAATTTAGCGCAGGCGAAAGCATCTTTACCCAGGGTGTTGATAATACACTTGAACCCCTTGTTAAGTCAGTACAATTAGGTTTACGGATAGGACTATAAATGATTAATTAAATAATTAAAGATTGATATAAAAATGAAAATTATAACTTCTGGAATTTTAAGATTATTGAGCGTAACGATATGCATTTTTACAGTCACTTCTTGTAAAAAAACATTTGATGTTTTACCACAAACTGCAGTTGATCAAACCCAGGCATACCGTAATGTGAATGATGCAGATGCTGCCGTAATCGGGATTTATGGCAAGGTATTAAAGCTGGCTAAACAATATGAACTCTGGAATGAACTTAGAGCAGACCTGATGGATATTACCACAAATTCTGACAAATACCTTCGTCAATTGAGTGAGCATACGGTTACAGCGGATAATCCCTATATAAATCCGCAACCTTTTTACGATGTGATATTAAATTGTAACGATGCCATGTACAATTTCAATATCATGTTGCAGCAAAGTAAATTTAAGGTAGATGAGTATAATCAGCGTTATTCAGATATTGCTGCAATTCGCTCATGGGTTTATTTACAATTAGCCATTCATTTTGGTAACATACCTTATATAACCACACCATTAATTTCTGTAGCAGATCTTCATGATGCAAGTAAGTTTCCTATTCTACCTTTAAAACAGGTGCTGGATTCTCTTACTGCATTTACTGAAGCACTTCCTTTTTTAAGTGATTACCCTTCCGGAACTAACCTCGCAACTACAGTTGATGGATATCCCACATCAAAATTCTTTATTAATAAAAATATATTGTTGGGAGATCTGTACTTATGGGAAGGGCTATATGATAAAGCAGCAGATCGCTTTAACAGGGTAATGAATATACAAGGGAATGCGCCTGTTCCGGCCGGTGCAGGTACAGTATATTACAACCAATACCGTATATCTAATGGAGCTATTGCCCCGGGTTTAGCCAGTATAAGTTATGGAAGGGCACAGGATTTTAGCTCACTTCTCTATACGGGTAATAGCTGGAGAAATTTATTTGAAAGACCATTTACTGATGCTGAGTTTGGCTTTGAGTGGATATGGGTGCTTCCATTTGATTCAAAATTTTCTCCTACGGATCCATTCATTGATCTTTTTTCTCCCATTGGCGGCAGCTATTTAGTACAACCTTCCCAACAGGCTATTGATAACTGGAACAGCCAAACGCAGGTAATTACTACAGCTGGTTCAAGTGGGTCTTTAGGTCCACCCGTTGTAACGCCTACGCCAAATACTTATATTGATAATTTTCCTTTTGATTCAAGGGGCTTTCCTTTTACTTATAAATTCATTGGCGGGCAGCCTGTTATTATGAAGTTCCTTTATAATTATTTAGTTGCCGGTACAGCCGATGCTCCTAATTTGCCGCTAAACATTCTTGCAGAGCAGGGTAAATGGTTTTTAGCCAGGGCGGCAACACTTCATCTTCATTATGCTGAAGCAGCTAATCGTTCAGGTCACCCGTTTTTAGCGTATGCTTTAACAAACTATGGAATTACATATCATTATGATCCGTTTCATAGTGGGGGCACAGCCAGGGATAATAGGAATATTGAACAAACATTTCTTCCTGATCCTTATAATTTTGATGGACGTTTTGATGCTTCTCCCTTTACAAATTTCAGGCAGCCCTGGTACAGAAATAGCGGAATACGCGGTAGAGCTGGTGTAAAACAAGTAGTGTTGCCAACAACAGATAGTATCACAAATGTGGAAAATATGATCATCAATGAAGATGCTTTGGAATTGGCTTATGAAGGTGAGCGCTGGTCCGATCTTTTAAGAGTTGCTATAAGAAGAAATGATCCATCTTTTATTGCTGATAAAATTTATGATAAGTTACGTAAATCAGGTTTATCTGCAGGTGCTGCAAACCAAGCAAGAACAAAGCTCTTAGGTAAAGATTGGTTCTTCCCTTTTAAATGGCAATAGCATTTAATAATCACGGGCATTATGTAGTGTTGAAATTTTTTAAGAATATAAAATATAAAATATTAATTTAATTAGAAATAAAAAGACAGGATAACCACCTGTCTTTTTTTTATTAAAAAAAAGTGATACCATGAATAAAATATTCTTTTTTTTATTTGTTATTTTTTGCAATTCATTGTCAGCACAAAATCCAAAAGGCAACGATGTTACTGCACCGCTGCATACTTTACAGCCAAATTATGCAGTGCCTTATGGCAAGCCAACTATCCTACAGGTAAAATCTTTGTTGGATAGAATATTCTTTTACCTGGATTCTGTAACGCCTGCGCAATTTGTTGATCGCCGTTCCGGCAAAGCTATAACTGACCTGGCTTCAATTGATACAAATGCAATTTTTAAACAAGGTGATTACCGGTTAACAAGTTATGAATGGGGCGTTACTTATTCCGGTATGTGGAGAGTCGGTGAAATTACAGGCGATAAAAAATTTACAAACTACACTGTTGATCGCGTAAATTTTCTTTCCAACTCAATTCCATTTTTTAAATTATTATTTGATAAATATCCACATTCGTTTAACGCACTTAAACAACCGGTAAATCCAATGGCACTGGATGATGCAGGCGCTATGTGTGCTGCCTTCATTAAAACTTTACGGGCCACAAATCAACCTTCTATTCGTAAAGTAGTTGATAATTATATTAATTATATTTTTTTAAAACAATACAGGTTAAGTGATGGAACACTGGCAAGAAACGGCCCGGTAAAAAATACGCTTTGGTTAGATGATCTGTACATGGGGGTTCCTGCACTTGCACAAATGGGAAAATTAACAGGCGATAAAAAATATTATGATGATGCAGTGAAACAGGTATTGCAGTTTTCTAAAAGAATGTTTAATAAAGATTTGGGAATATACATGCACGGATGGGTGGAAGAAATGCCAGTGCATCCTGAGTTTCACTGGGCACGTGCAAATGGTTGGGCTTTAATGGCGATGACAGAATTATTAGATGTATTGCCGGAAGATTATGCAGGAAGAAAAGCAGTGATGGCACAATTTAATGCGCAAATAAAAGGACTTGCATCGTATCAATCCGGCCAGGGATTTTGGCATCAGTTGATAGACAGGAATGATAGTTATTTAGAAACTTCTTCCACAGCAATTTATTGTTATTGCATTGCACATGCTATCAATAAAAAATGGATCAATGCAAAAGTATACAGCCCTATGTGCATGCTTGCCTGGAATGCTGTATCAACAAAAATTAATGATAAGGGTCAGGTGCAAGGAACGTGCGTTGGAACAGGGATGGCTTTCGATCCTGCATTTTATTATTATCGTCCCACAAATTTATTTGCAGCACACAGTTATGGCCCTATGTTATTAGCGGGTGCAGAAATAATAAACCTGCTCAAAAATTTTGAATTGGATATAAAAGACAGTTCACTTCAATTAATAAGATCTGTAAATGAATAACAGGTGTTATAAAAATATAATCAGTATTTTTTTTCTGCTGTTCTCTGCAACAGTAATAAATGCTCAAAAACAAATTACCGTTTTTGCAGGTAAACCACTTGCTACAGTCTCACCAAATATGTGGGGAATATTTTTTGAAGACATAAACTTTGCTGCTGATGGAGGCTTGTATGCAGAGTTAGTGAAGAACAGGTCGTTTGAATTTAGTAATCCTTTAATGGGATGGAAAGAAATAAAACCACA
This sequence comes from Chitinophagaceae bacterium, assembly GCA_036564845.1. Taxonomy (GTDB): domain Bacteria; phylum Bacteroidota; class Bacteroidia; order Chitinophagales; family Chitinophagaceae; genus Ginsengibacter. The sequence continues at coordinate 12,619 of DATCOF010000125.1, read as the reverse complement.
AGGCACAAGCGGCAAGTTGTTAATGATAAATGCCGGTGATAAAAACCCTGCAAACCCACGGTACGCAACTATTACAGTGAATAACGATCTTGGTTATGGATTATCCAATGAAGGTTTTAGAGGAATGGGGATACAAAAAGATAAACAATATCTTTTTTTTTTATCAGCAAAAAAAAATGCTGGCGATGTAAAAATAAAAATAGAATTGGTAAATGTTGCAGGCGTAAAAATTGGTGAAGCAAGTCTTGCCGGCTTTTCAGATCAATGGAAAAAATATTCTGTAAAATTTTCTGCAACCGGCACTGATGCGAAAGCACATTTAAATATTTTTTTTGAAGGCAGTGGCAATCTCGATGTTGATAATATTTCTCTCTTTCCAAAAGATACCTGGAAGAACAGGTTAAATGGTTTGCGAAGTGACCTTGTGCAAATGCTTGCTGATCTTAAACCTGGCTTCCTGCGTTTTCCCGGTGGATGTATTGTTGAAGGCCATGAGTTGGAAACAAGATACCAATGGAAAAAAACGATCGGTGATCCTGATGCACGTCAGCTCATGATAAATCGCTGGAACACTGAAATGCGCAACAGGCAGGCGCCTGATTATTTTCAATCTTTCGGGCTTGGCTTTTATGAATACTTTCAATTGGCAGAAGACATCGGCGCATCGCCTTTGCCGATTTTAAATTGCGGAATGGCCTGCCAATTTAATACAAAAGAAGTAGTGCCATTAAATCAACTTGATCCATACATACAGGACGCATTGGATCTTGTAGAATTTGCAAATGGATCAGCCAATACAAAATGGGGAAAGCTTAGAGCAGAGCTTGGTCATCCGGCTCCATTCAATTTAAAAATGTTAGGTGTTGGAAATGAACAATGGGATGAACAATATATCGATCGCTACAAAGCATTTGAAAAAGTATTTTTAAAAAAACATCCCGAAATTAAATTGGTAGCAGCCGCAGGCCCTGATCCTGACGGGCAAAGATTTGATTATGCATGGAAAGAATTTAAAAAATTATCACCCTCTTTTATTGATGAACATTATTATAAATCACCGCAATGGTTTTTTGATAATGCAAACCGTTATGATAATTACAACAGAACAGGATTGAAAGTTTTTGCAGGTGAATATGCAGCCCATGGTAAAGAGGATAAAGAATCAGAATCGAAGAATACATGGCTGAGCGCTTTGGCTGAAGCAGCTTTCATGACCGGGCTTGAGCGCAATGCTGATGTTGTTCAAATGGCATCGTATGCTCCGTTATTTGCGCATGTTGAGGCATGGCAATGGCGCCCCGATCTTATTTGGTTTGATAATCTTAATTGCGTTGGCACTCCCAATTATTATGTACAAAAAATGTTTTCAAACAACAAAGGAACCAATGTTGTTGCCGTGCTTTTAGATGGGAAGCCGTTAGAAGGAAAGGATAGTATTTATGCAAGCGCTGTTATTGATAGAACATCAAATGAAGTTGTGATCAAGATGGTTAACAGTTCTTCAAGACAAACTTTATTTCAAATAAATATTGATGGTGTAAAAACTTTGCAACGAAAAGCTGCAATGCAAATGCTTTCTTCACAGGATCAACTTGCATTTAATACAATTACTGTTAACAAAAAAATTTATCCGGTGGAGCAAATGATCGATGTAAATAAAAATAATATTCAAGTAATGTTATCATCAATGTCAGTAAATGTATTACGGATTAAGTATGCTAAATAAACTTTAAAAAAAATTGATGAAAAAAATTGCACGATTAATTTTCCTTCTTTTAATAACTCAATCAATTTTTGCGCTACAAAAAAAATTAGTGCTGTGGTATAATCAACCTGCAAAGGATTGGAACGAAGCATTACCAATTGGCAACGGAAGATTAGGTGCAATGATATTTGGCAGAGCAGGCGATGAACTCATACAATTAAACGAACAAACATTATGGACTGGAGGACCTGTAAATCCAGATCCAAATCCAGATGCTCACAAATATTTACAACCGGTAAGAGATCTTTTATTTAAGGACAGCATCGGGCAGGCAGTAAAATTATTGCGCAAAATACAAGGCCCCAACACACAAATGTATCAGCCTCTTGGTGATATAATTTTAAAACAAAAACTGGATGGAGAAGTTTCCAATTACCGACGCGATCTTAATATTTCCAATGCTGTTGCAACAACAAGCTTTACAGTAAATGGTGTTACTTATACAAGAGAAATGTTTTCATCAGCGCCCGATCAGGTAATGATCATTCGCCTGAAAGCAAGTGTGCCAAAGGCTTTAAGCTTTAGTGTTGGGGTAAGCCATGAATTGAAATTTAGCCGTGAAATTACAGGTGATAACGAGCTTGTATTAAAAGGCAAAGCAAGAATCACGAGTGATGAAAGAAGAGTTCCTAAACCTATAATTTATGAAGACAGCCTTCATCATTTTGGAATGCGTTTCCAATTTCGTGTAAAAGCAATTACAAAAGATGGAGCGATAGATCATAATGACAGCATGCTCATCATTTCAAATGCAACAGAAGTTTTGTTGTTTATTTCTGCGGCAACAAGCTACAATGGCTTTGATAAATATCCTGACAAAGACGGAAAGGATGAAGCAAAAATTGCAAAGAATTATTTACAGTCTGCAATAAAAAAAGATTACTACCAATTGCTGAATGTGCATGTAAAAGATTATCAAAAATATTTTAACAGGGTTGTGTTGTCATTAACGGATAATCCAATGGATAATATTGCAACAGATAAACGCTTGGAAAATTATAAAAAAACAGAAAATGATTTAGGGTTGGAAGAAATGTATTTTCAATTTGGCCGTTACCTCTTGATCTCATGCTCAAGGCCGGGTGGGCTTCCGGCGAATCTGCAGGGAATTTGGAATAAAGAAATTCGTCCATCATGGCGAAGTAATTACACAACAAACATCAATGTGCAAATGAATTACTGGCCTGCAGAACAAACTAATCTTGATGAGATGACAGAGCCTTTGATACAGCAAATAAAACGTTGGGCCATCAATGGAACTGCAACTGCAAAAAATTATTATAACATGCATGGCTGGGCTGTTCATCACAATTCTGATATGTGGGCACAAACAAATCCTGTTGGCGAAGGCGGTGGCGATCCCAAGTGGGCAAACTGGGCTTTGGGAAGTCCGTGGCTCTCCCAGTATTTGTATGAACATTACCGTTTTACTGCAGACAAAAAATATTTAAAAGAAACTGCTTATCCTTTAATGAAAAGCGCTGCGGAGTTTTGCCTGGATTGGTTGATAGATAAAAATGGAGTACTGGTTACAGCGCCGTCAACATCTCCGGAAAATGTTTATGTGTTGCCGAATGGAACAAAAGGTGCAGTAACAATTGCATCTGCTATGGACATGGAAATAATCTGGGATCTTTTTACCAACATCATTGAAGCCGATAGTATTTTAAATATTGATAAAGATTTTTCAAATCTGCTTAAAGCAAAACGTGCAAAACTCAGCCCTTTAAAAATTGGCAAAGCAGGAAATCTTATAGAGTGGTATGGCGATTGGAAAGACGAAGACCCGCAGCACCGCCACGTTTCACATTTATTTGCCTTGCATCCCGGGAGAGAAATTTCAGACCTGATCGATCCGGAATTTGCAGAAGCATGTAGAAAAACATTAGAGGTTCGCGGTGATGGCGGAACAGGATGGAGCAAAGCCTGGAAAATAAATTTCTGGGCACGATTGCTTGATGGTGATCATGCGTACAAAATGTACCGGCAATTGCTGGACAGTTCTACCATGAAAAATTTATTTGATATGCACCCGCCTTTCCAAATTGATGGAAATTTTGGAGCAACATCAGGCATAGCAGAAATGTTCTTGCAAAGTCATCTGCAGCAAATACAATTGCTGCCTGCATTACCATCTGCATGGAAGAATGGTTCAATAAAAGGATTGGTTGCGAGGGGAAATTTTGTGATTGACATGTATTGGAATAATGGTAAACTTACAAAAGCAAAGATTCTTTCAAATGCAGGCAGTAACTGCGTTTTAAGAACAAATGTTCCGGTTACAATTACAGGAGCAAAAGCTGTTACACAAAAAGTTCCATTTAAAAATGAAACGCATTATATAACTACATTTAATAGCGTTGCCGGTAAAACTTATAACGTCACTTCACAATTATAATCTCATGAAAGCTTCTTTAAATTTTCTTGTAATTTCTTTTTGTTTTGCAGCATGCACAACTCCAAATAAAATTCAATCGCAGTCATCCAATAATGCAGGCATACAAAAATTTAGTTTTGGAACTAAAGCAAGAAGTGGCTACACACAGGTGTTATCATCTTCGCAATATAGCGCTGATAAAGGTTTTGGTATTGACGTTAATACGCATGTTACAGAAAATGTGGATTTCGTAACGAGTGATAAATCTTTTTATTTTTCAGTAAAAATTCCTGAAGGAAATTACAATGTAAAAATTACTTTGGGAGATAAACAGGGAACATCAGATGAAGCCATCCGTGCGGAATGCAGGCGAATGATGGTGAATCGTATCGCCACAAAAAAAGGAGAAATAAAAACTGTTGAATTCACATTGCACATTCGTGACAGTCTGATTAGAAACGGAAACGCTACAACAAGAGTCCGTTTAAAACCACGGGAACATAACTATTTTCATTGGGATGATAAACTAACGCTTGAGTTCAATGGTGAAGATCCAAAAGTGCAAACTATAGAAATTACGCCTGCAGCAAAAGATATGATCACTGTTTTTCTTGCCGGTAATTCTACTGAAGTTGATCAGGCCGAAGAACCTTATACATCGTGGGGACAAATGATACCATCATTCTTTCAACCGGGAAAAATTGCTGTTGCAAATTATGCAGAGTCAGGCGAATCACTCAGCAGCTTTATTGGTGAAAGAAGATTTGAAAAAGAATTAAGCATGATGAAGCCGGGTGATTATGCTTTTGTACAATTTGGTCATAACGACCAAAAGCAGAAGGGGCCTAGTGTTGGCGCGTTCACTTCTTACAAAAAAGATCTGAAATATTTTATTGCTGAAGTAAGAAAGAAAGGTGGAATTCCTGTTCTTGTAACTTCCATGCAGCGTCGGAGTTTTGACAGCAGCGGAAAAATTCGGGAAACATTAGGTGATTATCCTGAAGCCGTAAGACAAACTGCTAAAGAAGAAAACACTTCTTTGATAGATCTGAATGCAATGAGCAAAACAATGTACGAAGCATGGGGCCCTGAGCAATCAATAAAAGCGTTTGTACATTTTCCGGCAAACACTTATCCCGGTCAAACAAAAGCTTTAAGTGATGATACACACTTCACTGCTTTTGGTGCTTATGAAATTTCAAAAATTATTGTGAAGGGTATTAAAGAAAATGTTCCGGCGCTTGCAAAACATTTAAAGAGTGATGCACCAAATTTTGATCCTGCAAAGCCTGATAATTATGCTTCATTTTATTGGCCTTCTAGCCCGTCAATGGCTTCTGTAAAGCCTGATGGGAATTGATTTGAAAAATAGGTGAGCTGAATTGTGTTTTTCTGAAGTGCCTGTAAAAAAAATTCCGTAAATGCATCAAGTCAAAAAAATAATTATATGCAAAAAGTAAGATGGGGAATTTTAAGCACAGCAAAAATCGGAAGAGAAAAAGTTATTCCTGCAATGCAGAAAGGAGAATTCTGCGCAGTTGTTGCCATTGCCTCAAGAAATATTGATGCAGCAAATGCCGAAGCAAAGAAATTAAATATTGCAAAAGCATACGGCAGCTATGAAGAGCTTTTGCAGGATAAAGAAATTGATGCGGGTTACATTCCTTTGCCGAATGATATGCATGTTGAATGGGCAATGAAATGTTTAGAAGCTGATAAACATGTTTTGTGTGAAAAGCCAATTGGGCTTACATCACAACAGGCTCAGCAATTATTGGATGCTGCAAAACAAAAGCCGCATTTAAAAGTAATGGAAGCTTTTATGTATCGTTTTCATCCGCAATGGAAGTACGCAAAAAAACTGGTGGATGATAAAGTTATTGGTGATGTAAAAACCATTCAATCTTTTTTTTCTTATTACAATATTGATCCTAATAATATCCGTAATAAAAAAGAAGCAGGCGGTGGAGGTATGATGGATATTGGTTGTTATTGTGTTTCTTTTGCAAGATTTATTTTTAGTAATGAACCCGAAAAAGTTTTTGGTTTACTTGAATTTGATCCGCAATTACAAACAGATAGAATTGCATCGGGCATTTTAGATTTTACAAAAGTCACTTCCACTTTTACCTGCTCAACACAATTATTTACTTACCAGCGTGTAAATATTTTAGGTACAGAAGGAAGAATAGAAATTCAAATTCCGTTTAATGCACCTCCTGATTCACAAACAGAAATATGGCATCACTCCAAAGCTGGCCCTGGTAAAATTGTTTTTGATCCTGTTGATCAATATACTTTACAGGGAGATACTTTTTCAAAATGTATTCTTGAAAACACGGATGTTCCCTTTGGATTGGAAGATGCAGTGAATAACATGAAAGTGATAGAAGCAATTTTTAAAATTTCAGACGAAGGCAAATGGATAACAATAAAATGATCCGGATGAAATTAATATGTTTAAGTGTAATGCTGTTTTTTGTCTTACCAAAATATATATATGCACAGGATATTCTTAATCCTTTGAGAGGTGATATCCGCGTTCACGATCCTGTGATGATAAAAGAAGGGGGTACTTATTATATTTTTCATACAGGCAGAGGCATATCTATAAAAACATCCAAAGATAAAATTTACTGGAAAAATGCCGGAAGGGTATTTGATTCCAGCCATCTTCCTGAATGGCATAAAACGGATATCCCGAACCAGGATGGAAGCTTGTGGGCGCCAGACATTCATTACAGCAATGGAAAATTTTATTTGTATTATTCTGTCTCCGCATGGATGAATTTTAATTCGAGTGTTGGACTTGCAACTAATACAACTTTAAATAGTGCAGATCCAAAATACAAATGGGTTGATGAAGGACAGATCATAAGTTATAAAAATGGAGGCGAAGGTGTTAATGTAATTGATCCAAATTTTATTGCAGAAAAAAATGGAAAGGCATGGCTTTTTTATGGCTCTTATAAAGCAGGCTTACGTGCGGTAGAACTGGATCCTTCAACAGGTAAATTGTTGAAAGATCCTCCTGAAAATATTGTGATCACAAGATCTTTAGGTGAAGGAGTTTTTGTTATAAGAGGCAATGGATATTATTACATTTTTGCATCACGAGGAATTTGCTGCAAAGGTTTACAAAGCACGTATCAAATTGTTATTGGCCGATCCAAAGCTACAACAGGACCATATCTTAACAAAGAAGGTGCAAGTTGGGTTGATAATAAATATTCTCTTTTTCTTGCAGGCGATTCCACAGAGCCGGGCCGCGGTCACAATGGAATTTTTACTGAAGGTGATAGCACATTTATTATATATCATGCCTACACACGTTCTGCAAACGGGGCTTCGTTGCTAAATATTAAACCGCTGTTCATGGATAAAAATGAGTGGCCAACACTTGTAAATACAGGAGAATTATTCAGAAGAGAAAATTGAAATGTTTTTAATTAAACTTTCATCACATGAAAAGAAAAAATAAAATATTTGGCTTGCTCTGCATCATTGGACTATCAATTTTGTTTAGCACAAACTCAGTGGCACAGATAAATGTATGGCCAGCAATAAAAAAAGAAATGCATCCATGGACACGCTGGTGGTGGATGGGCAGTGCCGTTGATAAAAAAAATCTTGATAAAGTATTAACCCAATACAGCAACGCAGGTTTTGGTGGTGTAGAAGTGACACCCATTTATGGCGCTGTTGGTTTTGAGAACCGTTATATAAATTTTCTTTCGCCTGACTGGATGAGCATGCTCAATTTTACTGTGCAAAAAGCATCATCATTAGGTATGGGTGTTGACATGAACACAGGCACGGGCTGGCCTTTTGGTGGTCCACAGGTAACCAATCAAGATGCCGCTTCAAAACTTATTATTCAAACGTATACTTTAGAAGCAGGAAAAAATCTTGCTGAACAAATTATTTTAAAAGATACAAGGCAAATACAGGCAGGCGCTCAATTGCAGGCTGTAACTGCTTATGGAAGCAATGGGGAAATTATTTCTTTACTGGATAAAGTTGATAACTCAGGAAAACTAAACTGGTCTCCTTCTTCCGGCAAATGGAATTTGTATGCTGCCTTTTCCGGCAAAACTTTGCAGATGGTAAAGAGAGCAGCAGCAGGTGGTGAAGGACTTGTAATGAATCATCTTAATAAAACTGCTGTTGATGATTATTTAAAAAGATTTGATATTGCTTTCGGAAACAATGCTCCCGGCATTCGTGCTTTTTTTAATGATAGTTATGAAGTGTACAATGCAAACTGGTCGCCCGATCTTTTTGATGAATTTAAAAAGAGGAGAGGGTATGATCTGCGTATGTATTTGCGTGAATTGCAGAGCAACGATTCAACAGAAAATGTAATTCGCGTAAAAACAGATTACCGCGAAACCGTTAGCCAGCTGCTGTTACAGAACATGGCTGTTAACTGGACTAACTGGGCACATAAATATAACCGCATTACAAAATACCAGGCGCATGGCTCTCCCGGAAATTTATTAGATCTGTATGCTGCATCGGACATTCCTGAATGCGAAGCTTATTTTGGATTGAGTTATTTTCCGATTCCGGGCTTGCGTCATGATACAACAGATGTTATAAATCCAAATTCAAATGCTAATGTTTTTAAATTTGCAACATCTGCAGCGCACAATTATGGTAAGCCCTTAGCCTCTTCCGAAACTTTTGTTTGGCTCACCGATCATTTTAAAACTTCGCTTTCGCAATGCAAACCGGAGGTTGAAAGATTATTTCTTGCAGGTGTTAATCATGTGTTCTATCATGGAACAACATACTCACCTGAAGATATTCCTTTTCCGGGTTGGCAGTTTTATGCAGCAACGAATTTTACTCCATCCAACAGTTTGTGGCCACATCTAAGTGGATTGAATAATTATATAGCCCGCTGCCAGTCAGTATTACAGGTCGGAAAGCCGGATAACGATATATTAGTTTACTGGCCTGTTTATGATGCATGGGCAACGCCAAAGGGAACTGACCTTCAAATATCTATGCACAATACAAATGAGTGGTTAACACCAACAGATTTCAATACTTTGGTTACGCAATTACAAGATCATGGCTATTCGTTGGATTATGTTTCTGATAAAATGTTGAGCAATGCAACTGTAAATAATAATGCTATACAAATTGTTTCAAATGCTCCTACGCATAAAGTATTGATCATCCCGGCCTGCAATTTTATGTCGGCAGAAACTTTGCAGAAAATTATTGGCCTTGCTGAAAATGGCGCCAATGTTATATTTCAGGATCTTCCAAAGGATGTTCAGGGGATTAATGATCTTGAAAAAAGAAGAAACGATTTTAAAAAAATATTATCAGGATTAAAATTTAAACATTCAGGGGATGGGCCATCTCAATTACAAATTGGTAAAGGAAAAATATTTTTATCGAATGATATTAAATCCTGTTTGCAATTAGCAAGGATCAATCGGGAGGAGCTGGCTGATTATGGGCTTAAATTTATTCGCAGAAATTTGCCTGATGGAAAATATTATTATATCGTAAACCATACAGCAAAAACCTTCGACGAAACTATTGCGCTGAATATCTTATCAAAAGCGGTAGTCATCATGGATCCGCAGAGTAGTGATTATGGAATGGCTTCATCAAATATTGCTAATGGTAAAACGAATGTTCATGTGCAATTACAACCCGGTGAGGCATTGATCCTTCGTGCCTATGCAGGCAATGCTCCCAAATTATCTGGATGGAAATATCTTGACATATATGAAGCACCAATAAAAATACAAGGTGAATGGAATTTACATTTCACCCAGGGTGGGCCTGAGTTACCGACTGATCAAAAATTAACCAACCTGATTTCGTGGACACAATTGAACGATACAAAAGCTATTGCTTTTTCTGGCACCGGCGAATACACAATCACTTTTAATCTTGCAACAAAAAATGCAAAAGAATATTTGCTTGATCTCGGAAAAGTAGATGAGAGCGCACATGTGTGGATCAATGGAAATGATGTTGGAATTTTATGGAGCATACCTTTTAAGGCAAGAGTTGGAAGATTTTTAAAACAGGGGAATAACACCATCAAAATTGAAGTGGTAAATCTTATGGCAAACCGCATTCGTGATATGGATATAAAAGCGATCAAGTGGCGCAATTATCATGAGATAAATTTTGTGAACATCAATTACAAACCTTTTGATGCATCCAGGTGGGAGCCACAGCCATCGGGCTTATTAGGCCCTGTAACTATTACGCCTGTTGATTAATTTATTTATAAATTATTTCTGGAGTTGGCTTTGCGAAACAAAGGTTCATATAAGCTCAATATCAAAATGGTCCTGCAATTATTTATAAATAAAATAGCATGGAAAGATTTTGTTTAGCCCTTGGTCTTGTTGATGATCCTGCTTTGATTGCAGCGTACGAGCATTGGCATAAAAAAGAAAACGGAAGGTCGGCGATAAAAAAAAGTATTCTCGATTCCGGCATTACTAATATGGAAATTTATCGTATCGGCAATCGTCTTTTTATGATAATGGACACAGAAGATGATTTTTGTTTCGGACGTAAAGCTGCTATGGATGCAACAGACGCCAAAGTTCAGGAGTGGGAAAAATTAATGTGAAAATTTCAACAACCACTTATCTGGACGAAAGAAAATGAGAAATGGATATTGATGGATAAAATATTTCAATTATAAAATTTTATATTTTTTTAAGATGTTCAAATTTTTTATCATCATAATTTTTTCAATTATTTTTTCTGAGATTGCTTTCTCTCAAACTTTCCTACATTCCTCATGGTACAACATCAAAAATTACGGAGCAGCAGGAGATGGAAAAACTGTAGATACAAAATTTATCAATGATGCAATTGATGAAGCAGCCAAAGCAGGTGGCGGAACAATTTTATTTCCTGCAGGAACATATTTAAGTTATTCCATTCACCTGAAAAGCAACATCAGCTTATATTTTGACCAGGGCTGTATTTTATTGGCTGCTGATTCTTCTGCAGGAGGAAAGTATGATACACCCGAGCCAAATGCTTTTGATAAGTACCAGGATTATGACCACAGCCATTGGCAAAACAGTTTAATATGGGAGAAAATTTAGAGAACATTTCCATCATCGGCCCCGGAATTATTTCGGGCAAAGGTTTATCAAGAAATGCATCTGCACGAAGGCTGGTTGGTAATAAAGCAATCAGTCTAAAACTTTGCAGAAATGTAATTTTAAAAGATTTTACAATTCTTAACGGCGGCCACTTTGGAATATTAGCAACAGGTGTTGATAATTTTACGATCGATAATTTAAAGATGGATACCAATCGTGACGGGATGGATATAGATTGTTGTAACAATGTTCATATTTCAAACTGCACAATTAACTCTCCTTATGATGATGCCATTTGTTTAAAAAGTTCCTTTGCATTAGGATACAACCGGTCAACGCAAAATGTTACCATTACAAATTGCCAGGTAAGCGGCTTTGATCTTGGCACTTTATACAACGGAACTTATCAGCGTAAAGAATGGAACAAAGTTCCTGACAGGCAAGGCCCAACCGGAAGGATAAAATTTGGAACAGAATCCAACGGCGGTTTTAAAAATATAACGATATCAAATTGTGTGTTTGATTTTTGTCGCGGACTTGCATTGGAAACAGTTGATGATGGTTTTTTGGAAGATGTTATTATTACAAATATCACCATGAGAGATGTTGTTAATTCGCCAATATTTTTACGGCTTGGAACAAGAATGAGAGCGCGGGAAGGCATGCCAGCCGGTGCTTTGAGAAGAATACTGATAAGCAACATAACAGCTTACAATGCTGATTCACATTTTGCTTCTATCATTAGCGGAGCACCCAATAATGATATTGAAGATGTGAAATTAAATAACATTTGTATCTATTATCGGCAGATCGATTCTCCATTAAATAAAATTCAAATGATTGTTCCTGAACCTGCAAATCCCTATCCCGAACCTTTTAATTTTGGAGTTTTACCGGCGTATGGATTTTTTATCCGTCATGCAAAAAATATAGAATTGAATAATGTACAAATAAGTTATTTAGGCAATGAAACCCGTTCACCAATATTTATAGAAGATGTAAAGGGAATTGATATTTTCAAATTGAAAGCACAAACTTCTCAAAATGTAAAAACAATTATTTTAATTGATATCCGTGACAGTACAGGATGATTAGAGTGGAGGATAGGCTATTTTAGTTTTTCTATCAATGATTGCTTTGCTGTTTTATGATTATGCAAATCTGCAGGCAGTCTTTATTTTCTTTCCAATTAAGAATAAATTAGATAACAATTTAAATAAAGCTATATGAAAATCTTCTTGAAATTTGCTGCTGTTATTTCCTTACTTATTTTTCAGAATATTGTTGTGAATGCCCAGCAGATGTTATCTACCGGTGGAAAAAATATGCCTGATGAATGGATAGATAGTGCTACTCACCATAAAATTGTAAAAC
>DATCOF010000124.1:0-15667 GCA_036564845.1 Chitinophagaceae bacterium | reverse complement strand
ATCTTGAAGTAGGTTATACTTCAATTTCTCCTTTCATATAAAATACACAATTGCCCCCCATTTTTACTCGGTCACCATTTTGCTCACACATAAGCGTACCGCCACGTTTAGATAACTGGTGTGCCAATAATTTTTCTTTTCCTAATTTATCTGACCAAAAAGGAATGAGCTGCGAATGATCAATTTATATTTGAATTCATAAGACCCGTTATAATCTTGAACAGCTCTACAATTCTTGGCTCAATTTCAAATAAATCTTCCTGAACAATATATTCGAGTACCAAAGATGCAACCATACAATTATCAATTTCCACTAAAGAAGAACGCGATATTTCAAAGAAGCGGTTCTTTTCAATTTTTGATTTTCTTGATGCACCTTCGGCTAAATTATTTGATATAGAAAGTCCTGCTCTTTTTATCTGGCTAATTAAATTATATGTTTCTTCTTTCGGAAATTTTTTACATAATTTATACAAAAGAGGTAGCAGTTCAATAGCCTTTTGCCATGCAATTAATTTTTTATGACTTAATTCTAACATAATTTTTATTTTGCTACTTGCTACTAATTACTTGCTACTAACTACTCGCTAAATCATTCCGCCATCATCTCCTTTGCAACCCTGATAATATCCTCCACATTAGGTTTGCTGAAATAATCTCCATCGGTTCCGTAAGATGGCCTGTGAGCCTGTCCTGTTATTGTTCTTGGAGAAACATCAAGATATTTATAACCACCCTGTTCTTCCATAACTTTGTTAAACATAAATGCTGTAGCGCCTCCGGGCACATCTTCATCAATAAATACAATTCGGTTCGTCTTTTTTAATGACTCCAAAATTTTGTGATTGATATCAAACGGCAATAAAGTTTGTACATCAACTATCTCGCAACTGATCCTTAATTTGTCTAAACTTTCTGCAGCCTCCTGAACAATTCGTGCAGTAGAGCCATAGGTTACCATTGTTATATCAGTTCCTTCTTTTATAATTTCCGGGATACCAAGAGCAACAGTATATGCAATTAAATTTGATGGAAGTTTTTCTTTTAAGCGATAGCCATTAAGGCATTCAATAATTATTGCCGGATCATTTGCCTGCAACAAAGTGTTGTACATACCAACAGCCTGCACCATGTTACGCGGCACACAAACATACATGCCACGCAGCGCATTTGTTATCATCCCCATTGGCGAACCACTGTGCCAGATACCTTCGAGCCGATGGCCTCTTGTACGAACAATTATGGGGCAGCTTTGCTGTCCCTTTGTTCTAAAATGTGTTGTTGCTGCATCATCGCTTAAAGGTTGCAAACCGTACAATAAATAATCAAGATATTGAATTTCGGCGATAGGCCTTAACCCCCGCAAAGCCAGTCCTATCCCCTGTCCCATGATGGTAAGCTCTCTTATGCCTGTATCAAAGATCCTGTTGTCTCCATACTTTTTTTGCAATCCGCTAAAGCCTTGGTTAACGTCGCCGATAAAACCAAGGTCCTCTCCAAAAGCAACTACTTTTTTATTGGCAGCAAATAACTCATTAAAATATTTATTCAGCACTTCGTATCCGTTTACAGTGGGTGCATCATTTTTAAAATATGGTTTTATCTCTGTAATATTTAACGCAGATTTTGGTCCCTCGTTGTAAAGATGACTATTAAAAAGTTCTAAATTTTCAGTTGTAAGTTGTGAATAATATTTTTTGATCTGCGCATTAATTGTGATGTCTGAAGCAATAGATAAAACTTTCATCACATCTTTTCTTTGCGGTTCCCTGTTTGCCGATAATTCTTCAGTATGTTTTTTAAGTTCTGCATTATTAACTCCTGAATTATTTATCAGTTCAACTGTTTTATTAACCTGGTCTTTAATAGGATCAATATATTTTTCCCAAGCATTCTTTTTGCTTTCTCTTACAAATTTTTTTGCATCGATCTCTATCTGTTCCAATTCACTTTCTTCTGCGAGATCATTTGCAAGAATCCACTCTCTCATATGTTTGATGCAGTCCCATTTTTTCTCCCAATCCAAACGATCATGTTCCTTATACCTTTCATGACTTCCTGAAGTTGAATGCCCCTGTGGCTGTGTTGTCTCTTCCACATGAAACAATGCAGGGATATGGGTTTGGCGCATTTCTTTAATCGCCCCTTCCAGCACTTCGCACATGCCTGCATAATCCCATCCCTTAAGTTTGTAAATATTTATGCCATTGGTATTTTCTTCTTTCTGAAAACCTTTTAATGCTTTTGAAACAGATTCTTTTATTGTTTGATATTTTTTAGGAACCGAGATGCCATAACCATCATCCCATACAAAAACTGCTAACGGAACCTGCAGCACACCGGCGGCATTCATTGTTTCCCAGAAATGGCCTTCGGAAGTAGATGCATCGCCAATAGTGCAAAAACAAATTTCATTTCCATTATTACTTAGATCAGTAAACTCATGGAAGGTATTTTCGTTCCTGAATAATTTTGATGCGAATGCAAGCCCCAAAGCTCTTGGCATCTGCCCTGCTGTTGGCGCAATATCAGCGGATACATTTTTTTTATTTACAAGACGAAGCCATTCACCTTTGTCATCAACAAACTTTGTGGCAAAGTGTGAATTCATTTGACGGCCTGCACTAAAAGGATCATGATTTAAATCGGGATCAGAAAATAATTGTGAAAAGAATTGTTCAACAGTTGACAAGCCCGCAGCAAACATAAAAGTTTGATCGCGGTAATAGCCTGCACGAAAATCACCTTCCTTAAAAAACTTTGCCATGGCAACCTGCGCAACCTCTTTTCCATCACCGAAAATACCAAATTTTGCTTTACCTGTTAATACCTCTTTCCTCCCCAGCAGGCTGACTTCCCGGCTTTCACAAACAACCTGGTAATCCCTTATCACTTCTTCCCTGAATTTATCAAAAGATAATTTTTCCAGCGAAACTTTAGTGGTGTCTACTGTATCCATACCGGCAAAAATATTAATAATGAGTGATGATTGTTAAAAATCTGAAAACCTATCCACAATTTCAATCTATTAAATTCGTTTTTGTATATTTGAAATTCCTAATAACCAGTAATGAAACAACTATTCATTCTTTTTTGTTTTTTGTCACTCACTTATATAGCAGGTGCACAAACAAGTGTTCCCGTTCCTGGTAAGGAAGATAAAACAACTTCTGTTACTGAAGTTATCTCATTAAAGGAAACCGATTACGACTTTGGCAAAATTCCGCAGGGAAAGCCCGTGACACATGTTTTTTCTTATACAAATACAGGTTCAGCTCCTTTGGTTTTGGCAAATGTTCAGGCAAGCTGTGGTTGCACAACGCCTGAGTGGAGTAAAGATCCGGTGCCCGTAGGTGCATCATCAAAGATAACAGTTGGATATAATGCCATGAATGAAGGGCCTTTTGAAAAATTTATTACTGTTACATACAACGGAACACAGACAAAACAAATCAATATAAAAGGAGAAGTTTGGAAAACACCCACAACTTCTGCCCCTGAAAATTCAGGATTGGGATCTTTAAAAAATCAAAATTAAATTTAAACTATAAAACTCCTCTTAAAATGAAAAAATTATTATTCTCCCTGATGGCCTTTACTTTTGCTACGACAATTTTTGCGCAAAAGAAAGTTGAAGATGTTGCAAAGTTCAATACACAAACTTTTGACTTTGGAAAAATAAAACAAAGCGTACCTGCTGTGGCTTTATTTACAGTTACTAATATTGGTAAAGAGCCTTTGATAATTGAAGCAGCAAATCCAACATGTGGTTGCACTATTTCTGATTATACAAAATCTCCTATTGCTCCGGGCCAAACAGGCACTATTAAAGCAACTTATAATGCTGCTGCTCTTGGAGGAATACACAAAACTCTAACAGTAAAATTTGCCGGTGTTGATGCAATACAACAGATCAACCTTGCAGGCGAAGTAATGGAGCCTGCTGCTTATGACACATGGGCTGCAGCAAATAAAACAACAGATGATAAAACAACTGTGAAAGTAAAAGATGACAAAGTGAAAACAGAAACTAAAACAGAAGCCGGTACAACTAAAGTAAAAACCAAAAAAGGTAAAAAAGTTAAAAATACTACAGCAGTAAAATCTTAAGATAAAAAACTACTAAAAAGCCTCCACAAATTTGTGGAAGCTTTTTTATTTTATATATTCTTGATCTCAATCAAAAGATCCTGTAGAACTTTTTTAGCATCACCAAATAACATAGATGTTTTTGGCTGAAAGAAAAGATCATTTTCTATTCCGGCATAACCGGGTTTCATACTTCTTTTGTTCACAATAATATTTTTTGCCTGTTCTACTTCTAAAATTGGCATTCCGTAAATGGGAGAATCAGGATCATTTTTAGCAGCAGGATTTACTACATCGTTTGCCCCCAGAATTAAAACAACATCAGTGGTTTTAAATTCATCATTGGCCTGCTCCATCTCTTCTAATTTTTCATAACTCACATCAGCTTCTGCAAGCAAAACATTCATGTGACCCGGCATTCTGCCCGCAACAGGATGAATGGCATAATTTACTTCAACACCTTTTTCAGTTAATATTTTTTCAAGTTCATGACATGCATGCTGCGCCTGCGCTACAGCCAATCCATATCCCGGAACTATCATCACTTTATTTGCATAGCTCATCAACATAGCAGCATCACTCAATGATATCACTTTATAGAGTCCCTGCTCCTTACTGCCTTGAGTTGCTGCAGAACTGCTACTGCCACCAAAAGAACCTATCAACACATTGAGAAGACTTCTGTTCATTGCCTTGCACATTAAAATTGTTAGCAAGGTTCCCGCTGCGCCAACTAAAATTCCGCCGGTAAGCATTACTTTATTATCATACAAAAAACCACCACATGCCGCTGCAACACCCGTAAAAGAATTTAAAAGAGAAATCACTACCGGCATATCAGCGCCACCAATTGGCATAACAAAAAATACTCCATAGAACAATGCCAGTATAAGAATGCCGTATAATAAAAAATTATGTTCGGGGTGAATTACCAGGAATACTCCGGCACCAATTGCAACTGCCAGTATTATCAGGTTAAGAATATTCTGACCTGTGAAGCTGAAATCTTTCACCTTGCCATTTAACTTTCCCCAGGCAATCATACTGCCGGCAAAAGAAACCGAACCAATGATAAGACCTAACACAATAATTAAAACTGTTGGCTGAATACTGCTTATATAATCAGCGCTGCTGTTAACATCAAGCTCTTTAGAAAGATGGTTGAACTCAACCAAAGAAATTAATGCCGCACAAGCGCCTCCCATTCCATTAAACAGGCTTACCATCTCAGGCATCTGGGTCATTTTCACTTTTCTTGCAGCTAAAGTACCTATTACACCTCCGATAAATAATCCGCCAAATATCCATGCATAATTATGAAGATGCTCACCGGTTTCAGTATTGCGATATAAAAAAATTGTCCCAACAATTGCGATCAGCATTCCTGCCGCTGCAATTAAATTACCTCTTCTTGCAGTTGCCGGATTAGATAACATTTTTAACCCGAGTATGAATGTTACTGAGCCAATGAGGTAGCATATCGTTAATAGATTTAATCCCATACAAATAAATTCTAAATTAAAAATTCTAAAAAAAATTCTAAAAAAAATAAAATTCTAAATTCTAAAAATTAATCTCCCAATTTTCTAAGAATTGCAGCAAAGATTTTCATTAATTCATCCGCTTCCTGCAATAATAATAAACGTTCATCCTCTACTTCTTTTACTTCATTCGTTATAATATGATGTAACCAATATTTAGCTTCTTTCGATTCTTTTTTACTTATTCTTATTCTGAAACGTAGATCTTTATCACCTAATTTATCGTTCGCCTCTATGTAATTTGCCCCTACTGAACCTGCTGCTCTTATTAATTGAATTATATATTCTCTGTTAATTATGTCTTGTTTTAATAACCTGCATAAATCTCTTACTCTTAATGAAAATTTTTCTGTTCTTTCTTCCAAATCATATTTTCGTTCTTCGCTCACTTTAGAATTTAGAAATTATTTTTTAGATTTTTTTTTCTTCTCTCACTTTAGAATTTATTTTTTAGAATTTTTCTTCGACTTAAACATTTCCAACATTCTGTCAGTAACAACAAAGCCACCAACAACATTCAGCGTTCCCAATATCACGGCAAGAAAACCTAATATCAATGCTAAATAATTATCTGCTTCTGCTTTGCCCATAACGATGATAGCACCGATGATAACAACACCATGTATTGCATTAGCACCACTCATAAGCGGCGTGTGCAATACACTTGGAACCCTCCCTATCACTTCTATCCCAACAAATATCATCAGGATGACAATGTATATCGTTTGTTGATTAGTGGTTATCCATTGAAGAACGTTTTGCATAAATTATTTTTTTGTATTCAGAATTACCTAATCAATCCGGCAACTCTTTCATTTGTTATTTTCCCATCATGTGCAATGCAGGTACCTTTTACAAGATCATCCTCAAAATTCAAATTTAATTTTCCTTCTTTATCAATTATCAATTGCAAAAAATTTAAAATATTCTTTCCATATAATTTGCTTGCATCAGAAGGCATTGTAGCCGGCAGGTTTGAATTGCCAACTATAGTTACTCCATTGTATACAAAGTTTTCTGCATTTTTTGTAAGCTCAGTATTGCCACCGGTTGCAGCAGCCAGGTCAATAATTATTGATCCGTTCTTCATTTTCTCCATCATCTCTGTAGTAATTAATACAGGCGCTTTTTTGCCCGGTATCTGCGCTGTAGTAATTATAATGTCAGCCTTGGCAACACTCTCAGCAATTTTTGCTTTTTGTTTTTGCAAAAATTCTTCTGATTGTTCCACTGCATAACCACCGGCTTTGCTTGCATCAGCAGCGCCTTCCACTTCTACAAATTTTCCTCCAAGGCTCATCACTTCTTCTTTCACCGCGGGCCTTGTATCAAATACTTCTACTACAGCGCCGAGTCTTCTTGCGGTTGCGATGGCCTGCAATCCTGCAACACCTGCACCCAATATCAAAACCTTTGCAGGAGGAATGCTGCCGGCTGCTGTCATAAACATTGGGAAATATTTTGGGAATAAATTGGCAGCAAGCAATACAGCTTTGTAGCCTGCAATATTTGCCTGGCTGCTTAGCACATCCATACTTTGCCCACGGGTTGTGCGTGGTATCATGTCAATGCTGAAAACCGTAATGCCTTTATCACTCCACTCTTTTATAAGAGCCGCATTAAACAGTACCTGGTAATTCCCAAGAATTACTTTTGACTTGAAGTCTGGAGTTTGAAAATTATCAGGAATATTTATTGATAAAATAATATCCGCAGTTTGTAAAACTTCTTCGCGGCTCATGATCTTTGCTCCTGCTTCAATATATTTTTCATTGCCGGCAAATGCATTTATGCCGGCATTGCTTTCAACAACAGCCTCAACATTCCATTTTTTAAGCGTAGCCAAATGTTCAGGCAACAGGGAAACTCTTGTTTCGGGTGAGGGTTCTTTTAAAACACCGATTATCATAGTATAAATATTTTCGTAAGGTATTGAAAATTTAAAATCTTATAACAAAATGTTGCTTTGCTTTAAAATCTTTTTTAAAAAAAACAAGGCCAATAAAAAAAAGATCGATGGTTAATGTTACTGACGGATGCTGCTGAATTTCTTTCCATGCGCCTTCCATTTCTGCACTCCAGTGTATGTCATCAAAAATAAAAATAGATTGATCATTTGCTTTATTAATAAGCTCTTCAAAATAGTAGATAGTTGGATCTTTCCGATGATTACCGTCTATAAAAGAAAAATCAATTATTGAAAGTTGTTCAATAGTTGGGGTCAACATTTTATTAATATTGCCTTTTTTTATTTCAATATTTTTTAATTCCAACTGTTTGAAATTTTCTTCCGCCATATCTGCAACAGAGGGCGCACCTTCCATTGTAATTATTTTTGCTGAAGGATTAGCAAACGCTAAATAAGAAGTTGTAATTCCAAAAGAGGTACCCAACTCTATAATAGTTTTGGGCTTATAATATTGAACTATGCGAAATAGCAATTGGCTATATTTTTTAGGTTTTAAAGAAGTCTTTGCGATATCTGAAATTCTTCTAACCATGTCCCAATGCGACCTTGAACCTGCTCCAAAATCAATAATTGATACACTTGATTTATTTTTTAACAGCTTATTTCTTAATTTTTCAATCGGTCCGTAGCACTCATAATTTTTTTTATCATTCAAAACATTTTTTATAAAATCAAAAACAAAAGGAGAATGAACACCATGCCCTTTTGCATTGGAAGCAGTAAAATAATAATGAAAATATTTTTTCGCTAATTGAAATGGAGAATACATTAATTGTTTTTTTCCCAAAGCTGGAATGTGTATGCAAACTTATGCTTCTCGTCTGCAGGATGCGGATCTTCTGAAATTAATTTCCATTTGCTTTTATCAAATTCTGGATAAAATACATCGCCATCAATTGTTGTATGAACTCTTGTAAGATATATCCGGTTTACAATATCCATTGATTGTTTAAATATCTCTCCGCCACCAATTATGAAGATCTCATTGCAATCCGATTCACAGGCTTTTTTAACTGCTTCATCAATTGTATGCGCCACTGTTACATCATTTCTTTTCCAATCTTTGTTTGTTGTGATCACAATATTTATTCTTCCCTGCAGTGGTTTATCTAAAGACTCATAAGTGTTACGCCCCATAACCACCGGCATTCCCCAGGATTTATTTTTAAAGAACTTAAGATCATTGGGCAAGATCCAGGGTATCTGGTTATTCTTCCCAATTACATTATTTTCTGAAGCGGCAACTAAATGAGATATCACCATAATTAAACTGCAACCGGCGCTTTTATTGCCGGGTGACTTTGATAATTTAATAATTCAAAATCTTCAAACTTAAAATCAAAAATATTTTTTATCGCGGGATTAATTTTCATTTGTGGCAATGTAAATGGTGTTCTTGTTAATTGCAATTCTGCCTGTTCAAAATGATTGTTGTATAAATGTACATCACCAAACGAATGAACAAATTCTCCGGGTTCAAGATCACAAACCTGCGCTATCATTAAAGTAAGCAAAGCATATGAAGCAATATTAAAAGGAACGCCAAGAAATACATCAGCACTGCGTTGGTATAATTGACAGCTTAACTTTCGCTGTCCTCCCTCACCGGGGGAGTTAGAGGGGGCTGTATAAAATTGAAATAAACAATGGCATGGCATCAATTTCATTTCAGGAAGATCGGCAACATTCCATGCGCTCACTATCAATCTTCGACTGTCAGGATTGGTTTTTATCTGTTGAATTAATTTTGAAATTTGGTCAACAACTTTTCCATCTTTCCCTTCCCAACTGCGCCATTGTTTGGCATACACCGGACCAAGATCACCATTCTCATCAGCCCATTCATCCCAAATGCGCACACCATTTTCTTTTAGATATTGTATGTTAGTATCGCCTTTTAAAAACCACAACAATTCGTAAATTATACTTTTAAGATGCAGCTTTTTTGTTGTAACCAAAGGAAATCCTTCTGCAAGATCAAAACGCATTTGATATCCAAAAACACTTCTTGTCCCGGTTCCTGTTCTGTCATTTTTATCAGTTCCCTTTTGTAAAATATGTTGTAAGAGATGAAGATATTGCTGCATGGCTGCAAGATAAATAATTCTGTCTGAACCATGATTTATAGGATTAAAGGATTAATGAGAAAAATATGCCTACAAAGTTTTTGAATCTTTATTAAGATTTCTTTTAAGAATTGCTGGTGTATTTTTGAGAATTGATTCCTATGCAAAATAAAAATCAGTTCACTTATTTACTTTATTTACCTTATTTACTTTTTATACTCTTCTACTCATGCTCCGCTCCCGGCCCAAAATTATTTGGCAAAAAAACG
Organism: Chitinophagaceae bacterium; assembly: GCA_036564845.1. Taxonomy (GTDB): domain Bacteria; phylum Bacteroidota; class Bacteroidia; order Chitinophagales; family Chitinophagaceae; genus Ginsengibacter. Next base: position 5,733 of record DATCOF010000124.1, on the reverse strand, counting down.
CCGCATGAACAATATGAAAAAAAAATAAAAGATGCCGGCCTAAAAGAAACTGTACTTGGCGAAGCATGGCTGAAAGCAGCAGCCATCACGCTTAGCAACCCTTTAGATATTTCTTTACCCTACAGCGAGACAGGATATTTTTCTGATGACCGTGCCAATGGAATTGGCCTTCGTTTCCAGGCAAAGCGTGGACAAAAATTAAATATCTCTCTTCAGAAAAGATCCTCCGAAAATTTTACAACTTATCTCGATCTCTGGCAACCTTACCCAACCTCAGAAAATAAAACTCCAAAGTTTTTATTGGCAGCAGATACAATGAATCTCTCGTTAGAATATGTGATTACAGAAGACACCAATTTTATTGTAAGAGTACAACCGGAGTTATTGAAGAAAGGAGAATACACACTTACCATTTCTGCGGGTCCATCATTGGCATTTCCAATTCCGCAAAATATAAAAAGCAGCATAATAAGTTTGTTTGGTACAGGAAGAGATGGAGGAAGAAAACATGAAGGCATTGATATTCTTGCACCGAAACATTCAACCGCGATTGCTTCAGCAAACGGAGTTGTAACAAGAGTAAATGAAAATGAGCTGGGAGGAAAAGTAATTTTTATGCGGCCCGATAATGCATCTTACAGTTTGTATTATGCTCATCTTGATTCGCAAATTACAAAGGAAGGTCAGCGTGTAAAAATCGGCGATATCCTTGGATTGACGGGCAATACAGGCAATGCAAAATTTACCATCTCGCATTTACATTTTGGAATTTACACTAACAACAACATCGCAATGGATCCTTTATATTTTGTAAAGAATGATTACAAAGAATCCGCAAAATTATCTGTGACACTTACTAATTTAAACACATGGATGCGTTGTGTAAAAAATGCAAAGTTTTATTCTGACCAAAATATTGCAGGAACAAATTTTACAACGCTTGAAGAAAACACTTTACTGAAACCGGAAGCCGGTACAGGAAATTCTTACCGGGTTATTTTACCGGATGGTAAAAAAGGTTTTGTTACAGCCTTATCAATAACACCTGCTTTAAAACCACTAAAGCGTTTGACAATAAAAAGATCTCTCTCGCTTCTTTCAATTCCGGATGCAGCAGGGCTGCAAAAAAAATTATTGGCTCAGGGAGAAAAAATAAATGTGCTGGCAGTTTTCAAAGATTTTTATTTTATAAATGATAAAGAAAATACTGAGGGATGGATCTTGAAAAGTAAATTATAGAATCTTGCCACAAAGACACAAAGACAAAAAGTCTCACAAAGAAAAACAAAACCAGCAAGGCAAACTCTTTGTATTACTTAGGGGCTTTGTGTCTTTGTGGCATTAGCTTATCTTTGCAGATTATTTTTTTATGAGCAAAGGAAAAGTTTTAATGGCAATGAGTGGCGGTATTGATAGTACCGTTGCAGCGCTTATGCTGCACCACGAAGGCTATGAAGTGATTGGCATTACCATGAAAACATGGGATTATGCAACAAGCGGCGGCACATCAAAAAAAGAAACAGGCTGCTGCAATCTTGATAGCTTTAATGATGCAAGGCAGGCGGCTGTACAGCATGGATTTCCGCATTTTATTTTAGACATAAGAGAAGAGTTTGGCGATTTTGTTATTGAAAATTTTGTTGAAGAATATATGGCAGGCCGCACACCTAATCCCTGTGTGATGTGCAATACTCACATAAAATGGCGGGCATTATTAAAACGTGCCGATGCTTTGGGTTGTGATTTTATTGCAACAGGCCACTACGCACAAATTCACCAGCACACGAACGGAAGATATTTTATAAGAAAAGGAATTGACGAAACTAAAGATCAAAGCTATGTGCTGTGGGGCTTACAACAGGATCTGCTGAGCAGAACACTATTGCCTTTGGGCACTTACCGCAAATCTGCTATCAGACAAATGGCTGAAGATTTTGGTTATCCGGAACTCGCTAAAAAAAGTGAGAGCTACGAAATTTGTTTTGTTCCTGATAATGACTACCGCGGTTTTTTAAAAAGAAATGTAGAAGGTCTGGAAGAAAAAGTTGATGGCGGATTTTTTGTTGATAAAACAGGGAAAATTTTAGGCAATCATAAAGGCTATCCATTTTATACAGTTGGGCAAAGAAAAGGTTTGGATATTGCGCTGGGTAAACCTGCTTTTGTAACAGAAATTATTCCTGAAAGCAACACCATTGTTTTAGGCGAAGAAGAGGATCTTAATAAAAATGAAATGAAAGTTTCAGGCATCAACTGGATAAAATATGACGGCATTACTGATGGGATGGAAGCAATAACCAAAATCCGTTATAAAGATAAAGGCGCATTATCAACCCTGCACACATACGAAAAAGGTATAAATGTTCGTTTTTATGAAGATGTAAAAGGAATTGCTCCCGGCCAAAGTGCGGTTTTTTATGAAGGTGATGATGTAATTGGCGGCGGGATAATTCAAAGAATGGAGCAGCCTTTTGCTTTATAAATGTATCCTTACTGTAGCCCCTAATTGAATACTATGAAAAAATATGTTGGTCTGGTCTTGCTGATAATTAGTTTACTTACTGCATGTAATAAACAAAACGAACTTTTCACTACAGCTTCTCTCAGTGATTATTTTCCTTTGCAGGTTGGCAAATACATAACCTACGATCTGGATTCAACTGTATTCATAAATTTTGGATTAAAGGATACGGTTATAAAATATCAGGTTAAAGATTCAATTGAGGCACAGATAACAGATAATTTTGGTCGCCCTGCTTTTCGCATAGTGCATTACATGCGTAAAAATGCAGGCCAGGCTTGGACTGCAAGCAATACATTTATGGCGGTTGCAACTGGTGCCAACATAGAATTTGTTGAAAATAATCTTCGTTTCATAAAATTAGTTTTGCCAATAAAACAGGATTATACGTGGAAAGGGAATACATATATTGATACTTATTCTTTAAACTCTACAACAAAGTATTTAGATGATTGGGATTATGCATACGATAGTATAGATGTTCCGATAACATTAGGAGGCCCTCTTGTTAATAATACAATTAAAGTAAACCAGAGAGATGAATTTTTAGGACAGGATCCCAAGTTGCCAACCACGCAATATGCAGAAAGAAATTACAGTGTAGAAAAATATGCAAAAAATATAGGCCTGGTTTATAAAGAATTTTTGCATTGGGAATACCAGGGCACTCAATCCGGAAGCCCTGGTTTTACTGGCTATGGTGTAAAGCTTACAATGACAGGACATAATTAAGAAGCAGTACATAATCTTTGATATGAAAAAAAAATTACTTCCCCTTTCAGTAATCTTTTTATTTTTTGGTTTTACTGTCAATGCACAATTCTCAAAATATATTGTAAAGTTCAAGGATAAGAATGGTACACCTTTCACCATAAATAACCCTTCTCAATATTTATCAGCAAGAGCAATTCAAAGGAGAGTAAGACAAAACATTTCCATCGATTCAACTGATCTTCCAATAACGCCAAGGTATCTTGACAGCATAAAACTTGCAGGCAATGTTATCATCCTTAATAAATCAAAATGGCTGAATGAAGTTTGCATACAAACCACTGATGTAGCGGCTTTGGCAAAGATCAACAGTTTTCCATTTGTAATTTCTTCCAGTCCTGTAATGAGGATACAGCAACAGGGGAACAAAGAAATTACAGAAACACGAAATAAATTTAACGAAGAAATTTCCGGAACAACAACGGTTACACAAACTGCAAAAACTGCCGGCGATATTTTGAATTATGGGAATTCTCTTGCACAAATTCATATTCACGAAGGAGAGTTTTTACACAACAATGGTTTTAAAGGAGAAGGAATGTTGATGGCAATTTTTGATGGAGGCTTTAGAAATTATTTATCTGTAACGGCTTTTGACAGTGCAAGAAATAATAACCAGATAGTAGAAACATATGACTTTGTTCAAAATGAAACAAGTGTAAATGAAGATGATCCTCATGGCATGTATTGTTTCTCGATAATCGCCGCAAACTGGCCGGGGCAATTGGTTGGAAGCTGCACCAAAGCAAAATATTATTTATACCGAACAGAAGATGTTGCCACAGAATATCCAATTGAAGAACAGAATTGGGCAGCGGCAGCAGAACGTGCGGATAGCATAGGTATTGATGTTTTTTCAACATCACTTGGCTACACAACTTTTGATAATCCTGTTTTTAATCATACTTATGCTGACATGAATGGCAAGATCACCATCATAGCAAGAGCAAATGCTATGGCTGCAAAAAAAGGAATCATTTCAGTAGTAGCAGCCGGTAACGACGGCAACAACGCATGGCATTACATAGGTACACCAGCTGATGCAGATAGCATTGTAACAACAGGAGCAGTAACTAACACCGGTGTGGTTGCAACCTTTAGTAGTTATGGGCCTGCCAGCGATGGAAGAGTAAAACCAACAGTAGCTTCAGTTGGCCAGGGTACGGCATTTGCGGGGTTGAATAACTTACCAAACTTTGGTAACGGGACTTCTTTTGCTACCCCAAATTTAGCAGGATTGATAACCTGTTTGTGGCAGGCGTTTCCTGAGTTTACAAACATGCAGATCATTGAAGCGGTAAAACGCAGTGCAAGCATTTACACAACACCAAATGACCGCATTGGCTATGGCATTCCTAATTTTCATAAAGCTTATGATGATCTTTTTCAACAGAGAGCTTTGTCACAGGTAAATATTATTTTAGGCAATAACTGGATCAAAGTGTACCCGAATCCTTTTAAAGAAAATTTTACGTTGCTGGCAAAACCAAAGAATACCGGGACAACAACTTTTAGATTGTTTGATGAAAAAGGAAATTTATATTTAACCAAACAGGTGTCCACTGTACAAGGGCAGGCGCAATTTATAACGTTTGATAATTTACAACCACTTTCAAAAGGGATCTATATTTTGTATTACAGTAATGCTGTTGAAGATGGAAGCATCAGGATAGTGGCGCAGTAAACAATGCCGCAAACATAGTGTCAGACTTGGTTTCATAACCTTTTAGCACTTCCGATTTTTTTAGTTTCAGTTTACATTTTTCTGCAACATATTTTGCAACATCTTCATTTTCTTTTTTAAATACTGAGCAGGTAATGTATAAAAGATGACCGCCGGGTTTTATATGCGGAACAATATTTTCTATAATTTTATTTTGCAGTGCTGCATATTTTTCTATCGAATCTTTTTTGAAATAAAATAATTGTTCGGGAGTTCTTGCCCATGTTCCTGAGCCGGTACAGGGCGCATCGCAAATGATAAGATCAAATTTTTTTGTTTCCTTTTGCCAACTGTCAGTTGAAAGATCAGCAATAAAGGAATGATATTTTTTTATTTCAGCCAGGGCAAAACGTTTTTTTAAGTTCTCAAGAATGGATTCTCTTTTATCGCTAACCGTTAATTCAATATTTGGATTAATGTCATACGCCATAATTGATTTGCCACCACTTGCTGCACAACAATCCCAAACCGTAGGCTGTTTATTGTTTTTAGGTTTTAGCTGAATAAATGAGGCAATTTTTTGTGAATTATAATCCTGCACTACTGCTTCTTTATCCAATTCCAATGCATCATTTATTTTTGACGAATTGGGAAGTGTTATACAATTTTCATTTATTGATTTATACGAAACTCCTGCTCCTGCCAGCTTTCCGGCAACTCTTTTATCATTGCCGGGACGAACTCGTAAAAAAAGATCAGGCTGAATTAAAAACGATGC
>DATCOF010000123.1:0-19461 GCA_036564845.1 Chitinophagaceae bacterium | reverse complement strand
TAAGTCATTAAATGACCTCAGTAAATTTATTGAAGAAGTCACTAATAAAACAACAACAGCTTCAGTCATTTCAACTTGCTCTTTCAGTTATATTTTTGAAGACATGTTTTGGACTAATTAATATTTCACATTGGTATAAATTCTATAGGAGAAAAGATCGGCAGACAAACAATACTTAAAAATTAATAACGGTTCAAATATTAATTAGATCTTTTTGCAAATATTCTTTGCTGCCGGGTAAGTAAGATTTCAGATATTATTCGCAAAAAAAATAACAACTTAGGTTGCGTGTAAACTTATAGAAACTATCATTTCATTTATATCAAAAGGCTTTCCCAAAAAAGCATCAGCATTACATTCTTTAACTATTTTTTCCTGATCAGGTTCTGCTGAAAATAAAATTATCGGAATAGCCGATGTTTGCTTTATCTCTTTGCAAACCTCTGTACCAGATTTACCCGGGAGGCGTATATCTAATAAGATCAGGTTAGGATTGTATTCCTTTACAACTTCATCCACATTTAAACCGGTTGAATGAGTATGCACATTAAAACCATAGGTAGTTAAAATATATTCAACTAACTCAATAGTATTTTTATCATCCTCAACTAATAATATTTTTTTCATCATTTTTTTAAATCAAATACCTGTCCAAAAACAAATGCTGTTTGGTATAAGTTACGAAAAATTAATTTCTAATTCAATGTTTGCAATGTATTTGTATGATGTGAGTTGCGCTTTATTTTTTAAAAATAATTTTGCAAATCAGTTAGTTTAAACCCAGATTACGCAGTAGGGTATTTTTTAAATTTTAGAATCACCTGAAAACAAATAGGGGAAAAGGGTTCTGAGGGAAATTGACTTTAAAAAACTCTAATGCTACGCATTAGAAAACATGAGATATTATTAATTGATTTTCAACCTATTGTAGTGTGATTTATTTCTACTGCGTAATTTGGGTTTAAAGAAAAAAGCCCCACTCTTATGAATGGGGCTTGTATTTAAGATTTTATTCCGGCTTAATCTTCAATCTTTACTTTACCTTTTTGTTTAGCAATTACTTCTTCTGCAATATTATTTGGCGCAGGAGAATAATGGCTGAACTCCATTGTTGATGTTGCACGTCCGCTGGAAAGTGAACGCAGTTGTGTTACATAACCAAACATCTCACTTAAAGGAACTTTTGCTTTAATAACCTGAACACCATGTTTGCTATCCATACCTTCCAACATACCACGGCGGCGGTTAAGATCGCCTGTTACATCACCCATATATTGATCAGGAGTTAAAACTTCTACTTTCATTATTGGCTCCAGTAAAACAGGTTTTGCTTTACGTCCTGCTTCACGATAGCCTTGCTTGGCACACAATTCAAAGCTCATGGCATCAGAATCTACCTGGTGGAACGAACCATCAAATACTCTAACCTTCATGCTCTCCATTGGGTAACTTGCCAATACACCTGTTGTCATTGCTGTTTCAAAACCCTTTTGAATAGCCGGTACAAATTCTTTTGGAATTGATCCACCAAACAAACCATTCACAAACTGGAAATTTCCTTTTCCTTCTTTTAAAAATTCTTCATCAGCAGGCCCTATTGCAAAAATAATATCGGCAAATTTACCACGACCACCTGTTTGCTTTTTCAATATCTCTCTGTGTTCAATCGTATTTTGGAAAGCTTCTTTATAAGCCACCATTGGCGCACCCTGGTTTATCTCTACTTTAAATTCACGCCTCATCCTGTCAACAATAATTTCAAGATGCAATTCTCCCATTCCACTTAAAATTGTTTGTCCTGTTTCTTCATCTGTCTTTACTCTTAAAGTAGGATCTTCTTCAACAAGCTTTGCAATAGCCATTCCCATTTTATCAACGTCGGCCTGTGTTTTCGGTTCTACTGCAACAGAGATAACCGGTTCAGGAAACGTCATTGCTTCTAAAACTATAGGATGATCTTCATTGCATAAAGTATCACCTGTTTTAATATCTTTAAAACCAACAGCAGCACCAATATCACCTGCTTCAATATAATCAACAGGGTTTTGTTTATTAGCATGCATCTGCATTATGCGTGAAATTCTTTCGTTCTTTCCGGTACGTGTATTCAACACATAACTTCCTGAATCCAATCTTCCTGAATAAGCCCGGAAGAATGCAAGACGACCAACGAAAGGATCTGTCATGATCTTAAATGCCAATGCACTGAATGGTTCTTTAGGATCAGCATGACGGAAAATCTCTTCTCCGGTATCAGGATTGGTTCCTTTTACAGCTTCAATATCCAAAGGCCCAGGCAAGTACCTGATAATTGCATCCAAAGCTGTTTGTACACCTTTATTTTTAAAAGATGAGCCACACATCATCGGGATGATAGAGATATCGATAGTTGCTTTTCTCATTGCAGCATGTATCTCATCTTCGCTAATAGTAGTAGGGTCATCAAAGAATTTCTCTAATAGATGTTCATCATAATCTGCAACAGCTTCAATAAGATGTTGTCTCCACTCATTAACCTCTTCGATCATATCTTCAGGTATAGGAACTTCTTTGTAAGTCATACCAAATGATGCATCTTCCCATATCATTCCCTTCATTGTAACTAAATCTACAACACCTTTAAAATTATCTTCAGATCCAATAGGCAATTGAAGGGGAACTGCTTTTGCACCCAGCATTTCTTTTACCTGCTTAACAACGTTTAAAAAATCTGCCCCGGCCCTATCCATTTTATTTACAAAGCCAATACGCGGAACTTTATACTTGTTAGCCTGGCGCCAAACAGTTTCACTTTGAGGTTCTACACCACTCACTGCATCAAATAACGCAAGCAAGCCATCCAATACACGAAGTGAACGTTCTACCTCTACAGTAAAATCTACGTGACCCGGAGTATCAATAATATTAAATTTATAAAGTTTAGTATCCGGAGTTTTTACGCCCTGTATTGTTGGAAAATTCCAAAAACAGGTAGTAGCAGCAGAAGTAATTGTGATACCTCTTTCCTGCTCCTGTGCCATCCAGTCCATTGTTGCAGCGCCATCATGCACTTCCCCAATCTTATGGTTAACACCAGTATAATACAGGATACGTTCTGTAGTGGTTGTTTTGCCAGCGTCAATATGAGCTGCAATTCCAAAATTTCTTTGATACCTTAAGTCAGCCATGATTTATTTATTGAAATTTATATTTATTGCTTTTTTTTTGATTGAATTCTGCCTAATTAAAAATTAATTTAGAGGCGCAAAGTTACAAATAATATGTGAAAATATTCCGATTAAAAACAAGCTTATTTTGTTATAACACCAGTTTCACACCCATCACTTAACCAAATAAAAATCCCTTCTATAAATAAAAGGGATTAGCAATTAGTTTCTTATATATACTTACTATATCCTGAAATGCGCAAATGCTTTATTAGCATCTGCCATGCGATGAGTATCTTCTTTCTTTTTATATGCTGCTCCTTCGCCTTTGCTTGCCGCAACAATTTCGTTTGCTAATTTTTCGGCCATGCTACGTCCGTTCCTGTCGCGACTATAACGTATCAGCCATTTTATAGCCAATGAGGTTTTTCTATCCGCACGAACTTCAGCAGGTATTTGAAATGTAGCACCACCAATTCTACGACTCTTAACTTCAACTGCAGGAGTTACATTAGTTAATGCTTTCTTCCATGTTTCATAACCATCTTCACTGGTCATTTTATTTACTCTTTCCAGAGCATCATAAAAAATATTAAAGGCTCCACTTTTTTTACCTTCCCACATCAGGTTATTTACAAATCTCGTTACCAGTTTATCATTAAATTTTGGGTCTGGTGCTAAAGGGAGTTTCTTGGCTTGTGCTTTACGCATTGTTATTTATTATTTATCGTCTGACAAAGTCAAACAAGATTAATTATTTTTTAGCTTTTTCTTTCTTAGTTCCGTATTTAGAACGGCTTTTTTTACGGTCTTTTACTCCTGCAGTATCAAGGCTTCCGCGAACGATATGATAACGTACACCCGGAAGGTCTTTAACCCTGCCGCCACGTATCAGAACAATTGAGTGCTCCTGCAAATTATGCCCTTCACCAGGGATGTAGGCAATTACCTCTATCTTATTGGTTAAACGAACCTTTGCAACTTTACGCAAAGCCGAGTTAGGCTTTTTTGGAGTGGTAGTATATACTCTCGTACATACTCCACGACGCTGAGGACAACTATCCAGTGCCCTGGACTTGCTTTTCGCTTTAATGATATCTCTACCTTTTCTTACTAACTGCTGTATTGTAGGCATTATGTAACCGTAATTTTTTGGACGGCAAAGGTAAGAGAATTAATTATAAGTAAAAATTAAAAAAGAAAGAAATTGAGGATTAATTATACTTTATACAACCAATCGTATTTATCAGGAACTTTTCCCTCCCTGATTGCAGTTAATCTAATTTTTATTTCAGGTGATGTTTTCCATTTATCTACATCAAATAACATTGTATAATCTTTATAACGCAATTCTTTTATCATTGAAATGGTAGCCGCAGTTCCGGTTCCAAAAATTTCATAAAGGTTGTCAGATTTATAAGCATCTATAATTTCATCAATACCCAAGGGCCTTTCTTCTACTGTAAAGCCAAGTTCTTTTAAAATAACTATTGTACTATCCCTTGTTACACCATCCAGTATTGTTCCTTCTTCAAGACCAGGTGTGATAGCAGTATTACCAATGATAAAAAAAACATTCATGGTACCACACTCCTGCACATATTTATGTTCAAAGGCATCCATCCATAAAACCTGGTCGTAGCCTTTCTTTTTGGCTTCTGCAGTTGCATACATTGCAGCACCATAATTTCCTGCAGTTTTTGCATACCCGGTGCCGCCAGGCACTGCACGCACATATTTTTCTTCTGCATAAATCTTCATAGGAGCACTATAATAAGGGCCGGTAGGGCTTAATATGATCATGAATTTATATTTCTCACTGGGCTTTACACCAATTACATCATCGCTGCTAAACATAAAAGGCCTGATGTATAAAGAATGATCTTCCTGCTGTGGTATCCAGTTCTTATCCAGATCAATTAATTGACGCATTCCTTCAATAAAAATTTCCTCCGGAATTTGAGGCATTGCCATTCTTTCTGCAGAAATATTAAAGCGTTTAAAATTATCAAAGGGACGAAATATAAATGCTTCCCCCTGATTATTTTTATAGGCTTTTATACCTTCAAAAATAGCCTGGCCATAATGTAATGCAGCACAGGAAGGCGATACAAGCAATGGCTGATAAGGTTTGATCTCTACATTTTTCCATTCTCCATCTTCATAATCAGCTTCCAGCATATGATCGGTAAAGTATTTTCCGAAAGGAATATTTTGTAAGTCCAGATCATTTAGCTTACTTCTTTCAACTCTTGTAATATTAAAATCAGCGGCTGCAATCATATCATTAAATTTGTAGCAAAGAAACGAAAAAAACAGAAGCATTATTTATGAGCTTAGACAGTATTCAGCTTCCGGCCTTTGTAATCCAGGATTTGTTTCAAAAAACTTTGGTGGATCTATCCGGCAATGAAAAGAAAAAAATACAATCAACAAATAAGGAATTAAATTTTTTCGGAGGCAATAAACAACATATAATATTGCTTGTAAATAATCCTGATACAGCGTTTGTAAATGATCAGCAATTAACTTTCCTATCAGGCATTTTAAATGCATGCAAATTAACATTGGAAGATGTTGGATTATTAAATATTGCATCCTATCCGGCAATCTCTTATAAAAAAATATCTGAAACTTTTAATCCGGGAATAGTGATACTGTTCGGCATTACTCCTGATACAATTCAATTGCCTTTTTTAATGCCGGATTTTCAAAGACAATCGTATAACAACCAGGTCTATGTAGCGGTTCCGGCTTTAGATGCTTTAGAAAATGACAAAGATCTTAAACGAAAATTATGGACTGTTCTTCAACAAATATTTTCTCTTTAATATGCACAAATTAATTTTTGCAACCAACAACCAGCATAAGATAGACGAGATACGATCTATTCCAAATTTGGGTTATGAAATTATTAGTTTAAAAGAAGCAGGAATAAATATTGACATCCCCGAACCACACAATACTCTGGAAGAAAATGCTACAGAAAAATCAAGCGTTATTTACAAACTTACAGGGCAAGATTGTTTTAGTGAAGATACAGGGCTTGAAGTAGAAGCATTGAATGGAGAGCCGGGTGTAAAAAGCGCCAGGTATGCAGGAGAAGAAAATTCTTTTAAAAAAAATATTGAGAAACTACTTTTAAAAATGCAGGGAATTGAAAACCGCTCCGCACAGTTCAGGGCTGTGCTTTCGTTAATGCTGGATGGAACAGAATATAAATTTGAAGGAATATGCAAAGGCACTATTCTTGCTAATACTAAAGGAGAGGAAGGCTTTGGATACGATCCTATATTTTTACCATTGGGAGCTGACAGAACTTTTGCCGAAATGAATATGGAAGAAAAAAATAAGTACAGTCACCGCAAAAAAGCTATGGATAAATTGGTTGACTTTTTAAATACTTCTTCCAAAAAAATTATTACCTAAAATTATTATTAACAATTTGAGTGCATCTGGCAACCATAACGTATCTGAAACCGACTTAATACAAGGATGTATTAGAGGAGACAGGCAAATGCAGGAACAACTTTATCATAGATTTTCACCAAAGATGTACACTGTTTGTCTTCGTTATTCAGGAAATGCTGAAGATGCCCGTGATCTGTTGCAGGAAGGATTTATTAAGATATTTAAAAACTTAAGTAAATACCGCGGAGATGGTTCGTTTGAAGGTTGGATAAGAAGAATTTTTGTAAATACAGCTATTGAACATTTTAGAAAAAAAGTATATCTGCAGGATGTTACAGAAACACAGGAAAGAACATTGGAGGATAAAGAATGGAATGTGCTGGATGACCTTGCAGAAAAAGATATCATGAAAATGATACATCAATTATCGCCCGGGTATAAAGCAGTTTTTAATATGCATGTTATTGAAGGATATTCTCATAAAGAAATTGCAGATATACTTGGTATAAATGAAGGCACAAGCAAATCTCAATTGGCAAGAGCAAAAATGATATTAAAAAAAATGATGCATGACAGGTATAATAAAACAAGCAATGATGCTATGAATCTTTAGTTATGGATGATGTAAAAAATAAAATGTACGATTACGAAACCCCTCCACCAGATGGAGTTTGGGAATCTATTGTTGCTGAGTTGGACACAAATAAAGCAAGGATTATCCCTATGGGGAAAAAGAAAAATAAAATTTTTTATTTCGCTGCAGCAGCCGCTTCAGTTGCCATCATAGTGTTTTGTGTGATATTTTTTACTAACAGATCGTCAAAATCAAATGAACAGTTTACATCTTCAAATAAAACCAAAAATGATAGTGGTGCAAAAAATAATGTGATAATAACTGTACCAACAGAAGAGAGAGTAACAGTAAAAAAGAATACTGAGGTGAAACATAAAGTTCAAAAGGAAGTATCTGATCAAAATAAAAATGAGGAAACAAAAAATACTGATAACGTAGATAAAGATGCCATCGCAAGTAATACATCAACCTACATTACTGTTGAAGGCCCGCAAGGCCAACCGGTAAAAATAAATTCAAAGATGGCAACCCTTATTGATTCTTCTGAAACAAAAACATCTTCAAAGCCTATCTGGAATAAAAAAATTAATGAATGGCGTGAGATAATGAAAGCTAATACCCTTGCTCCTACACCCGGAAATTTTTTAGATATAATAGAACTTACCAAATCAGTAAAGGATCATAAATAATTTATTTCTTTTTACTTTCGTTGCAAACAGTTGTTAATGGCAAGAGTAAAAATTGATCTTCCTGAAAAATTCTTTGATATTTCAATCAGCATTCCTGTAAGAATTACAGACATTAATTATGGCGATCATGTTGGCAACGATTCGTTGGTAGCCATTATTCACGAAGCCAGGATGCAATTTTTACAACATCACGGTTTTACAGAATTGAATATTGAAGGAGTGGGTTTAATAATGTCTGACCTGTTGGTTGAATTTAAAAATGAATCTTTTTATAAAGATGTTATCGTTGTAAAAATTGGGAGTGATAATATTTCTAAAGTAAGTTTCGAATTATTTTACCAGCTTACAACTACAAGAAATAATGAAGAGATGATTATTGCGAATGCAAAAACAACAATGGTTTGCTATGATTATGGATTAAAAAAAGTCGCTGCTCTTCCAGAAAAATTAAAAGATATTCTTTCTTAATCAGTATTCCAGATCTTCCAGCTTTCTTCGGCCTGTATGGTAAGCATGTCGAGACCGTTTTGAATGGTTGCTCCTTTATCTTCACCCCTTTTTAGAAACAATGTTTTTTCCGGTTTATAAACCAGGTCATACAAATAATGTTGACTGGATAAGAACTTATAAGGCAATTGTGGATACTCATTATCTTTTGGATACATCCCAACAGGAGTACAATTAATTATAAGCTGATGATCATTTATCATTGCCTCATCTATCATTGAATAATTAATAAAGCCTTCCTGCAAACTTTGGTTACGTGTAACTAATAAAAAATCGATCCCCAGTTTTTTTAAAACATATTGAATTGCTTTTGATGAGCCACCAGTGCCTAATACCAATGCTTTTTTATGAGAAGGTTTTATTTTTTGTATTAGTGAATTTTCAAAGCCAATTACATCAGTGTTGTAAGCGATAATTTTATCGCCAGCAAATTTTATTGTATTGGCAGCACCGATATTTTTTACAGCATCGGTAGTTTCGTTTACATAGTCCAACACTTTTTGTTTGTATGGTATTGTAACGTTTAATCCTTTTAAATCCGGGTTGGAATTTATTACCAACGGAAGATCTTTTATCGACGGTATTGCAAATAATTCATACCTGCAATCTGTTATGCCTTCGCGTAGAAATTTCTCAGAAAAATATTTTTTTGAAAAGGAATGACCCAGAGGATAACCTATCAATCCATACAATTTCATTAAGCAGTTTCTTTATCAAGATATAAATGAAAAGTGTCGCCACGCAAACCTATCCTCATTGTTTCCAAAGGAATAACTTCAGTTGGAGCAATATTTCCAAGGTTTACATTGCATCCTATCAATTCCAGGAAATATAATTGCTGTGCTTTTTGCGGGGCTTCCCAAATAATTTTTTCTTCCGGTATCTGTGTCAATATTTCCTGCACCAAACCTTCTCTTACCTCACCTGTACCGCGATAAATACCCACATTACCTGCTTCACGAGCTTCTGCTATAACATACGTAGAACCCGCTTCCAGCTCAGCTTTCATCAATTCAATCCATTTATAAGGAGGAATAATGTGGGCAGCATCTTTACTACCCACTTCGCTTAATACTGTTGCTACCTTTGTTAATTTTTCTATGTAGCCGCATTTTTCTGCATGAGGAATATCAATGGATCCATCACTTACTTCCACATAAGTGATGTTGTAGTCTTTACAAATATTTATATAATCCTGAAACTGGTTGCGGATAAGAAATGCTTCAAATAAAGTGCCCCCAAAATAAACAGGAATATCATGCGCATGGTAAACTTCTATCTTTTGTTTTAGGTCAGGTGTTACATAAGCAGTACCGAAACCCAACTTTACAATATCAATATGGGGATGAGCAATACTTAAAAAATTTTTTGCCTCCTGAATACTAAGTCCTTTATCCATTACCATGGTAATACCATGGTTACGTGGCTTGATATTTCTTTCCGGGATTTGCGTTAAATTAAAATTCATGATTTTTTTTTACGAATTTGGTAAAGATAAGTTGTGTAGATACAACGGGCAAAAAATCATTAATAAAGATGAATTATTTGGAAGAACGGTTATTTTTATTTTTTGCAATCAATAAAATAACCTGGGCATTTTGTAATAAGGAAGGTTCTAATTCAATCAATTGCTTTATCATCCTGGGAGCTTTTTCCATAGCCAGTTCCAGGGATAGTAATGCTTCCTTTGATCTTCCCATGGCGAACAAAATTGCAGTCTTATAAAAAAATAATACAGGCTTGTTAGTTGTATTTTTAAAAGCATTGTGCACCTGCTCTAAAGCTTCATCATAAAATCCTGCATCGTAAAGGCATTTAATTAAGGCTGTCCATCCTTTTATATTTTTGGGTCTGGCTTTTATAAAGTTTGAAAAATAAATTATTGCATCTTTTATTCTATTTAGCTGTACAGAGCATTGTGCCAAAGCAAAATTATAATCAGGCCGCGAACGCTGGATACGCATTGCATTCTCAAGATTTTTAATAGCACTTACCCACTGGCTTTCGTTCATGTAAGTGCATGCAATTTTATAATGCAAATGACTATCATCAGGCGATAAGTGCGAAGCTTTACGATAATGAAACCTAGCCTGTGCATAGTTCTTTAATTTATCATAACAATGTCCTATTGCTTCATAGATCACATCTTCAGGCCTTGTTAATTCCAATACTTTTTGCAATACTTCTATAGCTTCTTTGTATTTACGCATGCGTAAGTATGCATCACCCAAATTGCGGTATGCATAATCAAACTTTTCATCGATCGCAATTGCATACTGGTATGCATCAATCGCTTTTTCGTAAAGTTTTACACCCTGATAAGCTGCGCCAAGGTTAAACCATGCAAGTTCTGTGAAGGGATGGTTATCAATAATTTTTTGATGGAGCTTGATACCCTCTTCATTTCGTCCGGTATAATCCGTCCAAAAACAAATTTTATAAAGTGCTTCTTCATTGGTTTGATCCTGCTCAAGAATTAATTTAAGACAATTGAAAACTTTATCAAATTCTTCATAGTCATCATACACATCTGCTAACTCAAAAAGTAATTCTATTCTTTCTTCTCCTTCAAATAAGTGTATTGCTTTCTCTAAAAGATCAGCTGCTTTGTTTTGTTGATCCAAAGCCAGGTAAACATCTGTTTTAAGAATATATAAATTAATATCTCCTCTATCTAATAATTCGGCATTCTCTAATAAGGCTAAAGCTTCCCTGTAATGCCTTTTGGCAATTAAAAGATCTGCCTTTTTAATTTTTAATATGGAAGAATAAGGGTATTGCTGTATACCATAGTCAACTGCTTCCAGTGCTGAAGCCAGATCATCTTTTTCATCAAAATAATCTATAAGCTGTTCAAAGGCATCTTCTTCAATAAACGCATATCCCTTGCCTTGCTTCATGCTGTTATATTGCTGAAGCAACTCCATCATTCCTTCTCTATCCTGCCGATATGGGTTTTCCTTCATTTATAAATTGTTAGCCAAAATTAATACTAATTTAAAAGGTACATACGATTTCCTAAAGTTCTCCGTTAAAATATAGTATTAAAAAATTATAACATTTTGTATAGGAAGTTCAGTTTTTTGTGTTAAATTTGTTAACTAAATTAAAATAATTAATGATCAAAACATCCAAAATAGCTGCATTTGTGCTACTAGTTTGCTTTGTAACTCTTGTTGCAGTAGCAGATAGAGGCGGCTTTGGTAGAAGGAATAAGATCCATTTTAATATAATAACTCTTAATACGCTTAAAAGTTCAATTGGCTTTAATTTAAGATCAGGACTTACATACAGAGGTAATAACGTATTATTTCAGCAACAGGTTAATAATTCTATTTTCACAAATAATATAGTTAGTTATCAAAAAGGAAATACAATTTATCTTCTTCCTTACAAGCAAAAAGTTTTAATTCAATCTTATACTCCAGGTTCAGGATATAAGTTAATTATCAGATCTAAATAAATAATTATAACTATTTATAATAAAAAAATCCCGAAAATATTTCGGGATTTTTTTATTATATGCTTTTCCAAATATTTTTATTTTTTTGCTTCTGCGTATGTCATAACCCGATAGCCTGATTTTGGGATATCAAATTTTGACGCAGGAACAACATCAAAATTTATTTTTGATAGAGTGTATTTAAACCTCATTTTACCTGATTGCCATTCGTATTGTAAGGCAAGCCCAGGCAAGGTTTTAAACTGTGAGTCATAATCCTTATCCGCCACTTCTACTTCAGGTGTATAATACACAACAAAAGAACTTCCATCTTTTAATTTGGCAATGGCTTTCTTACAATTATAACCTGCAATGTTTAGAGTTTCATTTGTTGTTTCAAAAGTTATGCCTTCATATTTACTGTTCTTTTTATCCCAATCATCTTTGGTAAGTGTTATCATAAGTTTTTGCCCACTGTAATCTTTTAAAATAACCCCTGCGCCTTTTTTAGAATCGTAGAACGTTACTTCACTTCCTAAGGCGCTAACAAGTTCACTTCTGCTTTGGCTACCTTTTATATAAATGGAGGTAGTAGCGCCATCCATCATATCGGCCATTTTAGGTTCAGTACTTCCGGTTTGGATGCTGATATTATAGATCAGTGTGCCTTCAGAAATTATTTTCTGTGCCTTTATTGTAAAAGCACTTAAGAAAAGTGTTATAATAAATCCTGCCTTTAAAATTTTCATTATTATGTTTATTAACCCAGTTGAAACGATTAATTAAAAGACATTATAATTTACTAAATGGTTGCAATACAATATCAGTCTATGGCTTTCCCTTCGTTTTTTGTTTCATAGATTGCAGTTTTTGATTATTCTCCTGCATAGCCTGAACTTTCTCCTGCCACTTACTTTTTACCGCAGGTTTCTTTTTATTTGCTTCCAGTTGCGCTAATATTTTTTCATGATTAATTATGTATTTCTGAATAACAAATTGTATAACCAAAGTGATCGCATTTGAAACTGTATAGTACCAGGTTAATGCAGATGGCTGGCTATTAAACACGCCTAAAAGAATTATCGGAAAAATAAAAGGCATATACTTCATTACAGGATTGCTGTTATCCTGCATATTCGACATACCGTATAAAGAAATAAGCAAACTGGTTACTACAGCAAAAATGGTGAACAGACTTATATGACTACCATATAACGGAATTGTAAACGGAAGATTATAAATTGAATCATACGCTGAAAGATCTTTGGCCCACCAAAAACTTTGACCGCGTAATGCAATATTTGAATTAAAGAAATTATACAAAGCAAAGAATATGGGTATCTGTAACAGGGCCGGAATACAGCCTCCTAAAGGGTTTACACCGGCACTTTTAAATAATTTCATCTGCTCCATTCCAAAGCCCTGCTTATCATCTCCGAATTTTGTTTTTAATGCATCAATTTCCGGTTTTAATAATTTCATTTTTGCACCGCTCACATAACTCTGGTAAGTAAGAGGCGAAATCAATAATCTTATGATGATAGTTAGAAGCGCAATCACTAAACCAAAGCTTGCTATTTTACTTGCCATATAATTAAACACCGGCATAATAAATCCGCGGTTAACATATTTTACAAATGCAAAAATTCCGCTGCCCAGTGGAACTATGTTATGCATTTGATTGCCATACGATTTTAAAATTTTATAATCACTGGGGCCATAAAATAATTGTAACGGAACATTTGCAACTGATCCATTAGGAATATTTATTCTGAAATTAGAAGTTGCCTGCGCAATAATATGCAGATTAGTATCTGGAACAGCCCATTGTATATCTGCACTTTCAAATTTATTTTTTGCAAGAATTGCTGTAGCAAAAAATTGTTGTTTTAATGCTATCCATTCAACAGGTTTATTAAATTTTTCATCACCTCCTTTACCAAGGTTTTCAAAATTATAATCCCCGTCTTTTACGTAAGAGATATGTGATTGCTGATTTTCATGTTGAATATCTTTTTCAACCTGAGGCGCCTGTGCCTGCCATGTAAGGTTAATTTTATTTTGTGTTATCAATTTGTCTGCACCATTAAATACAATATTAAAATCAAGCATGTACTCATGATTTGGTAAAACAAACTGGTGTTCAATTGTTTCACCTGCTGAATTTTGCAAAGTAAATGTCAGCGTGTTTTTGCCATCGGTAGAAGAAGTAACCGGTTGAGATTTAAAAAAAAGATCAGATGTTTGGGCAGTTTGATTTACGCCTGTATTTATTGAATAAGATATTTTATTGAAACTTCCGTTTTCAAGTATTAAAGGTTTACCATCAAATGTTTTGAACTTTTTTAATTCTACGATTTTGGGTTGGCCTCCTTTATTAGTAAAAATTATTTTTATTACATCATTCTCTAAAGTTGTTAACTGTTCAACATTTGGTACTGAATCCTGTTGAAATGCAGACGACACTTGCTTAACGGTTGAATCTCTTTTAGCAGAATCGGATCTGGCAATTAAAGAATCTTTTTTAGATTTTAACCTGTTAATTGAATCCTGTATATGTTGCTCTTTATCTACTAAAGCCTGTTGTCCTTGTTTGTTATAATAAAAATATCCAAAAAATAAAAGTGCCAATAACACAAAGCCAATTATCGTATTTCTATCCATTCCCATATAAAAAAATTAGTGGGCAAAGGTAATGGAAAGTTTAGAAGGTATAAAATAGATATCCTATAATCATTTAGTCGAATTAGATTTAATCCATTGCAAAAAACCGTAATATATTGAATAGAAAAACCGCCTCAAATTAAGACGGTTCTATAAATATACTATTATAATTTTTTAAAATATATCCCAGAATAATTTAGTGGTAACCTTATCACCACCAATAGCAGAAGCTGCTGTATTATAGTTTGTAGTATTAGTATTTTGTTCATTTATAGGATACGTTAAACGAACAGGAAATGCTGATTTAGCAGTGGCAGGAGCAATCAATATAGGATAATCAAATCTTCTCACTTCTATCCATTCCTCCCATCCTCGATTATATAAGGCAATCCATTTTTGAAGACCTATCTTTTGCTTGTAAGTTCCAGCAGCGGTTGCATATGCAATGGAAGGTTGGGCAAGATAAGTTGCGGCCTGCATAGATGTGCCCCCCCAATATAATATAGAAGATGTAACAGCATTATTGTAATGAGTAGATGCTGTACCACCAACGTTAAATCCTCTTTCAATGGCCTCGGCTAAAAAGAATTCTACTTCATCATAACTTAACAACAAAGCAGGATAATCTGGAGCGGTTAAGGTTGCGCTGGGTTTAGAGAATGTAGAGTAACTGGCACTTGCTCCAGGAGCAGCGCCAGAATATCCACCAGCTGCATCAGTTGTGAAATACTGAGATAATCTGGGATCGTTCAATCCTTGCATAGTGTTTACTACAGTACTTGCAGCAACAAAATCTTTTCTACCACTTTGTACTAAATCTACCCATACTTGATTGGTGTTAGGAGGGCCAGATAAATATTGAAATGAAGCATTATCTGCACTAGAAGTAAAGACACCAGACTGAACCGCTGACTCTACAGTTGTTTTCGCCTTAGCTGCATCAAAATCTGCAATGGTCATTCCCATTTTTAGTTTAAATGAATTCGCAAATTTTTTCCATTTTGTAACATCCCCGCCGTACACAATGTCTGCGCTTCCTAAACTGGAGCCTGTCGCATTTAGATTGGCTATGTCGGCATCAAGCCTGGTAAGTAAATCATAATAAATAGTTTTTTGATCATCATATTTAGGAAAAGTATTATTAATATCTAATGCCTCCTTATAGGGAATATTTCCAAATGTAGTTACTAAATAATACCAGGAATACACTTCCATAATATCAGTAACTGCTATGTCATTTTTTTGAGTGGTAGCATTAGAAATGTCAGTAGCGTATAATGATTTAGCCGTTTCAAAATCCCGTAATACATCCCTGTATAAAGTGGTGAATAAAGTTTGTGGGATAGGCCGAGTAACTATATCATAATTACTTTCATCAGTATATGTTGTTTCCTGCCAATATTGATCCACTAATCTAAAAATGTTTGAATTAACATTTGAATTAGAAATAGTATTAACTAATGTATGTTGGGCATTAGTAAATAAAGAAGTAGAAGGAACCGAAGTAGGGCTTTTGGGATCGTTATTAATGCTTGTCAATTCTTTCGTACAACTGCCTAACAAAAGAATTAAAAAAAGATATATTGCTATTTTTTTCATATACTTAATTTAAAAATTTAATTTAATATTAAAAGCAAAAGTTCTTACGGTTGGGTAAGCACCTGTCTGCTCTCCTTGCAAATTTCCTGAACTAAATCCTTCTTCTGGATCAGAGTATGGTAAATTTTTATGAATTATCCAAAGGTTTCTTCCAATGATAGACAAATCAATTCCTTTAAATACTTTTAATTTAGAAACTACAGAACCTGGAATTGAATAAGTTAGTACGGCTTCCCTTAATTTTACATAACTAGCATCATAAACAAAAGCAGCATCAGGATTTACTGAATACCCATAAGCACCATAGTTAGTATTAGACACCCTAATTGTATTTGCCTTTCCATCTGCTGTTACGCCCGGTCTTATAAATCCTCCACCAGTTGCGATGGAATTTCTTTGAGGATTGCCTAAATCATTTAAGCCTGCTGTTTCAGGATACAAGCCAGTTGCTAAACCATAATACATATCTGTGGAAAATACGCTACCACCCTTTCTTACATCTATTAAAAAGCTTAATCCGATATTTTTATATTTAAAACTGTTATTAATACCTCCTATCCAATCAGGATTCACATTTCCTATAACCTCGTTAGATGTTGCAGTTTTAAGGTAGCGACCGTTGGTACCAATTGTTTTTTGGCCATTTGTATAAATAAAATTAGTTCCTCTTAACTGTCCATATGCTTCATTTAATGTAGCATTAAGAGTAGTACCGCTTTGGTAACTAGCTAATACTAAGTTTTTTGCTTCCTGGCCAGTAGCATCTTTAAATAATGCTAAAACTTTATTTCTGTTTTTTGTCCAGTTTACATTTACTGTCCAGTTAAAGTTGTTGGTTTTTAAAGGTGTTACATATAAAGATAGTTCAACACCCTTATTTTCAACTGTTCCGGAATTCAAATATGATGAACTATATCCTGTTGCTGTAGATAATGTTACAGGCACAATTTCATCAATTGTTTTAGCATTATAGTAAGTAACATCAAAACCTACACGGTTTTTTAGAAAAGCCATTTCTAATCCTATCTCCTTACTTTGTGTACGTTCTGGTTTTAAATTCGCATTATTCTTTGTACTTGCAACGGATGTTTGTGAACTTGAACCAAAAGGTGGTATAATATTGTAAACATCATTTACACTATAAATAGGTGCATCATTACCTACTTGAGCATAGTTAGCTCTTATCTTACCATAAGAAATCCATGGAGTTGATTTTAGTAGCTCAGAAAAAGCAAAACCCAATGAAACTGATGGATAATAATATGAATTATTGCCTGCTGGTAATGTAGAAGATACGTCTCTGCGCAATGTACCATCTAAAGTTATCATTTTTCTCCAGGTTAGAGTAGCGCCTCCAAATATACCATGTACTTCTCTTCTTGCATCGCCTTCACTAGGAGCATTAGGAGTATTTGCAGAGTTAGACAATGAATATAACCCAGGTACAATAAGACCACCGTTCGATACACCGTAATTACTTAACTCATGCTGCCTTCTTATGTTTCCACCTAATAAAGCTTTTATGTTAATATCAGTTGTAATATTTTTGTCCAAATTTAAGAGTACATCATAGTTAGTTTCATTCCAACTGTGATCATACCTTGAATAATAAGGAACTCCTACGGAACCAACAGCCTTCCTCTCTTCTTGGAACTCACTATAATTATCTACCGCTATTCTACCCAAAATATTTAACCAAGAAGTTAATTTATAATTTAGGTTGATATTACCAAAGTATCTGTTACGATTATCCGATTCATAATTTTGATAACGAACAAAATATGGGTTATCCCAATAAATAGGAGTTAAATCGGTAGGATCAGCCCAGTTCCAGGTAACATTTTTACCACCACTTCTATTATAGGCAGCCTGCATCTCCTTAACATCAACATTTACTTCCCACCATTCTCTAAAATTTGTCATTACGTTTCTTGCACTCGCCCCATCATATCCGGTTCCGTATCTACCCACTCCTTTTATGTTAGAAAAATTGATAGTTGCACCTGCTGTTAATTTTGGAGTAATGTTATAAGTACTTGAAAAATCAACAATGTTTTTTATAATATTACTATTAGGTAATATTCCTTTTTCATCATTACGCGTGTATCCTAATTTAAAAGTTTGCACATCAGATCCTCCTGTTACAAAAACACTGTTATTTGTAGAAATAGGGTGTTCAAAAAATGAATTAGGGTCATTTGGCGCTGCCACCCATGGTGTTGCTTTTCCAAAATTTGGAGATGTTGGGTCAAATGCATCCCATTGATAAACCATTAAGTTTGGATCAAATTTAGCTCCATAAGAAGCATCCTCACTTGTTGTCTGCACTAATCTTCCCCTTGGGTCATTTGCGGCAACTTGAGTAAATCCATTGGCAGGATCGCGAAAAAAGAATCTACCCGTTGCATCTTCATAATAGGCCCCATATCCTCCACCATATTCTTTCTGATAAGTAGGTAATGTATTCTTATCAACAGACCCAACACTTATGCCAGAATTAACAGTAATTCCTAAACCCTTTCTACCCTTTTTAGTAGTTATTAAAATAACACCGTTACCACCGATTGAACCATAAAGAGCACTAGCTGCAGCTCCTTTTAATACTGTGATGGACTCAATATCATCTGGATTGATATCAGCAGCAGCATTACCATAATCGTATCCTCCTGAACCATTTTTTTGTCCTGCTGCGTTGGTATTGGCATTATTAAATGGCACTCCATCTACCACAAATAATGCTTGATTATCACGGGTAAGAGATTTAACGCCTCTTAATACAATGTTTGTTGAAGCACCTATTGAATTATTTTGTCTTATTTCCAGACCGGAAACTTTACCTGATAAATTATTGATGAAATTTGAAGAACGATTCTTACTTACCTCTTCACCAATAACCTGCTGGGCAGCATAAGGTATTTCATTACGTGATCTTCTGATACCCAAGGCGGTTACAACAACAGTATTTAACTCTGTGTCGCCTCTTACCAAACTAACATTTAATGTCGATTGATTTCCAACTGCGACTTCCTGCGTAGTAATTCCGACACCACTAAATACAAGCGTTGCGTTTGCAGGAACAGTAATCGTAAAATTACCTCTTGCATCCGCAGCAGTACCAGTTCTGCCCCCTTTTACTCTTACAGTTGCACCCTCAATCGGTTGCCCATTATTATCAGTTACAGTACCGGTCACCACCCGGTTTTGCGAAAATGTTAATATTCCGCTGAACATCAACATAATAAATAATGTGAAGACTTTTCTCATGTGTGATTTTTTTTAATACCAATATGAATAAATAATTAGTCCAATATTTGTTTATTGGATTTTTTGTCTATCTTTGGACTAAATAATATATCACTATATGTCATCGCCAAAACAAATAAAAATAGAAGAAAGCATTGGCCAATTACGCAAACTTCAAAAGGGGGC
>DATCOF010000122.1:0-23544 GCA_036564845.1 Chitinophagaceae bacterium | reverse complement strand
ATCACTCTTCCGCCATATTCCTGAACCCAAAGGAAAATTATCATACGCTTAGAATTTAAAAGTGTTTTATAATGGAAGAAAGCAATGCTCCTGCAGAATGGAACGGTATGTTCAGCAACATTGAAAATAATTTTGCTCCCTGGAAATTTAGCCTGATGAAAGAGATAAATGGGCAGAGGAAATGAATACGGAGAATTGATTATAATAATTATTTTGGTATGGCACAATTGAATAAACTAATCCTCAAAATATTGTTTCCCATCAGGGTCTTCATAGTCGAGCAAGTGCGTAAGCATGAGACCCTGATGTTATAACGATCTTGCAGCATCGGGGTCTAATGCCGGCGCTACTAAACTTTGGGAAGACCCCGCTGGGACACCAAATGAGAACTACTCCAACTTCAACCAAATATCTGGCATAATATTTCGATGTATATCTACTGATACAATCACGATATTATGAAAACGAAAATTTTTATGTTGTTGGTAACTGCTCTATTATTTGCTATCACCAATTATGGTCAAACAATTACTGACAGTGCACGTACAAGAAATGATAAACCCGGCACACCACAATCACTCAGAACATCTAACACTGCTCCGGTAAGTCATGTAACAATACTTAACTCCTATGTTCCGCAAAATCAAAACGTGATATCTTCCGAAAGCCTTACTCCAAATAATACGAATGGAAAAACTGTTATAACAATTTTTGGTTCTAATGGAAATGCAGTTCCTAAGTCTTCCATAACATTACAGACAAATCCTTTTGATACAACAAAGAAAGGCCCGATAATTAATAGGGTGAGCAATGCAAGCAATCCACTTCGTAACAACTAAGACTATTTCTAAATAGAAAATTTCTTTAAATAATTTATTGCTTCTTCGCCTCCCTGTCAATTTTACTTTTAATTTTAATATCCGGAACAATTGGTTTAAAATTTTTCTTTACTGAACTGTAATCGCTTTCAACTTTTTGCAGATCGCTATTTAATTTTTCATACACTTCTACATCCTGGTTTGTTGGTTGAAAATCTGCACTGCTCATTACACTTTCTTTTTCAATGGCAAGAAAGCGTTCCAACAATTGCGCAGGGTTGCGGAACAGATCTTCTCTTGCGCCTGTTTGAAAGATATCATGCACTTTTCCTTCTAATGTCCACAGATCATTTTCCAGTTTTACTGCCTGCCTCTTTTTGGTTTTGCTGCTGCTTGATGAATCAACAATGTATAATAA
This sequence comes from Chitinophagaceae bacterium, assembly GCA_036564845.1. Lineage (GTDB taxonomy): Bacteria > Bacteroidota > Bacteroidia > Chitinophagales > Chitinophagaceae > Ginsengibacter. Next base: position 22,308 of record DATCOF010000122.1, on the reverse strand, counting down.
TTTGGACCGCAAATTTTCCATCTCATCTATCATTGTAAAACATCTCTTCACCGACTCATACAATTTCAATGCAAATACATTTTGCTTTTTTATATCCTCAATTGTTCCTGTTGTGTTTGGATCTTTTAATACTTCTACCTGTTGTTTAAATGTTTTATCGCCAATCTTTAATTCAACGGTGTACGTGCCGGGCGGTACCAGTGGCGGTTCTAAGGCCGGCCCCATATCAAGATCCCAAATATACATTTCACGTTTACCTACTGCATCCATCTTAACCCAATCTTTATCTCTTGGCCGTGTTCGAAGTGAAGGAATATCCAATTTATTATAATCAAGTGCCCAATAAACACGATTGATGCCCGGTGAATTTGTGCCGGCAAACTTTTTTATTTCTTCGCCATTACTGTCACGAACAATTATAAAAGCGCTGTCTTTTATTTTGTCTTTTATATAATAATTTATGCTTGCACCAAACTTTGGATTCTCGCCGGTAACAAAACTTCTTTCACTATGAATGCCTCCCTTATCCTGCAAACGGTATGCTTTTTTTATTGCAAAAAGATATGCTGCAGATTGCTGAACCTTCGTAGAAAATTCCCTGAACAAAGTAATATCATCGAGAATATAAAACCCTCTTCCAAATGTTGCCAACACAAGATCATTAAAGTTTTTTTGAATGGCAATTCCATAAATGGGTGATGGAGGAAGATCATTTTTTATTTGATTCCAGTTGTTGCCATCATCAGCAGAAAAATATAAAGCATTATCAGTTCCTGCCCACAACAATCCTTTCTTTACAGGATCTTCTTTTACCTGGTGAACAAAAGCCATATTGGTTTTTGGAATTGTGTTGCTGATGAATGTCCATGTATTTCCAAAATCAGAAGACTTATAAATGTATGGATCAAAATCTCCCTGCTGGTGCAGATCAACAGAAATATAAACTGTGCCTTCATCATAATTAGAAGGCTCAATGCAGGAGATGGTTCCCCATTTTGGAAGCCCTTTAATATTTGGAGTTACATTGTTCCATGTTTTGCCACCATCCTTTGTAAGCTGCACCTGTCCATCATTACTGCCTGTCCAAATAATTCCTTCCTTCACCGGGGACTCTGCAATTGCATACAAAGTACATCCATCAAACGTCATAAGATTATCGATCGCAATTCCTCCTGAATTTTGCTGATGCGATTTATCATTCGTAGTAAGATCAGGACTTATCAATTGCCAACTTTGTCCGCCATCGGTTGTTTGATGCACAAACTGGCTTCCTACCAAAACTTTGTTGTGATTGTGTTTGGAAATGATCATTGGAAAATTCCAATGCCAGCGAAATTTAAGATCAGCAGGCGCCCAGCCATAAGCTGCTTCAGGGTATGCTCTCACATCTCTTGCATGCCCCGTCTTCACATCAAAAATATCAAGGCCACCATCATAACATCCTGACCATACAATATTATTATCAACAGGATCCGGTTGTGCGAAGCCGCTCTCACAGCCGCCTACAGAGCGCCACAATCCCAATGGAATATTTCCCTGCAAACTGTTTGATGGACCCATGTAAGAATATCCATCCTGTCTGTTGCCATAAACATTGTAGGGAATTTGATCATCAACAGCAACATGATACATCTGCGCAATAGGAAGATTTGTATTGCCCCATGTTTTACCGCCATTGTTTGACATCGATAAACATCCGTCATGCCCAACCATAATCCTTTTTGCATTCGTTGGGTCGAACCACATATCATGATTATCACCACCTGCCCTGTAATCTCCCTGGCCATTAAATGTTTTTCCGCCATCATTGGATTGCATAATGGTTACAGAAATTGTATACACTTTATTTTCATCCTGTGTAGAAACCCGAACTCTTGTATAATAAGGTGCTCTTTGCGCCATAGAGTTGCTTTCATTCATGAGCTTCCAGCTTTCACCACCATCATCTGATCGATACAATCCCGGTGATTTGTCTTCTACAAGTGCATACACAATTTTAGGATTGCTGTACGCAATATCAACAGATGTTTTACCAACCGGATGACTTACTCCGCCGGGTAATCCATTTCGCAAAGGCTTCCACGTTTTACCACCATCAGTTGTTTTATAAATGCCGCTTCCCGGGCCGCCACTTTTTAAATTCCATGTTTTAATATCAACCTGCCACATGGCAGCAAATAAAATATTTGGATGTTGGGGATCAATTGCAAGATCGGAGCAGCCTGTATTTTCATCAACAAATAAACTACGCTCCCATGTTTTACCACCATCTGTTGTTTTGTAAACGCCACGTTCCTGTTGCGGCATATGTGTATTTCCCAAAGCAGCAACATATACAGTATTGGTATCATGCGGATCAACAATTATCCTGCTGATCCTTGCCGTTTTTTGCAAGCCCATATTTATCCATGTTCTTCCTGTATCAACAGATTTATAAACACCATTACCGATGGCATGTGCAGGGCGGATCAAAAAAGTTTCTCCTGTTCCTGCCCAAATATGGCCGTGTTTTGATGGAGCAATTGCAAGAGCACCTATGCTGGAATTATCCATTTTATCAAACACCGGTCTCCAACTCACACCGGCATCTTCAGTTTTAAAGATACCTCCGGAAGCCGCACCGGCAAAGGAGATCATAGGATTGCCCGGCTCACCAACTACAGCAATTACACGATTACCATCAGGCCCAATAAAACGAAAATGAAGTTTTGAAAAAAGCGTACTATCATATTGCTGTGCAAAAGCAATACAGTGAAACATCAAAAAGATAACAAGCAGTTTACTTTTATACATTAGAAAAGTATTAAAATATTTTCGAAAGAAAATTGATAAGAATATTGTAACAAAGGAGCAATATAATAATCGTTGGTTGATTATTTAAAATTCATTTATTATTCTTGTATTTTAACTGCTGATTTATTTTTTAAAACAATAAAAATTAACCAATGAAAATATCACAACACCCTTTTGAAACTATTGACTGGTCTATCATTGACAAGGTTAATCATCCAGGCGAAAGAGGTTATGCAGTATGGCAAACAATAATGCTGGGCGAAATAAGAATAAGAATGGTTAGATATTCTGAAGACTATATTGCTGACCATTGGTGCAATAAAGGCCACATCATTTATTGCATCAAGGGCAAAATGAAAACTGAATTAATAGATGGAAGAATAATGAAAATGAAAAAAGGCATGACCTATCATGTTGATGATGACAGCATGGCTCACCGCTCCTTTTCTAAAAAAGGCTGTATGCTTTTTATTGTGGACTAACAGCCTTTACTAACCACAATCATGTTTTAATGTAACATTTATCACCAATAAGGCATAACAGAACTTCTAATTTTACGCTTACAAAGAGTATGAGTTCCATATAACCGCAAGCATTACCTGCTTCTCTTTGGCAATTAATGAATCTTTATTGTAAAAAATAAAAACTTAATAGGATGAAAAAGAATATGGGATCAACAGATAAAATTATAAGGATAATTCTGGCCGTGGGCCTTGGGGTGCTCTATTTCACACATGTTGTGACCGGCGGTGTAGGCATTGCACTATTAGTAGTTGCCGCAATATTTTTGATAACATCTTTCATAAGTTTTTGCCCCCTGTATTCAATATTTGGATTAACCTCAAAAAAAAATAATAACAATGGCACAACACGAAATTGAAACCCAATGGATGGGTAAAATGCAGTTCAATGCATTGGTAAACGGTCATACAATTATAATGGATGCTCCTGAAAAAGTTGGGGGAGAAGATAATGGCCCAATCCCTAAACCATTTATTCTTACTGCACTTTCCGGTTGTACCGGGATGGATGTTATTTCTATTTTACGCAAGGCGCAAAAAGAAGTAAAGAATCTTGATATAAAAGTAATAGGAGAATTAAGTAAACAACAACCGATAATGTATATCGCAATGCATGTGATATATGATTTTACAGGAGATGAATCCTGCAAAGATGCTGCACTTGATGCTGTGACTTTATCCCAGGAAAAATATTGCGGGGTTAGCCTGATGCTAAAAAAAGCATTGCCGATAACGTGGGAAGTAAATTATAATACAGTAACAATTTTTAATAATAAAGTTTTTGATGATGCAATAGCGTACAATTGAATGCTATCAAATTAAATGATTCCAATTTATAAAAAATCAATTTAAATGATAAAAACATTAAAGAGTTTTTTTGGGATTGGCAAAAATACAGACTATGCAAAGCTGATAAAAAATGGTGCAACATTAATCGATGTTCGCAGTAAGAGAGAATATAATTTCGGTCACATAACAGGAGCGATCAATATTCCTCTTGAACAATTGGGAAATAATCTTTACAGGCTGAAAGATAAAGGCAGGGTTATTATTATCTATTGCGCATCGGGAATGAGAAGTTCTTCAGCAAAAACTTTTCTTACATCACAAGGCTTTACTCAAGTATATAATGGAGGAGGCTTTAGCCGTTTGCAGAATAGATTATAAAACAAAGTCTATTTTATTGATTTACGTCTGGTACAGGATTGCTCAGTCCCTGTAATTTTTCTGCTGCATCTTTATGCGTTAATATTTTTATCAGCTGGATAATGGCTGTGAGCGTAAATATCCCTCCTATCACATAGTTTAAAATATTCTGGTTGGCATTCATTTTTTCTACCATCCATTTTCCTCCAAAAATAAAAACAGAATTTCCTAATAACGTTCCAAGCCCAATGCCAACGATATATAAATTATAGTTTGCATTATTAGGTTGCAAAATTTTCTTAGTGAATAAAACTGTGCTCCATCCAAACCAGAAAGGTATTTGCATCGGGCTGATTGCGCTTAAGGAAATGCCTAATAAAAACCGATGCATGTCTGGTAAATTATTTTCAACCGGCTGGCCGGTGGTGTGATGTTTCATTGCTGTCATAAAACTGCCAACAGCCAAAGCCACCACGATGAACAATGTTATCCATTCAAGCCATTTAAATAATTTTTTTTGTTTGCGTATCCAGTTGATACCAACAAGAGAGATGCGTACATATATCATCTCTGTTAATAAAGAGCCAAGGGAAAAGTATATCGCATTTTTAATTCCTTCTTCCACACTTATTTTCATGGCAAGTATGTTTAAAGTACCCAATGGTAAAGAGCCAAGAAAGCTTACCATCATCCCCCAAAAAAATACACGAGCCAGTTGCATAATGAAAAACTAAATTAGCTTTTCTTAGCTAAAACGGAGAGTGAAACTTTTACAGTATTGCTAAGCACAGCACTGTTTCCGCCAACTCCATAATCCAAACGGTTAATTGTAAAACCGCCTGCAAACAAATAATCATTTCCTTTAAGCGTTGCAGAAAAAGGAAATTCAATTGGCTTTGTAACACTATGCATGGTAAGTGTTCCGGTAAAATAATACCAGCCTGTAGCAGATTTATTAGTCCGGTCAATCTTTGTAGACTTAATTGTTATCGCCGGATATGTGTCAGCATCAAAATATTTTTTTTCTTTAAGATCCTTATCTCTCATATCATTATCTGTATCGATAGTTTTTGCACTTACTGAAACATCAAAACTGCTTGTAGTAATATTTGCAGGGATAAAACTTATATCTCCTGCAAGGCCCGAAAGATCGCCGCCAGTTTCTATTCCGAAATTTTTAATATTAAAATGAACTTTACTTCCTGCATCCACAGGTTTATATTTTTGTGCTATCGATGTAAAAGAGAATATCAAAAATGAGAAACATAATAATAAACGTTGCATAGCTTTTTTATTTAAAGATAGTCGCAGGTTGGTTTTGGTTGTCAGATAAATTCATCTGCCTTCTTAATAATATGGAAATGTTTTTTTGCTGCCCGTAAAAATTTTAGCCCTTTCATAAGCGGCCAATATTTAATTCCCTGCTTGTAATTGTACCTGCTTATTTTGTAAAGTACTTTCCAATGCTTTAATATCTCTTTGTAAGCACCCAGCAATGTATAGCCGGTATCATAAAAATGATTTGGCTCAGCGCCGCATCCATTGTATTCCAGGATCGAAAAATTCTTTCCTTGTTTTAAGTCGTCAACGGATGTACACATTATATCATAGCGGCCATAAAAAAAATCATTGATCTTAATACTTATCTTATCAAAGATGCTTACCAGCCTGTCATCAATTTCGTTTTGTAAATTAATAAATTGAGCGCCGCGATTATGATTGGCGGCATAACTTAACATATATTTTTCACCCTGCTGTAATATCATATTAAAGTTTGCACCATGCTTTATCTGCAATTCATCTTCCCGTTTATTAGCCTTGGGATGTTGTTTAATTAATTGCAGAAGTGTTTGTTTTCCATCGCCAACCAACTGCAATGGAATTTTATGAAGAAAGCCTGTGACAGTGCCTTTTGGCTGATTGGGCATGCGATAATAAAACACACTTACTTCCATAGGGTAGGTTATCATTTCCTGGATAATATATTCAACAGGAATTTTAGTGTGATAATTTTTTAGTTGCTCTTCTGTATCGATCTTTCTAAATAAAATACCCTGGCCTCCTACTTCCGGCTTTACAATAAGCGGATAAATAATTTTGTTTTCTATTACACGATCTTTTACATCTTCGAAATTTTCTGATGGCAAAACATTAAAAGTTTGTGGAATAATTTCTTTTGGAAGAAGATCATACATTTCCCTTTTGGGTTCACCTTCCATGCCACCAAAAGTTAGTTTTGGATTGCTGGGAGTAAAGAACCAAACCAAGCCCGGGCGGATCATATACCATAGCCATATCGGCGTAAGAGGTGCGTATAATATTTTAAATGGCCATTGCTCCCAATTGGATATTCGTTTAAAGAATTGCTTCACTTATTAGTTTTACAGTCAGCAAAAATAAGTTTTAAAGACAATAGCTTTTATTCAAAAGAAAATGTTGTTGTATTTTAGCCCGATATAACTTTTTATGCAGATACCAACAATGGCAGAAATGATGGCTAACAACGAAACTCCTGAAGTTTTGTTTTGGGTTGGCTGTGCAGGAAGTTTTGATCAGCGGGCACAAAAAATCACAAAAGCATTTGCAACAATTTTACATAAGGTTGGAATTAAATATGCCATTCTTGGAAAAGAAGAAATGTGTACCGGCGACCCTGCAAGGCGTGCAGGAAATGAATTTATGTTCCAGATGATGGCATACCAAAACATCCAGGTTTTAAATGGATATGGAATTAAAAAAATTGTAACTGCATGCCCGCATTGTTTTAATATTTTAAAGAATGAATACCCTGAATTAGGGGGCAATTACGAAGTGATTCATCATGCTACTTTTTTACAGCAATTAATTGATGATGGCAAAATAAGAATGAATGAAGACGGATCATTCAAAGGAAAAAAAATTACTTACCACGACAGTTGTTATTTAGGCAGAGCAAATAATATTTACGATGCACCGCGAAAAGTTCTGGAAGCATTGGATGTTGAGTTAGTAGAAATGAAACGCTGTCGCAGTAACGGTTTATGTTGTGGCGCAGGCGGCGCTCAAATGTTTAAAGAAGAAGAAAAAGGTGATACAAGAATAAGTACTGAAAGAACAAAAGAAGCCATTGAAACCGGTGCTTCGATCATCGCATCCAATTGCCCGTTTTGCATGACGATGCTAAGTGATGGCGTAAAAACAAATGAAAAAGAAAACGAAGTAAAAGTGCTTGACATTGCAGAGATGATAGCAGCTTCGATGGTGTAAATGCAACGCCGTATCTTTGCAAAATGAATTTACATTTCCAGGATCTTATTCCCCAAGATTTTAATGATAGCTCCAGAGTTTGGATCTATCAATGCAACAGGCTGTTTACTTTAAGCGAAGCATTAGAGATTGAAGAGTTGCTTGAAAATTTTGCTAAAAGCTGGCAAAGCCATGGTGCAAAAGTTACAGGTTACGCCAATTTATTTTTCGGTCAATTTATTATTTTAATGGCTGATGAAACTGCAACAAGTGTTGGCGGCTGCAGCACTGATTTGTCTGTGCGTTTAATAAAAAATATTGAGCAGGATTACAATGTAAATTTATTTGACAGGCAAACGCTTGTCTTTGTTGTTAAGGAAAGAATACAATTGCTTCCGATGGAGCAATTAAGTTATGCTATTGAAAATTCGTTTGTAACAGCAGACACTTTGTATTTTAATAATACGGTTCAAAATAAGCAGGAGCTCTTAAACAATTGGATCATCCCTGTAAAAGAAAGCTGGCTGGCTAAAAGATTTTCATTCGCATGATCACTTCACAGGAGTAGTCCTGTTCTTCAATAACTCAGTAAGTTTATTCTTCTTTGGTGTCTTGCTAAGAATATAGGCGACTGCAATTCTAAGATCTCTGGTTTGCGGAATATTAATACTCTCAAGGATAAAATTAGTGCCGTAAGTAAAAAATTTATTCTGCAATTGCTTAAAGGGATCTATCACATTCAAACTAACTATCAGTTTCTTATTGAGGAATTTTTTCTGCACGCCAATGTTCATACTCAGTGCTGTTCTTATTGAGCCCTGCGGATTTGAAAACCTGTTCAAAGTAAGGCTGGCATTGCTGTTTACCAGATCAGTAAATTGATAACTGCTGTTAAGCGTTGAAAAAAATGAACCACCATTTCTAAAATTTCTTACTGCCCTGTCATACGCACTGTAAACATTGTAGGTGTAGCCCATGCTAATATTGACCTTTGATTTTTTTGAGATTGTATAACCGTCCCATGTGTTTACATGATACTCTTTTCTGCCACTTATGTTTTGCCATGTGATATTCGTTTTGCCATCAGGTTGCAATGTGCGGATAGAACTGTAAATATCTTTTAGCACATCATACCCAAAAGAAATATTTAAATAATATTTTTTATTCCACTTGCCGCTGATCAGGTCAAAATTGTCAGAAAAATAAGGATGCAGAAACGGATTACCAAAGCGCCTGTTGTATGGATCACTGTAATCTATGCTCGGATTTAATTCATTCAATCCCGGCCGCTGAATACTTCTTTTATAGCTGGCGGTAATGCTAATATCATTCTTCCATTTTTTCATTACAGTTGCAAATGGCAATGGGCTGAAATAATTATTATCATAAGTATCCGTACTTCCTGTAATATCAAAATTGGTTGCTGTATGTTCAACCTGTATGCCCACATTAAAATAAAAATCCTGCATGATATTATATCTAACTGCAGTTCTTAATGCAGATATGTCTTGATAATATTTTAAGTTATTGCTCAACGCTGAATTTTTTATAAACACCATTTCAGGTTTCTTTAAAAAATCAGTGTTTAAAATATTGTGACTTATCAACCGAAGATAATTGCCACCAACGTTCAGAGATATTTTTTTGCCAACCGGCTTATCATAATTTACACTAAAGCTTACTGAATGATTTTTTACGTCAGTGATCTGTTGTTGTGTAGAGTCAATACCGGTTTGCGTTTGATCAGGATTTAAAAATTGCTGAAAAAAACCTTTATTAATATCTGAGCCATTAAAATTAACACCGGAGATGATCCTTAAAACTTCTCTTGGATCCTTACCTTTAAAAGTATACGAGAGATTGAAGTTTGGATTATTACTTTGCGTTGCCGTGTTAATAAACCTGTCACTCAATTTATAGATCGCACTAAACCTGTTTAAATTGGTGTATTCATTATTGCTAAAACTGCCGGCGTGGTTCGCATTATATAGAAAAGTAAAATTGAAACTGTTCCTTTTATTAATATCGTAATCCATGCTCACTCTTGCGTTGGGCCGTTTGTTGTTGCTGTTACTTGCTGCAACTGTATTAAAAAAATTCGTTGAATCAGCATACATATTTTGCCGGTAGCTGCTGCTGTTTCCCAGGTATTCATTATAACTGTACCCACCACTTACATTCAATGCAAATTTATTTTTGCGATAAGAAAAACTTGCATTCACACCGGCTTCGCCTCTTGTGCCATAATTAATATTCAGTCGGCCACTCATTCCTACTTTTCCTTTTTTAGTAACAATATTTATTACTCCGCCTCTTTCATTTGCGTATTGCGGAGGTGGCGTAGTTAATACTTCTATCCTGTCTATCATACTGCCGGGCATGCTTTCCAGCAAGTCCTGCAATTGTTTTCCATTTAGTTCAATAGGCTTGTCGTCGATCAATATTTTTACATCTTTTCCTCCCATCATAACTTTTCCATCATCATCAATATTTACAAGAGGAGTTTGTTTTAATAATTCGGTAGCTGATGATGTGGAGCTGAGTGCAGATTCGCCTGCGTTGAAAATAATTTTACCATCCTTACTTTCTACCAAAGGTTTTTCTACGTAAATTACCACTTCATTAAGTTGTGTCGTTTTTGTTGAAAGCTTTAGATCATTAAGATCAAAATCAAATCTCTCTGACCGGATATAAATGCTGTCTAATTTTAAAGAAGAATAACCTGTTGCCGAAATTTGTAAACGATAATAACCAAAAGGTAACTGATCAAAAATAAATGCGCCATCCTTTGCGCTGATCGTTGTGTTTGAAAATGCGGAATCAGAAGTTCTTTGCAAAATTAAAGTTGCTGATGGAATAGCTTTGCTGTTTTCTCCATCTAAAATATTTCCGATAATAATTCCGGGGTGATCATTTTTTTTTCGGGTGCTGTCAGGATTATTTTGTGCTTTAAGTCCGATGCAGATCAGAACTGCAATTCCCGTTACAATATATCTCAAACTATAGGTTGTTTATCGGTAAAAGTACAACAGAAATATTTTTAAAATCCTTAACCATATAATTATATGCCATCCTGTCATCAAATTTTTTATTTGCTATCTTTGCTTTCAAATTTTTCAATTAAATGTTTGAGTTAACGCAGGATAAAGTTCATGATGAGAAAAGGCAGGGCGAAGCGTTTGCATCTTTTTCTGTTGCAGAGCCAACTCAAAAAAAGGTTTACATAGAAAGTTATGGCTGTGCAATGAACTTTGCCGACAGCGAAGTGGTAGCATCAATCTTAATGGACAAAGGTTTTGGTGTTACCCAAAATTTTGAACAGGCCGATCTTATCTTTTTAAATACATGTTCAATAAGAGAAAAAGCAGAACTAACTGTTCGCAAAAGGTTAACTGAATTCAGGAAATTAAAAAAAGAAAATCCGGGATTATTGGTTGGCGTTTTAGGATGCATGGCAGAGCGATTGAAATCAAAATTTATTGAAGAAGAAAAACTGGTTGATCTTGTTGTTGGCCCGGATGCTTACCGCACATTGCCGGGATTAATTGAAGAAGCAGAATCAGGACAGAAGGGAGTGAATGTTTTATTAAGCAGGGATGAAACTTATGGAGACATTGCGCCGATACGCTTAAACAGCAATGGTGTTACAGCATTCGTAAGTATTATGCGGGGCTGCAATAATATGTGTTCATTTTGTGTAGTGCCTTTTACAAGAGGAAGAGAAAGAAGCCGCGACGGGAATTCGATCATTAAAGAATGTGAAGACCTGTTTGCAAATGGTTATAGAGAAGTAACATTGCTCGGTCAAAATGTTGATAGTTATTCATGGATCGATGAGAATAAGAATGAGAATGTTTCATTTGCGATGTTGCTGGAAATGGTTGCAAAAATTTCTCCTTTGCTTCGTGTGCGTTTCTCTACATCGCATCCAAAAGACATAATAGACGAAGTTTTATTTACCATAAAAAAGTATGATAATATCTGCAACTATATTCATTTGCCCGTACAAAGCGGAAGCACAAGAGTATTGCAATTGATGAATCGTACTTACACAAGAGAATGGTACCTGGAGAGAGTTAACAGGATCCGTGAGGTAATTCCCGGTTGCGGATTATCAACAGATATGATAACAGGATTTTGTACAGAAACAGAAGAAGATCATAAAGAAACTTTATCATTGATGGAATACTGCGAATATGATCTTGCGTATATGTACTATTATTCTGAAAGGCCGGGAACGCTTGCTGAAAGAAAATATAAAGATGATGTGCCGGAAGAAATTAAGAAAAAAAGATTGCAGGAAGTTATAGCATTGCACCGCATACAATCTTTAACAAGTATGCAAAAAGAAATTGGAAAAACAGCAAAGGTTTTAATTGAAGGGAATTCTAAAAAAAGTGATGAACATTGGGCGGGCAGAAGTGATAATAACAAAGTGGTTGTCTTTCCAAAAACAAATGATAATTTAAATAAAGGCAGTTATGCTGATGTGAAAATTAAAAGCTGCACTGCAGGCACTCTGATTGGTGAATTAATATAATATTAATTTATGATAGCAATTGTAAAAGATAATCTTAATAAAATAATAGAATTGTGTGAGAGAATGCAACTTCAATCGTTATACTTATTTGGATCAGCAACAAAAGAAAAAGGATATACTAAAGATAGTGACCTGGATTTTTTATACCAATTTAAAAAGGGGGATAAAGGCATGCCACTTTCTAAATATGATTATTTTGATCTGATGTTCGATTTGGAAAAAATAACCGGCAAAAGCATTGATCTTGTAGCTGTGGAAAAAATTAAAAATAAATTTTTTCTTTCCAGAATAAATAGAGAAAAAATAAAAATTTATGAATCCTGATTCTCTAAAATATTTACAGGATATACAAGACTCAATCGCAAGAATTGAATATCATATAAAGGGATTAAAATCAGTTACTGATTATTCTAATAATTATACAGTTATTGACGCAGTGGAAAGAAGATTAGCAATTATTGGAGAAGCTCTGTGGAAAGCATCTAAGTCCGATTCTAAAATTGCCGTAACAAATCAAAAGAAAATAATTGCTTTACGCCATATTTTGATACATGATTATGATTTAATAGATGATGCTACAATCTGGAAAATCATTCAAAACAATTTGAAAATTTTAAAGGAAGAAATAAAACAATTTTTAGAGTAAGCTATGGATCTACAATCAATAAAAAACAGGTTTGGAATTATTGGCACATCGCCATCATTAAACTATGCATTAAGTGTTGCATCGCAGGTTGCCAATACTGATCTCAGTGTTTTAATAAACGGTGAAAGCGGTGTTGGTAAAGAAGCTTTTTCATTGATCATTCATTCTCTTTCTGCAAGAAAACACAATCCTTTTATTGCGGTGAACTGTGGCGCTATTCCCGAGGGCACAATTGATTCTGAATTATTCGGGCATGAGAAAGGATCGTTTACAGGCGCTGTAGATAGCCGTAAAGGTTATTTTGAAACAGTAAATGGAGGAACGATTTTTTTAGATGAGATAGGAGAAATGCCTTTGGGCACGCAGGCAAGGTTATTACGTGTGCTGGAAGCTGGAGAATATCTTCGGGTAGGCTCATCCAAAGTGCAAAAAACTGATGTGAGAGTAATTGCGGCATCCAATAAAGATCTGCTGGACTATACACATGCCGGAAAATTTAGAGAAGATCTTTATTATCGCTTAAACACTGTGCCCATAAGGGTTCCGGCATTGCGTGACAGGAAAGAAGATATCCCTTTGCTATTTAGAAAATTTGCCGTTGACTTCGCTGAAAAATATAAATCACCTCCGGTTCAGTTAGATGAGGAAGCAAAAAATGTTTTGATAAATTACCCATGGCCAGGTAATGTTAGAGAATTAAAAAATATTGCTGAACAGATCTCAGTTCTTTCCCAGGATAAACATATTACCGGCCCTATCCTTAGAAAATTTTTACCGGACAATACCAATTCAAGATTGCCGGTATTGGTTTCAGGAAATACAGGTAACAATCCAAAAGAGTTTTCCAATGAAAGAGAAATTCTTTACAAACTTTTTTTTGATATGAAAAAAGATGTAACAGAATTAAAGAAAATGTTTTTTGAAGTAATGAAAAATCCTTCTATTGCCAATGCAAATGGTTTTCAGCGGGAAAATATTTTAAATGAATACCATCAAACGGATCAACAATCTCTTTCATCTCCTGCTCAATCTGTAATTTTAAATGGTAATAACGATATTCACCAACATGTAGAAGTAGAAGAATCTCTAAGCATAATGGATAAAGAAAAAGAATTAATTATTAAAGCACTGAAAAAGCATCGCGGAAAACGTAAAGATGCGTCTGCTGATCTTGGTATCAGCGAACGCACACTCTATAGAAAATTAAAAGAGTATGATATAGATGAATAGTTATAGTTATCAGTTATGAACTTAAAATTTTTAAATTAAATTCCATCAACAACCAATGAAATTACTTTCTAATTTAAAACTACTTGTTACTTGTTACCTGTTACTTGTTACTCTTAATTTCGCTACCTGCAAATATTCTTTAAAAGACACCTCTCCTATTCCACCTGATGTAAAAACTTTCAGGGTAAATTATTTGGAAAACAAAGCCCGTTATGTTAATCCACAATTATCACCAACAGTGACTGAAAAACTAAAACAAAAAATTGTTGGACAAACAAGGCTGCGGCAAATTAACGGCGATGAAGCACATTACGATATCAGCGGTTATGTTTCTGATTACAGTGTAACAACAACCGGGATTACAAATCAAAATGCAAGTACCAACAGGTTAAATGTTTCTTTTCATTTAGTATTTAAAAACACGTTGGATCAAAAAAAGGATTTTGAGGCAGACATCACAAACAATTATGATTTTGATGCACAAAAATCTTTACAACAGGCCGAAACAGAAAATGGAACTCTTATTGTAAAAAATCTTGTTGATGGAATATTTAATAAAATATTTTCAAACTGGTAATTACTTACTTTTATCAGCATGAACAGCAACTCATTGTTTAACGAAAAAATTTCTTTTGCAAAAGATGATCTGCATCCTGAAAAGATGACTCAGAAATATCCATGGAGTTCCTTCGCACAGTTTTCTTTACTTCAACATTATAAAAAAAATAACTCACCACAATTTGAAGAGCAGGCAACTAAAACTGCATTATTTTTTAATAACAGTAATTGGCTGGCCTGGCAATTACATTTGCTTTCAAAAGAAGTAGAACAGGAGAAAAATGAAATTGAAGAGCCATTTGCAACGGATATTGAAGAGGAAGAACCAAACGAGAAAATACAGCAATCGCTTTCACAAATTTCTTCACAGGCAAACACTACAGAAGATTTGATTGCATTTGAGCCATTGCATACAGTAGATTATTTTTTATCGCAAGGCATAAAGTTAACTGACGCACCCGTAACAAATGATAAGCTTGACAACCAGATGAAAAGCTTTACTGAATGGCTAAAGAGCATGAAAAAAATTCATAAAGAAAAGTTGCTTGAAGGTGATGAGCAGACTGACAAAAATATTCAGCAGATAGCAGAACATTCCAACACTGATGCAGAAGTAGTTACAGAAGCTATGGCAAACGTTTTGCTAAAGCAAAATAAATCTGAAAAAGCTATTGAGGTTTATGAGAAACTAAGTTTGCTTAATCCCTCTAAAAGCGCTTACTTTGCAGCCAAAATAGATAGCTTAAAAACAACATAACATGTTATACGTATTCGGCATATTAATAATTCTTGCTTCAATAATTTTGGGGCTTATAATTTTAATTCAAAACCCAAAAGGCGGCGGATTGTCATCTTCATTTGGTGGCATCGGCAACCAATTAATGGGTGTAAAGCAAACCACAGATGTATTGGAAAAAGGCACCTGGATATTTGCAGGTATTATAGCAGTATTGTGTTTAACCTCAGCAATGTTTATTCCTAAGAGTGGCGGATCAGCAAGTGATAAATATTATGAAGCGCCTACAACTGCGCCTGCTACAAAACAAAATACAGTGCCGTTAAATCAACCAACACAACCACAAACTACTCCCCCGGTTTCAAAATAAAATAATTTCATAATTTTTAAACCCTGTCTTTTAAAGACGGGGTTTTTTATTAACAAGAACCTATTGTTGCATAATTTTAGCTAATACTCTCCTGATGAAAAATAAACGAAAATATATTTTGTACATATTCATCCTGCTGATCCTTGTGATGGGATATATTGGATGGATATTATTTGGCCCAACTATCAATGAACCGGCAGAAAAATATTTTTATGTTCACACCGGCTCAACTTACCAGGATGTAAAAGACAACCTGTTGCAAAAGAAAATTATTTCAGGCACGATATGGTTTGATAATATCTCAAAATATCTTAAATATAATAATGCAGTAAAGCCCGGAAAATACAAAATAAAGGGAGGTATGAGCCTCGTAAACCTTGTGCGGATGCTGCGTTCAGGAAATCAGACACCGGTTAATTTTGTGATCGCAAAGCTTAGGACGAAAGAAGATCTTGCAAAAAAGATCGGTAATAATTTTGAATGTGATTCAGTATCAGTTATCCAATTTTTAAATAACAATGATTCACTTTCAAAATATGATCTTGATAGCAATACAGTAATGACAGCCGTAATTCCCAACACCTATATTTTAAAATGGAACAATTCAATTTCATCTCTTTTTAAAAAATTATTTTCTGAACAACAAAAATTCTGGACAGAAAAAAGAATAGCGCAGGCAGCAGCGCTTCATCTTTCTGAAAAAGAAGTGTACACTTTAGCCTCAATTGTTGAAGAAGAAACGAATGAAGAAAATGACAAGGGAAAAATTGCCAGTGTTTACATCAATCGATTGAGAACAGGAATGAAGCTGGCTGCAGATCCCACAGTAAAATTTGCACTGAAAGATTTTGGATTAAAACGAATTTATTTTAAACATCTTTCTTTCCCCTCACCATTTAATACATACCAACATGCGGGATTGCCCCCAGGCCCAATTTGCACACCATCAATAAAAACTATTGATGCAGTTTTAAATGCCCCTGCAACAAATTATTTATATTTTGTTGCCAAACCGGATTTTTCGGGATATTCAAATTTTGCCACCAGTTATGAAGAACATATGAAATATGCAAAGGCTTATCAGCAGGCGCTTGACAGTGTAATAAAATTAAAACAGCAAAATCAAAATTGATACACCAAACCCTAAAGGGGCTTTTGTACCTTAATATTAAAATGATACATTATTTTACATAGATAATTCACATCACATTTATAAAATTTGTTTTGATAAAACTGGCACGCATAATAGTCAATCTTCATCCTTTAAGATTCTTATCCAACAGGAGTAAGAGTTGGGCGCTGCCGGGCTTACAGGAAATACCTCTTTATGAAGTAATAAAATTTTTCAGGAAACAATTACGGGTATCAGGCTTAACAGAAAGAGCTTCTGCAATCTCTTTTAATTTTATTATGTCCATTCCTCCCACCTGCCTGTTTTTATTTACCCTAATACCAAACTTGCCATTCATTCCAAAAAAAAGTATTCAGATACAACTGCATAATTTAATAGTTGACATGGTGCCTGCAAAAACATACAATGCAGGTCTGATAAATTTTGTAGACTTCTTTTTCAAAGGTGCCAAGATCGGGATATTATCTTTTGGCTTTATTCTCTTATTATTTTTTGCATCCAACGCAATGATGGGTGTTATGCGTTCATTCAATAAAAATTATATTGGTTTTGAAAAACGAAAGGGGTTACATAAAAGATGGGTGGCCATTAAACTTACTTCAATTCTATATAGCCTTGTATTAATATGCTTAATACTGTTATTGATGCAAAGCAATATTTTAAAAATGGTAGGTGTAAAAAATGTTGCGTTGAGAGATGTAATTGTTTATGGTAAATGGTTGTTTATTATTGCGCTTATTTTTTATTCATTTGCTTTTATTTACAAATATGCACCTGCCATACAAAAACGCTGGCGGTTAGTTTCTCCCGGTGCCATCATAGCCACAACCTTAAGTATAATTGCAACACTCGGCTTCTCAGTATTCCTGAATAATTTTGACAGGTATAATGTTTTATATGGCTCAATAGGAACCATCATTGCATTAGGAACCTTAATTTTTATCAACTCCATGGTGATACTTATCGGCTTTGAATTTAACGTGAGCATAAACTCGTTACGGGCCATGGCCGAAGAAAGAAAATCAGCGGAAAAGAAGTCACCTGCTCACATTGATACATAAACGGTACACTTAATTTTCTATTAATTTCTTACATTAGTAGTCTAAATTTTTCACTATGAAAAAGAACATCATTGTTTTTTCTTCCGCTGTTTTGTTGGTAACAATATTAGCGGCTTTTAAAATTGCCGGTGGTGTACTTCCTATTGGTAGCGTGCTTCCAAAGGGCGACATTACAATGAAGGATATCCGTGATGAAGATATTAGTATGAAAGATGCCGTTAGAAAAAATGGTTTACTGGTGATGTTTACCTGCAATACCTGTCCTTATGTAGTAAAGAACCAGGAGCGTACAAGAGCAATTTGTAAATATGCTTTGCAGAATAATATTGGTGTGATCCTTTTAAATTCTAATGAAGGTGACCGTGAGGAAGAAAATAGTTTTGGAGCCATGCAGCAATATGCAAAAGATCAAAAATACGACTGGTATTATGTTGTAGATACAAACAATGAAATAGCCGATGCCTTCGGTGCCAGCAGAACACCTGAGAATTTTTTATTCGATAAAAATTCAAAATTGGTTTATCATGGCGCTATTGATGATAACCCTACAGATGCTGCAAATGTTACACGCCAGCATTTAAAAGAAGCAATGAGTGATCTTCTTGCCGGAAAAGAAATTGCAGTAAAAGAAAGCCGCAGTGTGGGTTGTGTTATTAAGAGGAAATAGTCTTGAACTATGATTTAAAGATTTAAAGATTGTATGATTAAGTCCATAATTATTGGAATCATTTTCTGTTTTTAATTCTGGATGTATTTATAAATTATTTTCCTTTTAATCTTATTAATCTTCCCAAATCATGGTTCAGAAATTAATCGCTTTCTTCAACTCCCTCTCAAAATCTTCCGGCTTTAATTGTTGTTCAAAAAATTTTCTATATCCCGTTTTAGGATTTATAAATAATGTTGAAGGTATCCCTCCCATCCACGCCTTATCAACTTTAGGACAGAAGTAATCTGCATTGGTTTCATTTAACCAAACAATTTGATTCGTATAATTATTCTTTGCAGCAAATGCATTTATCTTATCAGGAAATTCAGATTTAAGATCTAAGCTAACCAGCATCAGCTTTACTTTTTGATCTTTATATTTATTTACTATGGTTTGAAAATACGGTATCTCTTCATTACAGGGTTTGCAAAATGTTGCCCAAAAATTTATTACCAAAACTGAATCTGATGTAGAAATATAATCCTGCAGCTTTACAACTTTCCATGAGGCAATGGTTTGTGCTTTTGCGGTAATAACTCCTGTAAACAACAGTAACAACAATATTCTTTTTAAAAATTTCATATTGCAAAATACAAAGTAAAACGGTTAGTAGTAACTTCTTAACGTTTTGTGCTTTGCCTAATTCAAACTAATTTTGCTGCTTAAATATCTGAATTAGGAATCTCAAATCTCAAATCTCAAATCGAATTAATATGGCTTACGACGTAATAGTTTTAGGAAGCGGTCCCGGTGGTTATCCTGCTGCTATCAGGGCTTCACAATTAGGCAAAAAAGTTGCAATAGTTGAAAGGGAAAGTCTTGGTGGCATTTGCCTTAACTGGGGTTGTATTCCCACAAAAGCATTGCTAAAAAGTGCGCAGGTTTTTGAATATGCAAAACATGCTGCTGATTACGGTGTTGATCTGACTGAGCCAAAACAAAATTTTGGAAAAATAATACAACGCAGCAGAGGCGTTGCTGATAAGATGAGTAAGGGTGTTCAGTTCCTTATGAAAAAAAATAAGATAGATGTGATAATGGGTACCGGTAAATTGGTGGCTCCCGGAAAATTAGAAGTGACTGCTGCAGATGGAAAAAAGCAAGTGTTGGAAGCAAAAAATATTATTATAGCAACAGGCGGAAGAGCAAGGCAACTTCCCTCATTACCAATTGACGGTAAAAAAATCATCGGCTATCGTGAAGCAATGGTTTTGCCAACACAGCCCAAAAGTATGCTGGTAGTTGGTTCCGGGGCTATAGGTTCTGAGTTTGCTTATTTCTACAACAGTATAGGCACAAAAATTACCATCGTAGAATTTTTACCAAGAATTGTTCCTGTAGAAGATGAGGACATTTCAAAAGAATTGGAAAAGCAATTTAAAAAACAAGGCATGGAAGTATTAACAAACAGCGAAGTGCTAAGTGTTGATACAAAAGGTGAAGGCATAACTGCAAAAGTAAAAACTGCCAACGGTGAAGTAACGCTTACGGCTGATATTGTATTAAGTGCCGTTGGTGTGGTTGCAAATATTGAAGGTATTGGGCTGGAGGAATTAGGGATAAAAATGGAAAAAGGAAAAATTGTTGTTGATGCTAATCAACAAACAAATGTTGCCGGCATATACGCTATTGGTGATTGTACGCCCAACCAGGCATTGGCACATAAGGCAAGCAAAGAAGGTATCAATGCAGCCGAACATCTTGCAGGACATAAACCTGAGCCAATAGATTATAATAACGTTCCGGGTTGTACTTATTGTTCTCCTGAAATTGCATCTGTTGGTCTTACAGAAAAAGCGGCTAAGGATGCAGGTTACGAAATTAAGGTTGGCAAATTTCCTTTTATGGCAAGTGGAAAAGCAAGCGCTTCCGGTGCTACAGAAGGTTTTGTAAAAGTTATCTACGATGCTAAGTATGGCGAATTTTTAGGTTGCCACATGATAGGAAGTAATGTTACAGAAATAATTGCAGAGGCGGTAGTTGCCCGTAAATTAGAAACAACTGCTCACGAAATATTAAATGCAATTCATCCGCACCCAACAATGAGCGAAGGGCTGAAAGAAGCTACAGCCGTGGCTTACGGAGAAGCGATAGATATATAGTCTGAACCGGGATTTTTAGAATTGTCTGAACTGGGATGTATAGGATTAATGGGATTGCCAGGAAATAATTACTATAATAGAGAGTACTAATCAGATTGAAAGATTTTGTATTTAAATCCCACTAATCTTATAATCCCATAAATCATGGTTCAGACAATAAATCCCGGCTCACACAAATGAAAAAAATATTTTTATCACTCACTGTACTATTTTATTTGAGCAAGGCATTTGCCCAGGTAAGTTATTACAAAGGAGAATGGACAACAATAAACAGCGAAGAAAATTTTTCTGCCTTTTTAAAACTTGATATAAAAGATCAGTTGTAAAAGGTGAAATTATATGGACGTTCAAAGCCATTGATAGCGCTGATGATGCTGCAATGAAATATTATAAAGGACAAAAAGGAAAGATGGGAATCGAATACGTGAAAGGAATTTATTCAGCAAAAACTTATGATATACAATTTGAAGGCATCTCAAAAACAGACCCAGATCTTATCTTGGCCTGGATAAATATCTTTTAAAATTATCTCTTGACAGGTCAACGATCTACGGAAGAACTTTATCACAAGGAGAAAATACCGGGCTTGTTTATTTTTATAAAATAAACAATTTAACTGCTGCAAAAGAATTTAATTCTTTGCGATCAAAGATCCTTTTAAAGTCTGGTGAAAAAGCAATGCGTTAAACGTATGAAAAAAATTGTAGTACTTGGTGCAGGAATGGTTGGAAGAGCGATCGCTCTCGATCTTGCTAAAAATTTTGATGTAACTTCTATTGACATCAGCGATAATTCGCTAAGCATAATTCAAAAGAAAAACACTACAATTAAAATTCTAAAAAAAGATTTGACGGATCATAAAAATTATCCTGAACTTTTGCTTCCATTCGATTTTGTAGTGACTGCAGTTCCGGGATTTATGGGTTATAAAACATTGGAAGCAGTGATCCTTTCTAAAAAAAATGTTGTTGATATTTCTTTTTCTCCCGAAAATGTCTTGAAACTTGACAAACTTGCAAAAGAAAATAATGTAACTGCCATTGTAGATTGCGGCGTTGCGCCGGGCATGAGTAATTTGATATTGGGGTATCATAATGAAAGGATGGAAATTGAAAACTTTGAATGCATGGTGGGAGGATTACCCAAAGAAAAAATAAAACCTTTTGAATACAAAGCACCCTTCTCTCCTATTGATGTGATTGAAGAATATACAAGGCCCGCAAGATTTATTGAGGATGGAAAATTAGTAACAAAGCCTGCATTAACTGATGCTGAATTAATAAATTTTGATACAGCAGGAACGCTGGAATCCTTTAACACCGATGGTTTGCGGTCTTTGCTGTTCACGATGCCGGGAATAAAAAATATGAAAGAAAAAACGTTGCGTTACCCTGGGCATATTGATCTTATGAAAGCATTGATAGATGGTGGATTTTTTTCAGAAGAAAAAATTGATCACAAAGGCATGCAAATATCTCCGCTGGAATTTTCCTCTGCAATATTATTTAAACAATGGAAACTTGGTGAAGAGGAAGAAGA
>DATCOF010000121.1:0-2584 GCA_036564845.1 Chitinophagaceae bacterium | reverse complement strand
CTGATGTTTTTAAAGCTGCTGTTGCCGGCGGACCTGTAACTGACTGGAGTTATTATGAGATCATGTACACAGAGCGCTACATGGATACGCCGCAGGAAAACCCGCAAGGCTACGCTGCCACTGATCTTACAAGGCAGGTAGGTAAATTAAAAGGAAAACTTTTGCTGATACATGGCCTGCAGGATCCTGTTGTTGTGCAGCAACATTCTGTTCGTTTTGTAAGAGCCGCCATTGATAAAAATATACAGGTTGATTATATGATCTATCCCGGCCATGAGCATAATGTATTGGGGAAAGACAGGGCACATCTTTACCAAAAAGTAACAGATTATTTTATGCAGAATTTAAAATAAAAAATTTTGGTTACCGGCATTTGTTTTTCATAGCATCATCGTTGCGTCGCAATCACTTTATCGGCATATCTATGGGCAGCTTTTCTTATGGAGATGATTTTGCGAATAAGGTTCGTAAATTTATAATCAGAAACAAGTAATTGCGACATTTTATAACCATAGTGACTATTCTTTTGTTTTCGCCAAAATTGTTTGCGCAAAAACTAACATTAAAAGCAATTGAAGATGACCTTCATAAGTCCTATTTAAAAATATTAGATATCAGATTTAATAATGGCACTACTTCGTATGATTCTCTTGAAAAAGAAAATAATATTTTCATAGAGAAAATCCAATCATATACTTCGAATTATCCTTTGACTCTAACTTACAAATTTGATTCTTTACGAAAAGACAATATTAATATTCATATTGTTAATTCTGAAGATAACTTATTTAGGATTTACAGTTGGGATACCTGGATGGGTGGAACAATGCACGATTTTAAAAATATTTTTCAGTATAGATCCGGAAATAAAGTTTATTCACGATTATCATATGACACAACAGATCAAGATTACATTCCTTTTTATTCTCAAATTTTTACGTTAAAGGCAAATAACAAAGTCTATTACCTTGCTATTTACAATGGAATATACTCAACTAAAGATGCAAGTCAATCAATTAGAATATTCACTATACAAAACCATTCGCTTAATGACAAAGTCAAATTAATAAAAACTTCAAGCGGGCTTGTTAATTCAATTGATGTCTATTTTGATTTTTTTAGCGTAGTTGATCGACCTGAAAGACCTCTACGATTAATTAAGTATGATCAACAAAAAAGAATCATTTACATTCCAATAGTTGATGATAGCAGTAAGGTCACAAAAAGATTTATTCTTTATCAGTTCAATGGAAATGTTTTTAAAAGAGTTAAGTAAATTACAATCCCTCAAAAAACTTCTCCCGCCGATGTTGGTGCTTTTAGCACATAATTCTTTAAAGCTCAATAAAGAACCAATGTACAAGAGTGCGACGCCAATGAAGTTGATTAAAGTATCTGCAGCTGGCTACAAAAATATTTTCTTACTCACCGCTTATAACTTACTACGTACTACTCACAACTTTTTCTCTATCTTTAAAACCTGCTTCAAAAATAATAATCTGATATGCCCATCTTAACGGTTGAAAATCTTTATAAAAATTATGGTTCGGTTCAGGCGCTAAAAAAAGTAAGCTTCAGCGTTCCATCAGGTTCAGTGTTTGGGATATTAGGACCCAACGGTAGCGGTAAAACAACTTTGCTTGGTATTGTTATGGATGTGCTTAAAGCCACGAAAGGAACTTACCGTTTGTTTGATGCAGCACCTACAGCTGATCAGAGAAAACAAATAGGAACTTTACTGGAGACACCTAATTTTTATCATTACCTCTCTGCTCAAAAAAATCTTGAAATTGTTGCTGCCATAAAAGGTGTGAGCATAGAAGATATTCCACGTGTATTGGAAATTGTAAATCTTACCCAGCGTAAAGATTCAAAATTCAGCACGTATTCGCTTGGCATGAAACAGCGGCTGGCAATAGCTTCGTGTCTTTTGGGTGATCCGCATGTTATGGTTTTTGATGAGCCAACAAATGGATTAGATCCTGTGGGTATTGCAGAAATAAGAGAACTCATAAAAAAATTATATCACCAGGGCAAAACCATCATCATGGCAAGTCACCTGCTGGATGAAGTAGAAAAAGTTTGCACCCATGTTGCCATATTAAAGAAGGGAGAATTAATTACATCAGGTGATGTTAATGAGATACTGGCTAATGAAGATATTGTTGAAATTGGCTCTGATGATAATGAAAAATTGTTGCTGATATTAAAATCATTAAATAATTATACCAACATAAAACAAGCTGATGATCTACTGCAATTATTTTACCCGGTAGGCACCGCAAACCTTGGTGAAATAAATAAACATTGTTTTAATAACGGGGTTGTTTTAAATCATCTGAATGTAAAGAAGAAAAGCCTTGAAGCTAAATTTTTTGAATTAACAAATTAACCGATCATCATGTTGCACTTACTAAGAATTGAATGGCTTAAAATAAAAGGATATAAAACTTTCTGGGTGCTTACCACGCTTTTTTTGGTGAGCATTGTAGGCCTTAATTATTTTGTTTTTAATATTAAACAAAACATTTCTTCGGGAAGTGCACAGGCCAATGCGATCATTGGTAGCCCGTTCGATTTTCCG
>DATCOF010000120.1:0-24738 GCA_036564845.1 Chitinophagaceae bacterium | reverse complement strand
GCGTATTAAATATTTTTTCTAATTCTGTTTTAGGAAAGTTGATGGTTTTGGCAAAGGCTGCAAACAGCGTTGGTCTTCTTTCTGTAACCACCTGCGCCCTGACGCTGTTAAAGGAAATAAGCAAAGTAAAAAGCACTATTGCTTTGTAGCTGCGATTCATAGTTTGGATTTTTTGGTTTTTTCAAAAAACACTGGACAACTATAAAACGCAACTCTTTGTAAAAAATTGTTAAAGAGATAAAAAAAAATTGCAGAAGAAAGGATAGCAAAAACACTAAGTATTAATACTGCCCGGTGCTTAGTAAAACCAATGTGCAGGCTTCCATAACCTCAATGCCATTTTGCTTTGCGAGGCTGTACAGTTCATCGTTTTCTGTACCCGGATTAAAGATTATTCTTTTAGGTTTTAATGAAAGGATATAATCGTAATACGGTTTTTGATTTTGTGGGTTGAGATAAAGTGTTATCGTATCAATACCGGTTAAGGGCTTTTGTTCTGTATCAATTTCAACATCAGCAACCTTTCCTTTTCTTCTGCCGATCGCAATTACAGGGTGATGATGTGCGGATAATTTATTTACTGCCAGGTAACTATACCGTGCAGGATTTTGCGATGCACCCAATACTAATGTTTTTTTATTTTCCATGCTTGTCAAATTAATTATCGAAATATCAATTCAAAAATCTTGCCTTTAATTCCGGTGTTGGTATCATGCAGGCATCCTGCTTTCCGAACCATTTATAACGGTTTTTGCCAACCCAATTATAAACCTCATCTCTAATAAATTTTGGTATAATGATAAACCCATACAGCAAAGGCCATAGCCCTTTTAATTTTTTTACAACTTTCAAAGCCCCTGAAGATCTTGTATAGGCCTTATTGTTTTTAATAAGGATAAAAGAGTTAAGCTCATCAGGCGGGAAATTATATTGTGCTAAAAGTTTTTGACCTGCGTTAGATTGTAAAGAGGTAAACATGAAAATATTTTTATTATCATGCCTGATAATAAACTGAACAGCGCTGTTGCATAAATTACAAACGCCATCAAATAAAACTATTGGCTGATCCATAATGCAAAGTTACTAAAACGGTTTTCCGTGCGTTGATGTTATTAACCTGTGGATGATAAATGGAAAAGGTTTTAGAACAGAGACGAAGATATTGGTGCTGAATTCTTTTCCAAAAAGGCGTTGTATCATTCTTCCCATATGCAGCCTGCCTGCAAATTGGAGTTTCCATTTTGATACATATTCATCTTCCATTTGTTGCCTTGTTATTTTTTGTTGTAAGAAATTATCAATGCATCCAAATGCGATCTTGCTTCCATGAAGCGCCATGCTCATACCATTGCCGCAAAGCGGAGTTATCATTCCTGCTGCATCTCCTATCATCAGAACTTTATTTTCAACCTGTAATTTTTTATCAAAACTTATTTGTGAAATGGTAACAGGAAATCCTGGTAAAAAATTTACTGAAGAAAATATTTGTTTTAAAAAAAGATTTTTATGAAGAACATTTTTTTCCATTTCGGGAATGGAATTATTATTTGCTTTTAAATTTTGTGCAGTGGTAAGATAGCAAAGGCAATAGGTGTCGTTCTCTACTTTTGATATACCGCAATAGCCATCTTTAAAATTATGAAGCGCTATTGTATCTGCCGACAGATCTGTTTGTACGTGATATTTAATGCCGATATAATTATTAAGCTTATTGGTTTTTTTTTGAACAAAATTCCTCGACCATTTTATATCAATATTACTCCGTTTGCCAAATGTACCTGCAGCAACTTTTGCCTGAATCGAAAATCCAGAAGTTGAAATTGTAAATGCATCATCATTAAAAACAATATCATTTACTTTTGTTTCTTCATAAATTTTTACACCGGCTTGCTTTGCAATTTTATATAATTCATTCTCCATTGTGTACTTGCTTATGCCAAAGCCGCCTAATGGTAATTGCTGTTCAATAAATTTTCCGTTTGGAGAAGAAATAATTAATTTTTTAATAATGGGGAGATTCATTTCGTCTAAATTCAATCCAAGACTTAAAATAAAATCCCAACTTTCCAGGCTGATGTATTCACCACAAACTTTATGAAATGGATATTTTTCTTTCTCAAATAGTACAACTCTATACCCGGTTTTTGCTAATTGAATTGATAAAGAAAGCCCGGCAAGTCCGCCACCAACAATGCATATATCATATAATTGATTATTGTTCATCCTTTACAACAATTAAATACCTGAATGCCCATTTCCATTTTAGACTATAATTTGTAATTCCTGATCTGTCAAGAATATTCTCCCATTCTATCTTTTTAAATCCCCTTAAAACCGAAAGTGGCGCATCATTTTTCACAAGGTACGACCTGGAAAAAAGTTTTGTGGCAAGTTTAATAAAATAATATGCTACACTGTGGCGATGAAGATCGTTGATAAAAAAACCAAGTTTTGAATTTGCTTTCATCCATTGCATCATTGTAATTAATTCTTCATCCCTAAAATGATGACAAAATAAAGATGAGAAAATTATATCGGGTTTGTTATTTTTAAAATCAACATTTTTATAATCGGAAACAATAAAATTCTCATCCGGTATTGCTGTATTTTTTTTTGCGTAGACAATGCAATCAGCATTAATATCAATACCGGTAAATTTTATATGAATATCTTTTTTACTGCTGTGCATGTAAATGGCATTCAGGTTATCGCCGCCACCAGAGCCAATTTCACACACTGATATATTTTTTCTTTCGCCTGCTAATTTTTTAAATCCTGCTATCGTTATGTTATGACCACCGAGGCGGGAATTAATAAATTCCAGTTCTTTCATGTTCTGCTGAATATCTGCAAAAGGAATATCATCCCTGTCTAATAATTCTTTTTTGTATGAACGATTGCTGAAATCAGTCATGAGATAATATGAATGTCTCAAGGGTAAGACCAGGGCCAAATGCTGCCCCTAAGATATTTACTTTTTTATTTTTGGAAATTTCTAATTCATTCATGATCTCTTTTAAAACAAACAAAATAGTAGGAGAGGACATATTGCCATAATCTCTTAAAACATTGTACGAATGTTGTAAAGATTCGGCAGGCACATCAATACTTTTTTGAATAGAGCTTAATATTTTTTTTCCGCCGGGATGAAAACACCAATGGGTAACATCTTCTTTATTTTGCGAAGCATGTTGCAATGCGTTTTGAGTTAAAGAATTAAAATCTTCTTCAATAAGATCCGGAATGTAACCCGATAACGTCATCAAAAATCCTGAAGAAGATAATTCCCAGCTCATATCTTTCTTGCCTTTAAATGCAACTTCAGAATAAAAATCTTTTATCCGCAGTCCATCAAGTTTATCATCATCATGTGTGACTAAAACTGCTGAGGAACCATCACCAAATAATAAACTTGAGGTAATATTATCAGTTGAATTTTCTTTTTGAAAATGAAGCGTACATAGCTCGGTACACACAACTATTACTTTTGCATTTGTATCATTCTTGCAAAATGAATCCGCAAGTTTTAATGCATGGATAGCGGCGTAGCATCCCATAAAATTTACAGATGTTCTAAAAATATTGTTGGGCAGATCCATTGCTTCCATCACCTGCAGATCCAGGCCCGGAGCGCTTATGCCGGTACATGTAACAGTAATAAGATGTGTTATCTCATCTTTATTTATCTTATTATTAATGCATTTTTCAATTGCAGCAACAGAAAGTTTGGGAGCAGCTTTGTTAAACCATTTCATTCTTAATTCGAGATTGGGAAAGGGCTCAAGATTTTCTGTTGCGGGATAAAATTCCCAGTCGTTTGCCTGCAACCCATAATCAGGAAGAACAGAATATCTTGTATTGATCCCACTTTGATGATAAAGAAATTTCATTTTTCTTTTATCAACTTCATTCATTGCATACACATTCTGCATAAAAGTGAGAATGCTTTCCTGCTCATGTTTATATTGGGGAACAGCGGTTGCTATAGCGGTTATCTTACTCACTCAGTCGTAAAATTAATAAGGTGATAAATCCAACGTTTGTACATATTGAAGCCAATAGATTCATACGCATTGTGTTTTTAAAATTCGCTTCATTAGTATTCATTAGCACTTTGCGGAACCAGATAAAAAAATATACGAACACCGGCGCCATAAAGATTTGTAATACGAGGAAATGGCTCAACTCAATATTTAAATAAAAAAATAAACCTAACATCCCGAAAGCTAAAGCATATACGATGCCAGTAAATATAAAAGTTCCTTTATATCCTAATTTATAACTGATCGTTTGTACTCCATCTTTCAGATCATCTTCGTGCTGGTAAATTTGTGTGAGCGGATAAAAACCGCCGATCAGCAAACTTGCAGCTATCATTGCTATTACGGGAACATTAGTGGTATGGTTGCTTTCACTGCCATGATATACTAAAAAAAAAGTGACTGCTCCCTGGAAAATTACGACCGTGAGATAACCGGTAACCGGGTATTTTTTTAACCTGATCTTTCTATAACTGTATGCCCGTGATGCAAGAATGTATAAAAGAATTCCCAAAGCAAAAATTGGGGTTATTAAAAAACTTAACGCAATTGAAACAACATCCATCATTACGGTTACATAGAACAATTGTTTTGTGGGTTGCAAGGGATTTTTTATTCCGCCGATGCTGCCCGTGTCACGATCCATATAACTATTGTAACCGTTGCTGGCAGGATATACCAATAAATGTAAGATGATGAATATTACAATTGCATCACGCCAATTAATTTTGTTTACCTGGCTTAATGCAAACCAATAAACAGGCATTAAAAAAAATGAAAAATGAAATCGAAGAAGTTGTAAAGTGGAGCGTAGCGTTGTATTCACTTCTAAAATTAACTATTTTCTACGCCATAGAATGAAGCGATAATTTATTACCTCTGTGAATGTAATAATTGCCAGTTCACTCTTGCTGAAATAAATTGTATAAACGAATAAAGTAAAAGCGTTGGCTACTTAAAAAATTACACCAACATCGTTACAGGATTCTCCAAAAACTTTTTAAACGTTTGCAGGAAAGCAGCGCCAACAGCGCCGTCTACGCTTCTGTGATCGCAGCTTAAAGTAACTTTCATAAAGTTAGAAGTTCCAAAACAATCACCTTTTTTTACCACAACTTCTTTAATTCTTCCCACGGCAAGAATTGCACTGTCCGGCGGATTGATAATAGCAGTAAATTCTTCAATGTCCATCATTCCTAAATTGGAAACGGTAAAAGTATTTCCGCTAAAATCCTGCGGCTGTATCTTTTTATTTCTTGCTTTATCGTAAAGGTCTTTTGCATCAGCAGCAATTTGTGAAAGAGATTTCTGATCTGCAAAACGAATTACGGGAACTATCAAACCTTCAGGCAATGCGATGGCAGAGCCAATGTGAATATGATTATTCTGGCGAATAAAATCTCCCATCCAGCTGCTGTTAACTGCAGGATGCTGGCGAAGCGCCATAGCCGCGGCTTTTATCACCATGTCATTAAAAGATATTTTAACCGGACTTATCTCATTTATACTTCCACGAGAGGCCATTGCATTGTCCATATTTATTTCCATAGTGAGGAAAAAATGCGGAGCAGTAAAATTGCTTTCGCTCAGGCGACGTGCAATTGTTTTACGCATTTGCGTAAGCTGGATATCCTGGTAACCTTCCTGGCCCGTTTGTGCAAAGGGTTGTACAGCTTTGGTTTCAGTGGACTGTCGACTGTCGACTGTTGACGGCTTATAACTATCAACATCTTTCTTTACAATTCTTCCGCCATCACCGCTGCCATTAACTTTTGAAATATCAATGCCTTTATCAGCGGCTAATTTTTTTGCAAGAGGGGATGCTTTTAATCTTCCGGCATCATCAGTTTTTTCTTCTTTTAATTCAGGAGCAGGTTGCTGAGCTTCCTGTTTTGGCGCTTCCGTTTTTTCAGTTTCTTTCGGAGCAGCTTCTTCTTTTTTTGCTTCCGGTTTTGTCTCAGCTGAATCTAATAATCCTTTATAGTCTTCACCTTCTTTTCCAACTATTGCAATTATGCCATTTACTTTTGCTGCCTGTCCTTCTTCTACACCAATGTATAACAGCGTTCCCTCTTCATATCCTACCACTTCCATTGTTGCCTTATCTGTTTCCACTTCCGCCAATACATCATCACCTTTCACTTTATCACCAACTTTTTTATTCCATTGAATAATTTTGCCTTCCGTCATTGTATCACTCAGCAAAGGCATACGAATAGCTACAGCCATAATTTCTTTAAATTTAAAAAAGTGAAATTACTGCAATTGTATAAAAGTACGAGCAGTAAAATTTAATTTTCCCCCAGGGCATTGAGACAGGACACTTAATAATCCAGCTCCATCCTTAATTTATCTTTTAATTCCTTTACCAAAGGATATTGTTCTATCATTTTTAGATATTGCTGTTTGGAGCTGAGATGTTCTTCCACAGTTTTTTTCTCCCCGGTTTCTACCACCACAACTTTATAAGAAAGTTTACGGTTATTAAAATGATTTTGAAGATGCTCGATCAAAGCCGCTCTTTCATTTTCAATAAAGCTTTGATGAATTTTACTTTCAGTGATTATTTCTATGCAATTAGGATCGGCAATTTTTAAAACTGCTGATTTAAAATTGCTGACTGCCGAAGGATTATTTTTCTTTTTTAATTGTTCAATGTACTGTCCCCACGTGATATATATTTCTTCTTCACTTAGTTCTTTAATAATATTTGCAGCGGCATTGTGCCTGCTGGCTACTTCTTTTCTTATTTTATCTAAGGCACCAATTTTTGAAACACCATTGGTAACTCTTGTATTATCAGCCACAGCTTTTGTCCCGATAGCTATCGGGATATTTTTTACGCCGGTTTCAATAATAAGTTTTGCACCTCTATCTTCTAAAGGGGAATTAGTATCATTACTAATTTTATTTACCTGAGAAGTATAATTCTCAACTTGTGGCTTGTAACTGGCGGCTTGCAACTTTTCCTTAAATTCAATAGGAGCAATAGTTCTAAAGGCAAAAGACTTTACTGATTCAACCTGTTTTTTTTTAGACAAACCATTTTCATCATTTACTAATTCAATGGCCTGTTGCAGGTAACAAAGTTTAATAAGTGAAAGTTCAACATGCAGTTTTTTATTGCGAGCCTGTTTATAATTTATCTCTGCTTCGCTTAAAATATTTAAAGCGCTTATCAGCCATGCCGGATTAATTTTTTTTGCAGTCTCTAAATATTTGGGTTTAAAGTTTTCCGCTACTTCTAACAGCACGGCCACTTTTGGATCTTTGCTTACCAAAACATTCCTGATAAATTCAGCAAAACCATTCAGCACTAAATCACCTTCAAAACCTTTGCGGTTTATTTCATCATACATTAATATAGCATCGCTGATATTTTGCTGCTGCATGCAATCGATGAGCTTAAAATAATAATCTTCATCAAGAATATTCAGATGCTCCAGCGTGTTGGCGTAAGTTAATTCGCCATTGGTAAAACTTACAATTTTATCAAGAATACTCAAGGCATCCCGCAAACATCCTTCACTTTTTTGCGCAATGACATGCAGTGCAGCTTTATCAGCTTTAATATGTTCTTTCTCACAAATTTCTTCAAGGTGCTCAACCGTATCGTGATTGGTGATGCGTTTAAAATCAAATATCTGGCAGCGGGAAAGAATGGTAGGAATGATCTTATGCTTTTCTGTTGTCGCCAAAATAAAAATAGCATAGGGCGGTGGTTCTTCCAACGTTTTTAAAAATGCATTGAAGGCCGATGAGCTAAGCATGTGAACCTCATCCACTATATATACTTTATATGCTCCCGCCTGCGGTGCAAACCTTACCTGGTCCACCAAAGAGCGTATGTCATCAACAGAGTTATTGCTTGCAGCATCCAGCTCATGAATATTTAAGGAAGCGCCGTTATCAAATGAAACGCATGAGTTGCAGGCATTACAGGCTTCTCCATCTGGTGTTCTGTTCTCGCAATTTATTGTTTTGGCAAGAATACGTGCGCAGGTTGTTTTACCTACACCTCTTGGTCCGCAGAATAAAAAGGCATGAGCCAGTTGATTATTCTTTATAGCATTCTTTAGTGTAGTAGTGATATGCGATTGCCCTACAACCGTATTAAAGTTTTGCGGCCTGTATTTTCTTGCTGAAACGATGAATTTGTCCATATAATTGAGAACGTCAAATTTCGGATTTCTAATTGGATAATAGAATTTGTTTATTCACTTTTATTTCACGCAAAGGTGCAAAGTAACCTAAGTCGCAAAGTTTTGCTTTGCACCTTCTGCATTTTTCTCTGCGTCATTGCGTGGATTCTTTAAAAACTGTTCAATAGCATTCCAATTTTCAACGGAGCGTCGCCAATGCGGCTTAATCATGGCTCAAATGTTTGCTAACAAAATCTTTTTTTCATTTTAAATTTCAACCGTCAACCCTTACCTTTGCGCCTCGAATAATCCGATCCTTCGGATCTGATTGAAAATTAAAATATTATGGCAAACGTTGGAAAGATAAAACAGATCATTGGTGCGGTTATCGACGTACATTTTACAGGTGATAATAAGCTGCCTGAAATTCTTCATGCATTGGAAATTACAAGGCCAAATGGAGATAAAGTTATACTGGAAACTCAGCAGCATTTGGGTGAGGACAGTGTTCGTTGCATTGCGATGGACGGCACTGAAGGTTTGACCCGAGGAATGGATGTTGTGGATCTTGGCTCTCCTATTTTAATGCCGGTTGGTGATGCAATTAATGGTCGTCTTTTTAATGTTACAGGTGATGCAATTGATGGTTTGCCACAGGTTAGTAAAGTTGGTGGCCGCGCTATTCATAATAAGCCGCCATTGTTTGAAAATTTAAGTACAGCTTCAGAAATTTTATATACAGGTATTAAAGTTATTGATCTTATTGAGCCTTATGCAAAGGGTGGTAAGATTGGTTTGTTTGGTGGTGCCGGTGTTGGTAAAACAGTTTTGATCCAGGAGTTGATCAACAACATTGCAAAGGCTTACGCAGGTTTGTCAGTGTTTGCCGGTGTTGGTGAAAGAACCCGTGAAGGAAATGATCTGATGAGGGAAATGATAGAAGCAGGCATCATGAAATACGGTGATAAGTTTATTCATAGCATGGAAGAAGGCGGATGGGATTTGGAAAGTGTGAACATGGAAGACCTTAAAGATTCTAAAGCAACATTTGTTTTCGGACAAATGAACGAACCGCCGGGAGCAAGAGCCCGTGTGGCTTTGAGCGGATTGACGATAGCAGAATATTTCCGTGATGGGGATGGCACAGGAAAAGGAAAAGATATTTTGTTTTTCGTAGATAATATATTTCGTTTTACACAGGCAGGTTCTGAAGTATCAGCGTTGTTAGGCCGTATGCCTTCAGCGGTGGGTTACCAGCCAACGCTTGCAACTGAAATGGGATTGATGCAGGAAAGAATTACTTCTACAAAAAATGGTTCTATCACCTCTGTTCAGGCGGTGTATGTGCCTGCGGATGATTTGACAGATCCGGCTCCTGCAACAACATTTGCTCACCTTGATGCAACAACAGTATTGAGCCGTAAGATCGCCGATCTTGGAATCTATCCTGCGGTTGATCCTTTGGATTCTACTTCAAGAATACTTACTCCACAAATTGTTGGTGATGCCCACTACGATTGTGCCAACAGGGTTAAATTAACTTTACAGCGTTATAAAGAATTGCAGGATATCATCGCCATCCTTGGTCTGGACGAATTGAGTGATGAAGATAAATTAACGGTAAGCCGTGCAAGACGTGTACAACGTTTCTTATCACAGCCATTCCACGTTGCAGAGCAGTTCACCGGATTGAAAGGTGTATTGGTTTCTATTGAAGATACTATCCGTGGCTTCAACGCTATCATGGATGGAGAAGTGGATGAATATCCTGAAGCAGCTTTCAACCTTGTAGGAACTTTAGAAGATGCAATTGAGAAAGGTAAGAAAATGATGGAAGCAGCACAAGCGTAAAACAAATTAGTCAATTCGTCAAATTATCAAATCGTCAAATTATCAAATCGTCAAATTATGACTCTTGAGATTTTAACACCGGAAAAAAAGATATTCAGCGGAGAAGTATATGGAGTACAGCTTCCGGGCATTGCAGGCTCTTTTGAAGTATTGGAAAAACATGCACCGTTGGTAAGCGCATTAAAAGCGGGCAAGCTTAAAATTTTAAAGGATAAAATTTCAACAACACTTTATAATATTCAAAGCGGTTTTGTGGAAGTGATAAATAATAAAACTACTGTATTGGTAGAAGGAGCTGTTGAAGAATAATCAAGGTTTGTAATAATTTTTTAAGTCCTCACATTTGAGGACTTTTTTATTTTAGCGGTTACTCTCAATTCCGTTTCATTTTTTCTATAGCCTTGTTTCCATAGAACACTACTTAATTTTTTACTTTGCTTTATCACTTTAGTTTCACTCCAATCGCAATTAAGTAAATGAAAAGCTTCGTGAATTAATATTTCTAAATGCCTTTTGCCCTCAAGCCTGGGGTCAAGTTCAATAATATTATCATCAGTATATGCCTGTCCCCACGCTCTTTCACGTCCTAATTTTTTAAATACTATCTGCATGCCAGTTATTTATTTCTGTTACTTTAATTTGTTTAAATAAACCGTTTTTTAAAAATCAATAAGCAATGTGTGGGAAAGTAAATGGACCAGTAGTATTTGTTATCCTTCAAATTTGCTGCCAACCTTAAAAAGGCGAAGGATGAAGTGGGAAGCCTTTTAATATTGAGGAAATAATTTCCGAACATCCCGTTGTTGTAGAATCGAATCTTCAATAATTTATTAAAATTGTCTTTTCAGCTGTAAGCAACTCCATGCTGTAAAAGGAATAAGCAGAAGTAAGAAAAAAGATAATGTGTTTCCTGTGATGAAATATGTAGCTATAGTAACTAGTAAGAGATAGATCGGGTAAAGTATAAATAATAATCCCACTACAATAGAATCAAAATGATCATTGGCCCTTTTTTTAATTGATAAAATGATAGGAAAATATAATGGAGCATTCAACAACCATCCAATAATAGCCGGAATAAAAAGCAATACCTTTTTTATTAAAGGCTGCGGAATAAAAAATATTTTTTTAAGTTTTTCTTTATCCGAAGCATCAGCTTCTACAACAAGATCTTTTAACTGCTGCTCTAACTTAAAGTTGAAATCGTTTACTGTTTTTCCGTCAGACAAATTTGAATCAAAATCTTTCGCAGTTAATATCTCTCCAAAATTCAGGATTACGTTTTTACCGAATATTCTAAATGAACTGTAATTAATTCCGAGCGGTAAAATCTGTAATGGAATATCCTGCTGCCATGCACTCATAGCCAACCTTGCTGTACCTTTTTTTAATGGCCGCAAATGCCATTCGTTGATACATCTGCCTTCACTAAAAATTAATACTATCCCCCTTTTTTTAAAGATATCAATGCAGGAAGAGAACGTTGTGTAATTATGTTCCAGGTTTTCAGCGCCTTCACTTATCCTGTAAACAGGTAACATATTTAGAGAGAGAAGAATTTTTTTATAAAATTTATTTACAAATGCATCGCCTCTTGCAAGAGAATAAATTGACCGCTTAAATATTGTTGCTAAAATAATTGCATCTAAAAATGAGCTGGGATGATTGGCCGCGATCAACAGCGGACCATCGCTTTGCAACAATTCTTTTTTATTAATTATTATTTTCCTGCAATAAAAATATAAAGCCAGTTTTGCAGGGAGTTTTAAAAGAGTGTAGAGCAACTATTTTTTTGAGAAAGATAAATGAATTATTAGTTCTTGTTCCCTTTATATTCTACATAAACTTTTTTACCATTCTTCATGTAATACCTGCCGCCATTAGGTTCTATGTAGATCGCTTCACCATTGGGCCCCTTCATGCGGTTGTCAATATTATCATGGTATTTGGCAAGGGCAGCCTTCACTTTGCGTTGTCTTATATTCGGATGCTTAGCCTGTGCAAACGAAGTAACAGTTATCAATGATAAGGCGAAAGCGATCAGTAAATTTTTCATATTTATTATTTTAATTAAGGTCAATTCAATTGGGGATCGAGCGGAAAGTTAATCATCATTTCATAATCACCACCTAAATGTTTTAAAGAATCTTTCCATGTTTCTTCAGGTTTTTTATGAAAAATAAGTTTTCGTATGGCATCAACAGTAAGCCAGCTTTTTTCTTCCATCTCATCATCCAGTTGTCCTTCGCTCCAGCCACTATAGCCAATAAAAAATCTTATCTTATTAAGATCGATATCATTATTTTTTACATAGGTAACAAGACTTTCAAAATTACCGCCCCAGTAAACTCCATCAAGCACTTCTTCACCGCCGGGAATTAATTCAGGATATTGATGCAGAAAATGTATGGTATCTTTTTGTACAGGGCCTCCGGAATAAACAGGGATCTTATACTCCGCTAACTCCGGTATCAACTCTCCTAATGATTTAGGAAATTTTTTATTCAGCACAAATCCAAAGCTTCCTTCTTCCTTGTGCTCACAAAGAAAAATTACAGTTCGTGAAAAGTTTGGATCCTTTAAAAAAGGATTGGCAATTAATAATGTGCCTCTTGCAGGTAAAATCATTATTCTAAATTAAATTTATTTGATGAAGTGTTTATTGTTTTACTAAAATATTTTTCAATATTTTTAGAAAGATAATACTTAGTTAAAATTGCTTAATATCTTCTCACATTTTTTTTAAGGGTAATGTCGGGGTTAATTTTGTAACACATGAAGAAAATTTTTCCAATTATAACTGTTCTTGTTTTTCTTTCGCTAATAGGGTTGATCTTCTTTCAGTATCTCTGGATAAAGCAGATGCATGCTGATAAGGAGCACCAGTTTGAAGAACACTTAAGCATAGTAACAGCAACTGCAGGTATGGATTTAGTGGATGAAAAAGGAAATCTATCTCCCTTCGATAATAAAAAAACCAATGACCTTTCTCCTTTAAATGGATTTTCTTTAACAATCACACATAAATTCAGCCGTGACGAGATACGTAATAAAATAAAAAATGCATTTGAAATTCATGATATTAAAGAGGTTCCCTTTGAATTTGCAGTAACGCCTACATCTATGATTGGCGAGCAGGTTCAGTCAGACAACTTTGCCCGGCTATACCAGGATACGGTTAATAATATGTCTATTGTTTACCCGTTGGTTTCTCCCAGCGGAAGTATCTCTGAAGGAGTATCTCCCGAAGAATTGCTGGTAATTATTGTTCCGGATTTAAAAAATATTGTTTGGAGACAAATGTCGTGGATGGTGGCAGGCTCTGTGCTGTTTACTATTTTAATATTTGCCGCATTTTTTATCACCTTAAAAGCATTATTAAAACAAAAAAAATTAAACGAGATAAAATCTGATTTTATCAATAACATGACGCATGAATTTAAAACACCGCTGGCTACAATTTCACTTGCTGTGGATGCTTTAAAAAATGAGAAGGTTATGCAGGACAGAACTAAAACAGAATATTTTTCGGGAATAATTAAAGAAGAAAATAAGCGGATGAATAAGCAGGTTGAAACCATTCTGCAGGCTGCGATGTTGGATAAGCAGCAGATACAATTAAATTTAAAAGTGTTGCATGCGCACGACCTGATAAATACAGCAGTTAATAATATGAAATTGCCTGTTGAAGAAAAGCAGGGTAAGCTGGAAGTGAAGCTGGAGGCTGAGAATGACCTGGTGTTAGCTGACGAAGTGCATTTTACAAATCTTGTAAATAACCTGTTGGATAACGCAGTTAAATATTCAAAAGATAATTTGGTAATTAAATTATGTACGCAAAATATCAACAATCATTTTCGCATTAAGATAGAAGACAATGGCATAGGGATGAATAAAGAAACATTGCACCGCATCTTTGAAAAATTTTATCGTGCACACACAGGAAATCTTCATAATGTAAAAGGTTTTGGCCTTGGATTAAGCTATGTAAAAACGATTGTGACTGCACATCACGGAAAGATAAAAGCAGAAAGTACATTGGGAAAAGGAAGTTGTTTTATCATCGACATGCCACAAAAAAATATTACCTCCCCGGAAGAAAATGGTTCTTAAAAAATTATCTCTTAGCCAAGGGGACAACTAATTTTAATCCGCTCCAAATATCGCTTACTGCGCAAGCTTTTACATCAACAAGATCATTTTTTAATGCGTAACCTCTTGTCACATCTTTTGTAATATCCGTAACAATTCCTGCGCTTTTTTTATACCATGAAACCCAGATAATTGTTGGTTTCATACACTGGTTTATTTTTTTTATTTCAGATTCAAATTCTTTTTTTTGTTTTTACAAACAAATGAACGAGATCCGGAACTTCTGTTTTTTTAGAAAGTTGGGATGAAATATTTTTTTACAGAAGATCAAAATAATTTTCAGGCTGTCCAATCAATTGAACTTTCATCTCTTCTTTTATACCTAATTTTTTTATAAGCGGCGTACCCGAATAACCTGCTAACATTTTGAGTAATGATTTGGTATAAATTCTTTTTTATAAAATAATTGAATTTATGTGTATAAAAAGATTAATACAAATTTGTTGGTCAAGTGGGAAAAAGTGTTATTTTGTGTAAATTATTGTCACAATAGGTGTAATCCATTAATAATGATAGGTTTTATAGGTGAATATGAATCAACATTAGATGCTA
Organism: Chitinophagaceae bacterium; assembly: GCA_036564845.1. Lineage (GTDB taxonomy): Bacteria > Bacteroidota > Bacteroidia > Chitinophagales > Chitinophagaceae > Ginsengibacter. The sequence continues at coordinate 10,001 of DATCOF010000120.1, read as the reverse complement.
AAGGGAGGTTTCTTCTTCCTTCGGCAGTTAAAAAACAATTACCTGAGAGCGGGCAGGAGCATTTTGTGATTAATCGCGGGTTCGAGAAATGTTTAAGTCTGTACCCAATGAAAAGCTGGAAACCCATATTCGCAGAGATAAGTGATCTTAATGATTTTGAACCCAAAGTTCGGCAATTCAGGCGTTACTTTTTAAATGGCGCCACGCAGGTTGAACTGGATAGTGCTAACCGTTTGTTGATCCCCAAAAATTTAATGGAATACGCAGGATTAGAAAAAGATATTGTCCTTGTTTCGGCAGTAAACAAAATCGAGATCTGGGATAAAATAAAATACCAGCAGTTCTTTGAAACTTTTTCACCGGAAGCATTTAGCAATCTGGCTAAAGATGTTATGGCAGGTGATAAAAAAACTGAAATATAATTTATGCAACAGGGCATTTATCATGTGCCGGTAATGTTGCAGCAAGTTATAGAAGGATTAAAAATTAATCCATCAGGAACATATGTTGATTGCACATTTGGCGGCGGTGGGCACAGCAAGGCTATCCTGCAGAAATTAAATAAAGCTGGAAGATTAATCGCTTTTGACCAGGATGAAGATGCAAAAAAAAATATGCCGGCTGATGAAAGAATAATTTTTATTCCGCAAAATTTTCGCCATCTGCAAAAATTTCTGCGACTGCATAAGATCAAAGAAGTGGATGGGATATTAGCTGACTTAGGTGTTTCAAGTTACCAGTTTGATAAAGCAGAACGCGGCTTCTCAACCCGTTTTAATGCAGCAATGGATATGCGGATGGATCAGCGCCAAACATTGATAGCAATGGATGTGCTAAAAAACTATCCGGAAGAAAAGTTGCATAAAATTTTTGAACAATACGGTGAGGTCACTAATTCAAAAACATTGGCGAGAACAATTGTTGAGCAGAGAACTAAAACATCCATGCAAACAATTGCTGATTTTAAAAATGCTGTGCATGGTGTGGTTAAAGGAAATCCGAATAAATATTTTGCCCAGGTTTTTCAGGCATTACGCATAGAAGTTAATGACGAATTGAATGCACTTAAAGAAATGTTGCAGCAAAGCACAAATGTTTTAAAGGAATGTGGACGAATTGTAATTATCACTTTTCATTCATTGGAAGACAGGATTGTAAAGAATTTTTTTAAAGGAGTTGACGATACTGAAATTGATGAAGTGTATGGAACAAAAAATGAAAATCCATTTCACATCGTTACAAAAAAACCGTTCACAGCCGGTGAAGAAGAAGTAAAACAAAACCCAAGAGCAAGAAGCGCAAAACTTCGTATTGCTGAAAAGAAATAGTTTAAAAAAAATAAAATAATTATAAAGAGATAATGTCTCAAAACCCATTAAAAAATTATAAAAACAAAATTTTCAATCCCAAAAAGGATTGGAAAAAGTGGCTATACTACCGGTGGATCGTAAAAAATATTCCCTTCTTTTTATTTACTGCATTACTTACTGTGTTGTACATAGCTAATGGTCATTATGCTGATAAGAACATTCGTAAGATCAATGCCACAGCAAAGCATTTAAAAGAAATGGAGTATGTATTTAAAACCGTAAAACAGGATGTGATATTTAGAAGTAAGGAAAGCGAATTGGTAAAAGCTGTTGAGCCATTGGGTTTGAAAGAGCTTGCTGCTCCGGCCATGAGAATTGGAGACAGCACAAAAGAAAATTAAAAAATAGTTTATCAATATATAACTAACACAGAAAATTGGATGTAAAAAAAGATATATTATGGCGTGTCTACTTATGCTTTCTTGGCATCATCGTGCTGGGAGTAATAATATTAGGCAGGGCCATTTACATTCAGCGTGTACAGGGTGCTTATTGGAAGAGCATGAGTGATAGCCTGCATTTAAAGTACATGCCAATAAATGCAGAAAGAGGAAGTATTTACAGTGAGGATGGTAACATGCTTAGCACATCAATTCCTGTTTTTGATATTTATATTGATTTTGGCGCAGAAGGATTGCGGGAAAAACACGGCAAAAGATTTTACGATAATGTTGACTCACTTAGTATTTCATTAGCCGATCTTTTTAAAGATCAATCAGCCGACGATTATAAAAAAGAATTATCCGTTGCTTATAAAAATGAAGACAGGTATTTTTTGATGAAACGGAAAATATCTTTTGAACAATACAAGCAACTAAGAGATTTTGTTTTAGTAAAAGAAGGAAGAAATAAAAGTGGATTTATTATTGACGTTCGCGATAGCCGGATAAATCCGTATGTGTTATTAGCTAACCGAACTATTGGTCTTTCCCGTGGTGATACAAGTAAAAATGTTGGTCTTGAAAGAACGTACGACAGTTTACTGAAAGGCCAGACAGGACAGCGTTTGATGCGTTATATGGCCGGCGTATATGTTCCCGTTGATGGCGCTGAGATTGAGGCTGAGAATGGAAAAGATGTTATTACTACCATAGATACTTACATACAGGATGTTTCTGAAAATGCTTTGATGAAGATGATGGTAACTAACAACTCAATGCATGGTACCTGCATTGTAATGGAAACAGCAACTGGTAAAATTAAAGCCATTGCAAATCTCGGTAAGCGCCCCGATGGTACTTACCTTGAAGATTATAATTATGGTATCGGTAAAAAAACTGAGCCCGGTTCTATTTTTAAAGTTGCTACATTATTATCATTGTTAGAAGATAAATATGTTGATACAGGTTCTATAGTTGATTGTGAAGGCGGAAGAAAATCTTTCTATGGATTGAACATTACAGATTCGCATTTAGGTACCGGAAAAGTTACCGTTAAAGAAGCATTTGCCATGTCGTCAAACGTAGCATTCGCAAAGCTTGCAGAAGAATACTATCATGATAATCCCAAACAGTTTTATGATCATTTGCATCATTTAAGATTAGATACCGCAACAGGAGTTGATATTGTTGGCCAGGCTACTCCTCTCATTAAAAAACCGGGAGGCAAATTTTGGGGTAAAACTACATTGCCTTTTATGGCGCATGGTTATGAGGAATTGGTAACCCCGCTACACATGCTGATGATATATAATGCTGTTGCCAACAATGGCAGAATGATGAAGCCATATCTTGTTAATTCAATTAGAGAATTAGGGGTTGATGTAAAGACTTTTTTTCCGCAGGTTTTGGTAGAAAAAATTTGCAGTGATGAAACATTGGGAAAATTAAAAGAATGTATGCTGGATGTTGTGCAGAGCGAACATGGAACCGGCCATAGTTTAAAAACAGTAGTGTATTCATTTGCAGGCAAAACAGGAACGGCTGTAACAGCATTAGATAACAGGGGATATAATAAGGGAAATAAAATTTATCAATCAGCATTCATAGGATTTTTCCCTTTTGAAAAACCAAAATATACGATCGCTGTAGTTATTCAAAATACAAACGAATCAAAACTGGCGTACGGTGGAGTTGTATCTGGCCCGGTTTTTAGAGAAGTGGCTGATAAAATTTATGCATCCAATCTTTCTTATCAACCCTTCTTTCAATCAGCGGCAGTTAACGATAGTTCAAAATATAATTACTACGGTTTAAAGAATGACATCAATAAAATATTAAGCGTTTTAAATCTTCCTTTTTTGGATTCAGCAGCAGCGGGATATTGGAGAAGTATAAATATGTATGACAACAAAGTAATTCTAAATGCAATGAACAATCCGTCGTCTCAATCGTTGGTTACGCCAAAGGTTGTAGGGCTGGGATTAAAAGATGCTGTGTATATGCTGGAGAATTATGGATTAAAAGTAATTGCCGGCGGAAGAGGAAAAGTGATATATCAATCATTGCCTGAAGGAACAACATTTGCAAAAGGACAATCAATAAATATTCAATTGAATTAATGGCATCATTGCAGAACATATTGTATTCAGTTAAAATTAAATCAACAGCAGGTAAAACTGTTGATGAAGTTAATGACTTGCAGATAGATTCCCGAAAAGCTACTGCAGGCGCATGTTTCATTGCTATTAAAGGAACTGCTACTGATGGTCATAAATTTATTGACACAGCAATTGCAAATGGTGCAACTGTAATTATTTGCGAAAATATTCCGGCAGAAATTAAGAATGAAGTAATGTACGTTGTGGTTGAGAACAGCGCTGCCGCAGCAGGAATTATTGCGCATAATTTTTACGATCAGCCATCGCATAAAATAAAATTAATTGGTGTTACGGGCACTAACGGCAAAACAACTGTTGCAACACTTTTATTCAAATTATATTCTGCGCTTGGTTATAAATGTGGCTTGATAAGCACTGTACAAAACCAGGTTGTTGATGAAATTTTGCCATCAACTCATACAACTCCGGATGCAATAAGGTTGAACGAATTGCTTGCAAAAATGGTTAGTGCTTCCTGCACTTATATTTTTATGGAAGTGAGTTCACATGCATTGGATCAGGAGAGAGTTGCAGGGCTAAAATTTGCAGGTGGCATATTTACAAACATCACACACGATCATCTTGATTATCACAAAACCTTTGATGAATATATAAAAGCAAAAAAGAAATTCTTTGATGGGATTCCGTCTTCTGCGTTTGCAATATCTAATGCAGATGACAGGCGTGGTGCAGTGATGCTGCAAAATACCTCAGCAAAAAAATATTTCTACAGTCTTAAAACTATGGCTGATTTCAAAGGAAAAATATTGGAGAATAGTTTGTCAGGATTATTGATGACCATTAATGATATCGAAGTTCATTTTAAACTGATAGGAATTTTTAATGCGTATAATTTATTGGCAGTGTATGGTGCAGCAGTTTGTTTAGGAGAAGACAAGCAAAATGTATTACAGGTATTAAGCAGCCTTACCGGCGCCGAAGGAAGGTTTGATTACCTGGTTTCCCCCAAAGAAAAAGTTATTGGAATTATTGATTATGCCCACACGCCGGATGCATTATTGAATGTGTTGGCTGCAATAAAAAATTTGCGCCAGGGTGAAGAAAAAATTCTTACGGTAGTTGGTTGCGGCGGCGACAGGGATAAAACGAAACGCCCTGTAATGGCCGAAGTTGCCTGTGAGCATAGCGATAAAATATTTTTTACTTCTGATAATCCAAGAAGCGAAGACCCGAATGAAATAATAAAAGATATGGAAAGTGGCATAAGCATTACCTGCCGCAAAAAATGTATTTCAATTGCAGACAGAAGAGAGGCCATTAAAACTGCTGTAAGTTTTTCTAAAAGAGAAGATATTGTTTTAGTGGCGGGCAAAGGACATGAAAAATACCAGGAGATAAAAGGCATTAAACATCCTTTTGATGATAAAGCAGTGTTGGCAGAAATGTTTGAATTATTAGATAAATAACCAGTAACCGGTAACAAGTATGTTGTATCACTTATTTAATTGGCTCACAAAAAATGGAATAAAATTTCCCGGCAGCGGGTTATTCCAGTTCATCACCTTTAGGGTGTTGATCGCTGTGATCCTTTCATTAGTGATAACAACAGTGTATGGTAAAAAAATAATCAACTTTTTAAAGAGAAAACAAATTGGTGAAAGTGTACGCGATCTTGGTTTAAGAGGTGAGAAACAAAAGACCGGTACACCAACAATGGGAGGGCTGATCATTATCCTCGCCATTATTGTTCCCACATTATTATTGGCCAATCTTGAAAAAGTGTATGTAAGGCTGATGCTGTTAAGCACAGTGTGGCTGGGTATTATAGGGTTTATTGATGACTATCTTAAAATAAAAGCAAAGCGCATTGCAAAAGAAAAAGGAATTGATTATAAGAAGACCAATGCGGATGGCCTGGCAGGATGGTTCAAAGTTTTTGGACAGGTAATGCTTGGAATAATAATCGGTACAACACTTTATTTTAACCAGAGCGTTGTTGTAAAAAGAGAATTAGTTGCAGGCGCTTCTGATACCGCATGGTCACATCAAAGAGGTGAGAGAAAATTGAAAGAGGACACAATAATTTCTGAAGGAAAAATTCACCGCTTCGTTTCGGTTAAAACTCCAATCACAACAATTCCATTTGTAAAAACCCATGAGTTCAATTATGCAAAGCTGTTGCCAAAAAGCTGGGAGAAATATACTTTCATTTTATACATTCTTGTTGTAATATTTATTGTAACTGCCGTTTCAAACGGGGCCAATATTACTGATGGTTTGGATGGATTGGCAACAGGTGTAAGTGCGATAATCGGTTTGGGTTTAGGCGTATTTGTATTTGTAAGCGGCGACGTGAGAATTGCCGACTACCTCAATATTATGTACATCCCTAATCTTAGTGAGCTGGCAATATTTATCGCGGCATTTGTTGGTGCATGTGTTGGCTTCCTGTGGTACAATGCTTACCCGGCGCAGATCTTCATGGGTGACACCGGCAGCCTTGCATTGGGTGGAATTATAGCATCGCTTGCAATTATTGTTCGTAAAGAATTATTGATACCCATTTTTTGTTTTGTGTTTTTTGTAGAACTCTTAAGTGTGATGTTACAGGTTTCTTATTTTAAATACACTAAAAGAAAGTTTGGCGTGGGTAAGAGAATTTTCTTAATGAGCCCTTTACATCATCATTACCAGATGCAGGGTTATCATGAAAGCAAAATTGCAGTGAGGTTTTGGGTGATCACAATTTTATCTGTGGTAACAGCGGTAGTAACATTAAAATTGAGATGATTAAAAATATTGATCTTAAAACCATTTTGGTTTTAAGATCTATCCTTTGAAGACTTGAGAAACAACTAAATCCAATACCAATGAAAATAACAAGACCCATTAGATTCTATACTATTGAAGAACCATTTTTTTCTTAACCGTATAAAAATGAATGAACCAAAAAATAATTATACTGGGTGCCGGCGAAAGTGGTGTGGGAGCGGCTTTGCTGGCTAAGCAAAAGCAATACGAAGTTTTTGTTTCTGACTCTGGTAAGATAAATGAATTGTATAAAAATGAGCTTGAGCTAAACAAAATTGAATTTGAAGAAGGACATACAGAGGAAAGAATTTTAAGCGCAGACAGAATAATAAAAAGCCCGGGTATACCGGAAAAAAATGAATTAATAAAAAAGATAAGAGCAAAGGGAATAGAAATAATAAGCGAAATAGAATTCGGATACAGGTATAAAGGCGATAGTAAAATTATAGGAATAACAGGAAGTAATGGAAAAAGCACAACAACAGCATTGGTATATCACATCTGCAAAACAGCAGGGCTTAGTTGTGCAATGGTGGGGAACATTGGTTATTCATTCGCAAGGCAAATAGCAGAAGATCCGAAAGAGGTTTACGCGATAGAGATAAGTTCTTTTCAATTGGATGATATAAAAACTTTCAGAGCGGATATAGCAATACTGTTAAACATAACAGAAGATCATTTAGATAGGTACGAATACAAGTTTGAAAATTATATCAGAAGCAAATTCAGAATTACAGAGAATCAAAAAGAAGATGACGTTTTTATTTATTGCCTGGATGATGAAATAACAATGAAGAACATAAACAATTTTTTAATCAGATCTAACCCATTACCATTCACTATGAACAAACAACTACCGCAAGGCGCATATATTTCAGATGCAAAAGTGCACCTGAAATGGAAACTGGAAGAAGTAACTATGAGCGTAGAAGATTTTGCCGTAAAAGGAAAACATAACCAGTATAACACAATGGCAGCAGGGCTCGCAGCGGTTGTGATGGATATAAGAAAAGAAAAAATAAGAGATGCAGTTCAAACATTTACCAGTCTTGAGCATCGCATGGAACATGCGGCAACCATTAAAGGAATTGAATTTATTAATGACAGTAAAGCCACCAATGTAAACAGTACATGGTATGCTTTGGAGAGCATGACGCAGCCAACAATTTTGATACTCGGCGGCATTGATAAAGGCAATGATTATTCTTTGATCAAAGACCTGGTAAAAGAAAAAGTAAAAGCCATTGTGTGCATGGGCATCGACAACAGAAAAATTCATGAAGCCTTTGGACATGATGTTGAACTAATCGTTAACACAAACAATGCAAATGATGCTGTTCAGTCCGCATTTCATTTTGCAAATAAAGGAGACGTGATTTTACTTTCTCCTGCATGTGCAAGTTTCGACCTGTTTAAAAATTATGAAGACAGGGGAAGGCAATTTAAACAGGCAGTAAAAGAATTATGAGTAATGTGCAAAATATATCATCAAACGAGTTTTCTTCTTTCGATACAGTAAGAGGAAAATTTCTCAATCGCACAAAAGGCGATAAAGTGATCTGGGCAATTGTTATTTTATTAACACTTGTGAGCATATTAGTTGTGTACAGTAGTGTAGGATCATTGGCATATAAAATGAATAAGAGTACCGAAAGTTATTTATTTAAACAGATAGCATTCATCGCACTGGGCGTACTTATCATCTATTTCGCACACAGAGTGAATTACACCATATATTCAAGAGTGGCAACGATTTTATTTCTATTATCGATCCCACTCTTATTTTACACATTAAAGTTTGGAAGCAGCATTAACGAAGCCAACCGCTGGATAAAATTACCGGTCATTAACATGACATTTCAAACTTCTGATCTTGCCAAGCTTGCACTCTTCATGTACATAAGCAAACAGCTTAGCAGAAAACAAAATGTGATAAAAAATTTCAGCAAAGGATTTCTCCCATTGATAATCCCGGTGATAATTATTTGTATGCTCATCGCACCGGCAAATCTTTCAACAGCATTACTAACCGGCGGCACAGGGTTGATGCTAATGTTCATCGGAAGAGTAAGTACCAAACACATTTTATTAGTTGTTGGCGCCGCATTAATACCCCTTATCTTTTTAGTTGTTATTTCAAAAACCTATTATGATAAAGAACAGCATAAAACAAAGGAACTACCGTCAGTACTGAGTTTCGGCAGAATGCCAACCTGGATAAAACGTGTACAGGATTTTATGTATGCCGATAAAGCAGATGCATCTTACCAGGTTCAACAGGCAAAAATTGCAATTGCAAAAGGCGGATGGTTTGGCAAAGGCCCCGGCAAAAGTGAGCAAAGAAATTTTCTTCCGCATCCTTACAGTGATTTTATTTATGCAATTATAATTGAAGAATATGGTTTGCTTGGCGGTGCTATAATCATGTTTATTTATTTATTGTTTTTGTTTAGAAGCATAAGGCTTTTTCAAAGATGCCCTTATGCATTCGGGGCTTTTCTGGCTGTGGCATTGAGTTTCACGTTGGTGATACAGGCAATGGTGAATATGGCCGTGAATGTAAATGTGTTGCCTACCACCGGCGTTACATTACCACTGGTGAGTATGGGGGGTAGCAGTTTGTTGTTTACCTGTTTTGCAGTCGGGATTATTTTAAGTGTTGCCCGCAACGTTGAACAAATGGAAGGCAAAACTGTAATGGCTGAAGTGCAGGAAAATAATGATGAAGAAGAAAATTAATGAAGACTGAAGATTACATAAAATCTCTTGACGAAACTCCTTTAAAAAGTTGCAGGGGTTATCGTATCATCATTGCCGGTGGAGGCACGGGAGGTCATATATTTCCTGCCATTGCAATTGCTAATGCATTAAAAGCGCAACAGCCCGATATAGAAATTTTATTTGTTGGTGCTAAAGACAAAATGGAAATGGAAAAAGTTCCACAGGCGGGCTATAAGATAGTAGGGCTATACATTGCAGGCTACAACAGGAGTTCATTGATTAAAAATATTTTGTTGCCTTTCAAGCTTGCAAAAAGTTTTACGCAGGTTAGGAAAATATTGCATGATTTTAAACCACATGCTGTTGTAGGTGTTGGTGGGTATTCAAGTTTTCCTGTTGTAAGGTTAGCGCAAACACGGGGCATTCCAACATTCCTTCATGAGAGCAATTCTTTTGCCGGTAAAAGCAATATTATTCTTGCAGCAAGAGCAACAAAAATATTTGTTGCATCGTATGGCATGGATAAATTTTTCCCGGCCGCAAAAATTCTTATGACGGGAAATCCTGTAAGAAATATTTTTTCTCAAAATAAAATATCA